>BNUY01000176.1 GCA_025997715.1 Spirochaetia bacterium
GGAAATTTTTCAAAGGGACTTGACGATACTATTATATCTTACTAAAATCATGTAATTAATATAGTATAATATATGGAGGAATGATATGCCGCGTATTGCACATGATATTACGGAGCTTATCGGTAATACCCCGATTGTCCGCCTGAACCGCCTGGCCCCTGCGGGTGGGGCGGTTGTTTATGTCAAACTGGAGAGTTTTAACGCCGGGGGCAGTGTCAAAGACCGGATCGCCCTGAATATGATAAACAAGGCGGAAGCGGAGGGGCGGATAAAGCCCGGGGATACCCTCCTGGAGGTAACCAGCGGCAATACTGGCATCGGCCTTGCCCTGGTTGCGGCGGTTAAGGGTTATAAACTTATTATCGTTATGGGGGATAATGTCAGCATTGAACGGCGGCAGCTTATCCAGGCTTACGGCGCCGAACTGGTCATCGTTTCCGCCGTAGGGGGCATAAAAACCTCCTTTGATAAGGCGGCGGAACTGGTGGCGAAGTACGGATATTTTGAGGTAAAGCAGTTTGAAAACCCCCACAACCCCGAATCCCATGTCCTGACCACGGGCCCCGAAATTGTGGATGCCCTTGACGGGAAGGTTCCGGATGCCTTTGTGGCGGGGATCGGGACCGGCGGTACCATTACCGGCGCCGGGAGCTATCTGAAAAAACTGCGGGGGGATATAAAAATCGTGGCGGTTGAACCGGACGCCTCTCCGGTGCTGAGCGGCGGAGAACCCGGCCCCCACGCTATCCAGGGGATTGGCGCCGGGATCATTCCCGCAGTGCTGGACACCAAAATCTACGACGAGATCATCCGCATCACCAACGATGAAGCCGGGGATTTTGCCCGGAGTCTGGCCGCAAAGGAGGGTCTGCTCCTGGGGATTTCCGCGGCGGCGGCGATCCTGGCGGCTGTCCGTGTGGCGCAGAAACTGGGGAAGGGGAAGCAGGTGGTGGTTATTGCCCCGGATACGGGGGAACGGTACCTTTCCACCCCCCTGTACCGGTTTGATTAGGCATTACCAAAATACTCCCGGGCTACCGGGTCTTCCGGCTCCAGTTCCAGTACGGTGCGGAAGAAAGCGGCGGCTTCATCGTCTTCCCCGTTCCGCAGGGCTAGCACCCCCAGGTTGGAGATGATCTTGACGTTTTCCGGCTCCTCCCGGAGGGCGGCCTCCAGGTGTTTTCGCGCATCCTTGAAGTTCCCCTGCTCCATAAGGCAGATGGCCAGCTCGTTCCGGGTATCGCTGTTGTCGCCCCCCAGTTCCAGGGCCGTTTTAAAGGCGGCGGCGGCGTCCTCCCAGCGGGAAAGGCGGCGGAGGCCCCAGCCAAGGATGAACCAGGCGTTCCATACCCGTGGGTGCTGTTCCAGGAAGGTACGGATTTTTTCCAGCCCCTTTTGCTCCTCACCCAGGCGGATAAAGTCGTAGGCCTCGCGGAATATCTCGTCATCCAGGTTCCGGCTTTCGATTTCCTTGACTATCTCTTTGGCCTTGTCCCGCTTGTCCCTCGGGAGCCGGGCGCCGTTCTCCTTGTCCTCCAGGGCGAGGTAGGCGGAGAAGCAGTCCCGGGCCTTAAGGAAGTTCTGGCGTCTCATATAGAAGAAACCCGCGTTAAAAAGGCCGTCCGGGAAGGGCGGGCGGAGGGCCAGCAGTTCCCGATATGCCTGATGGGCGCTTTCGTATTCTCCGTCAACCGCCTCCGCCGCTTCCTCCCTGCCGGATCGTTCCAGGGCTGCCGCCCGGTTTTCCAGGATGAGCGCCGTATTGAGCAGTACCACCGGAGATGCGGGGAAAAGCCCCCTCAGCGCGCCGGTAATTTCCAGTGCCAGATCATAATCACCGTTCCGGGCCTTGAGGATCGCCGCTTCGGTAAACTCCTCCAGGATATCCGGCTTTACCGCCAGGACAAAATGGCGGTAGTAGTCGGCGTCCTCGGCGCTTATACTCGGGTCGGCCACAACCCGAATCATACCGGAGAGGATCATCTCCCAGGAAAGCTGCTCCAAATCCAGCTTACTTTCGCCGGGGGGCAATTCCACCGGGATAGGTATGGCGGGATCAATGGAAAAATCCGAGTCCTCACCGGGGGACATGGACTCAAACTGCCCCCTTAGGGACTCGGGGACCGATAAAAAAACGATATTATTCCGTGCCGCTTCCATCTATTTTGACGCCGCCGCCGGGACCGTCTCCTGGGTATTGTCGGGCCGGTTATCCGCCCGGACCGCACTGAGGAATTCGTTCATCCGCACCTTATAGCCCATGGGAACCGCTGTTTCGGTGAAGTCTATCGCCAGGGCTATCAACTCCTTCCGGCCTTCCACCGGTTCAGCGCGGGCAAACTTCCCCCGGACCAGAAAACTCTCCCGGGGGTCATCAAAGTCCAGGCGCAGGGCGGTATCCCGGTCCACCAGGAATTTGGCCACCCCCATCATGATGATCTTGGACCCGGAAAAGGAAATATCCCGGAGGATACAGCGCCGGGGTACCCCCTCGATAAAAGCGGCGGTGTCCTTGGAGATGAGCCGCAATTTTCGCAGAGAGTCCGGGGTGATAAGAACCCGTTCCGCCCTTCGTTTTGAGGAATTGATAGTGGCGTCCAGCACCCGCCCCATGATTTCAATTAAATCGTCCGGGGGCCGCTGGGTAAACTGAAGGTTGAACAGGGCGGTATCCGCGGAACCGCCGTAGGGGCTGGAACCCGCAACCCGGGCGGAAACAAAGAAGGTCACCGGGGTATCGGACTCAAGGGCCTTGAAACTGAGCCGGAGACTTACGGAGTTATTCGCTTTCTGCAGTTTTTCCATGATGCCCGACTTGATATTGGCCACCACCTTCGCCCCCTCAAAAGAGGAGGAAAACACCACGCAGGGCCAGAAATCACCCCCGCATTTGAGCAGCACCTGTTGGGTAATGAGGCCCGTAACCTGGAGTATCTCCCTGGTAAAGGTGACATCTATACCCTTATACCGGTCGTAGTAACTCCCTATCTTTTGTTTGGTAAGTACGCCCATTAGGTATCACTATAAAGCGGTTTGGGGTATCCGTCAATTGCACTATGGAATCCTTGTTTTAAGGGAAAAATCGGTTTATACTGGGTTATGAGTCAAAAATTACCCATTGGGATACAGGATTTTGTTAAAATTCGCGAGGACGGGTTCCTTTATGTGGATAAGACCGCTCGCATCCACGAATTGTTGACCGGATCGGGGGGAACCTTCTTCCTGTCCCGGCCCCGGCGGTTTGGAAAGTCGCTCTTATGCTCCACCATGGGCGCGATTTTTGAGGGCCGGCGCGAATTGTTTCAGGCGATAGCGGGGCAGCCGGCGCTTGCCATAGACCGCCTTGAGTGGGACTGGCGGAAGCGTCCGGTTATCCGCATTGATTTGAACCCCGGGGATTATACCCAGGGACTTAAAGAGTTAGATGAAACCATAAATACCGCCCTTAAAATAAATGCCAAAAAATACGGCGTGCCCTTTGACGGCGAAACTATAGGCGGCCGTTTTACGCAGCTTTTAAGAAATGTTTCTGAAAAATACAACGAACGGGCTGCGGTTATCATTGATGAGTACGATAAGCCATTGCTCAGTACCATTGACGAGAAAGAACTGCACAAAATCATGCGGAACGCCCTTAAGGGTTTTTACGGAGTATTAAAATCTTCCGACCAGTATCTGACCTTTGTGTTTCTGACCGGGGTTACCAAATTTGCACAGGTAAGCATATTTTCTGAATTGAATAATATAACGGATTTAACCTTGGATTCCGCTTATTACGATCTTTGCGGAATAACCCAGGAAGAGCTTGAACGGGATTTTGAAAGTGAAATAGACCGGATTGTCCGGGAGAAGAATAGTGATAAGAAAACCTATCTTGATGAGTTAAGACGTTTTTACAATGGCTACCGGTTTTCTCAAGACCCGGTGACGGTTTACAATCCCTTTGGGCTGTTAAATCATTTTCATCGTAACGGAGAATTTGACGCCTATTGGTTTGCCACCGGGACGCCGACCTTTCTTATCAAACTGATAGAGGAGCAAAAAATAGATATACTGAACCTGGAAAATGAAAGTGTCATGTTGGCGGATTTCCAACGGTTTGATGTGGAAAACATGGAAGCGGTTCCTGTCCTGTACCAATCGGGTTACCTCACCATTGTTGACTACGATGATGAAGCAAAAGAATATTATCTGGACTACCCTAATGAAGAAGTACGCGCATCATTTTCCCGGTCATTGGTGGAATACTACATCCACGCGCCGGAAGCGGATTTTCACTCATTGTCGAGAATACTGCCGCGGACGCTTGTTAGGGGGGATGTTGACGGCGCCCTGAATGCGATTAAGTCGTTTCTGGCGTCCATCCCCTCCGACATTCAGATAAAGAAAGAGCGATACTACCAGACCGTGTTTCATCTTATTTTCCGGATGCTGGGCTTAACCTGCCGTTCCGAGGTACGCCTTGCCGCGGGCCGTATAGACAGCCTGGTGGAAACGAAAAACTATGTATATTGCTTCGAGTTCAAACTGGACAAATCCGCCGGTGAAGCCCTGGCTCAGATAGACAGTAAGGACTACCTGCTTCCCTGGCAGGGCAGCGGGAAGAAGCTGTTTAAGGTTGGGGTAAACTTTGTTTACCAGGACCGGAACATAGGGGAGTGGCAAGTGGTTGAGTCTGCCGGAATTTAAAATAAAGGCTCCTATTCACTGGGTTTCTTGCCAACCTCATACTCAACAAGAACCGCCCAATAGGTTTTTCCAGCCGTTTTGCGAATGGGCTTGTTCATGCGACCACCGCTTCTTCGGAAAGCCTTAGCGCCTCAATGAGTTCTAGCTCCGCTTTCTCCCTGGAATCAAACCACTCTACATAGTGTCCATCCCTAAAGTCACTTAAAAACATCAGCAACAAAAAACTTTGATTAAAACACATCTCAAACCGCTATAAAATGCATAGTTATCAGTATTTTATTTTGGAATGTTGCATAAAAAGGCAAAAAAAAGTTGGTTTGCCCGAAATTTTATCTGAAACAGGGGTGGAATGGGCACAATACGACCGTAACTGCTCAAATTATGCGATATTGGTGTTTTCCCGGGGGGAGGCAGACTGTCCGAAAACTCAATGGGCAACACACATATAGCGTTATCTGACTCTTTTTTGGTAAAGTTACCGATATATCTGGTGTCGCTGGGCCGGTTTTTTGAGTTTTCGGACAGCTTGGGGGCAGACCGTCCGAAAACTAGCCAAAAAGCGATAGAACTGCTATAAAGGGGAGAGCGAAGCAAAGCAGGAGCGAGACAATGGCGTACAAGGTTGGTATAGAGCGGCAGCAAACGATACTATTCC
>BNUY01000177.1 GCA_025997715.1 Spirochaetia bacterium
CACGATTGAAGCACAGCGCAGCCTCGGCGTCTCGGAAGTGAACGCCAACCTCGCGGCGACCCTTGGTACCTGCATCGGACAGAACGGCTGCGCCGGAGTCTATGTGCCGATGCTGGCAATCCTCGTAGGGCTGGCACAGGGCGTGAATGTCTGGTCGGCGGCTTTTCTCGTTCCCATGGTTATCTACGTGGTGATTGCCTCCATCGGAACCGCCGGGGTTGGCGGCGGCGCGACCAATGTTTCCCTCATGGTGCTGGCCCTCTTAGGCTTGCCGATTGAGCTGGTCGCCATACTCATTTCGGTGGACTTCATCATCGACATGGGAAGGACCCTCCTCAACGTAAACGAGAGCATCCTTGCGGGTTATGTGGTCGGAAAAATGGAAAACGACATAGACACCGAAACACTGCACGCCGGCGCTTCGGCATAACATATACCATGACTTTAGCAGGAGATAGTGGCTTTGTCAAAAGTAAATGATTACACGGACGCCGTCGCCGAGTACCGAAAGAGCTTCCCTTCAAAGCAAGAGGTGATGCTGCAAACCCCGGATCCTGCGGTGCGCGAAATGTTACTGCATATGCAGGAAATTGACTGCGGCACCGTGTTCGACCGGTTTGACGCTCAAAAACCGCAATGCACCTTTGGCTTGGCCGGTATCTGCTGTAAAAATTGTTCCATGGGTCCCTGCAAAATTACAAAAAAATCCCCCCGCGGGGTATGCGGCGCGGATGCGGATTTAATTGCCGCACGAAATTTGCTGCGGAATATGGCCGGAGCGATTGCGGGTCACGGCGCACGGGGCAGAGAAAGTATGCTCGCCTTGAAATACGCCGCCGAAGGAAAAATTGATCTTCCAATTGAGGGTGAAGGCAAGGTACGCGCAACGGCAAAAGCTTTTGGACTGGAAACAAACGGAAAATCAACAAACGAACTCGCTTCTCAAATCGCCGGCATCCTATTGGAAGATTTATCCCGCCCGGTACCTGCGCCGCACAAAACCTTACATGCCTTCGCGGCGGCAGAACGGCTGGCAACATGGAAAAAACTTGACATCCTTCCAATCAGCGCGTACCACGAAGTGTTTGAGGCGATGCACAGAACCGGGACGGGAACCGACGGCGACTGGCAGAATGTGATGCGGCAATTTGAGCGGTGCGGCCTTGCCTTCGCCTGGTCCAGTGTTTTAGGGAGCGCAATCGCCATAGACTCTCTGTTCGGATTGCCGAATAGAAGTACCTTGAAGATGAATTTGGGCGCATTGAAAAAGGGATATGTTAACATTGCTGTGCACGGGCACTCCCCTTTGCTGGTTCAGGAAATTGTTAAGCTGGGACGAAGTGACGCGTTTATCAATGCCGCCAGGGAGCATGGCGCGCTTGGCATTCAGTTTTATGGTATATGCTGTTCAGGACTGTCGGCCATGTACCGTTACGGCAACGTCATTCCGCTTTCCAACGCGGTGGGCGCCGAGCTTGTGCTGGGGACGGGAGCCCTGGATTTATGGGTGGCGGATGTGCAGGACGTGTTCCCCGCAATTATGGATGTGGCGAAATGTGTGCGGACCACCGTGGTAACAACCAGTGATTCAACCCGCTTGCCCGGCGCGGAACACTACGGCTTCGATCATCATCACTCCAATATGGGCGAGATACACACATTGGCGTCAAAAATCCTCCATCGCGGGATTGAAAGTTTCGCCGCACGGCGGGATGTGCCGGTCTTCATTCCGCAATATGAGGTGGAAGCGCAGGTGGGCTTCTCCGCAGAATACATAACAAATTATTTTGGGGGAACACTAAAGCCTTTGGCGGAGGCGCTTAAATCCGGCAAAGTCAAGGGGATTGTAAACTTGGTGGGGTGCAGTAATCCTAAAGTTATGTACGAAAAAGCAGTCGTCGAATTGGCGGATGAATTGCTGAGAAACGATATTTTGATTTTAACAAACGGCTGCGCTTCATTCCCGCTTATGAAACTGGGATTCTGTAACGCCAATGCCAAAACGGGACCAGGCTTGGCCGATTTTCTTAAAGGGGATTTGCCGCCCGTCTGGCATATGGGTGAATGTATCGACAACGCAAGGGCATCGGCATTGTTTAAGGCATTGGCGGCGGAAGTCTGTGCGGATATAAAAGATATGCCCTACGCATTTGCGAGCCCTGAATGGTCAAATGAAAAGGGAATCGGCGCGGCGCTTAGTTTCAGACTGCTGGGTATCAATTCATATCATTGCGTGTACCCGCCGATACATGGTTCGGACAATGTTATGGAATATGTGTTGAACGGCAGCAGGGAAAAATTCGGGTCGAGCATGATCATTGATGTGGATCACATGACTCTCGCTCATAAAATTGTGGATGACATTACCGGGTTGAGGAAAAACTTAGCCTGGAATTAAATTTTAAGGAGAAGAAATATGAAGAAAGGTTTTATTGGTGTGTTACTGTTGGTTGTTTTGACTATGGCGGCCCCGTGCGCCGGCAAAAACGACGCAGGCAGGCAGGAAAATGCAATTACGCGGGAAACGATAAAGATAGCGTATTTGCCTATTACCCACTCGCTGCCCATTTTCGCGGAAGCGGAGTTGCAAAAAGACAACCCGGCTATCAACATTGAATTGATTAAATACGGTTCATGGCCGGAGTTGATGGACGCCCTCAATACCGGAAGAATAGATGGAGCCATTGCGTTGATTCAGCTGGCAATGAAAGCCAAGGAGCAGGGAATTGATTTGAAAGCCGTTGCGCTCGGCCATACGGACGGTAATGTTATTATTGTTAATAACAATATAAACCGCACCGCGGATTTGAAAGGAAAGGCTTTTGCCATTCCGCACCGGCAATCCTCCCACCATATTTTGCTCAGGCAAATGCTTGACAATGCGGGCATGGTTGAACAGGATTTAAATATTGTGGAACTCCCGCCGCCCGAAATGCCCTCCGCACTGGCTAATGGGTCTATCAGCGGATATTGTGTGGCGGAACCCTTCGGGGCCCGTGCGGTTGCCCTCGGCACAGGGAAGGTGCTGTACTATTCTGAGGAATTGTGGGACCATTCGCTCTGCTGCTCTCTTGTGTTAAACAACAGTTTTATTAAAAACAAAAGTGCGGCGGCGCAAGAACTGGTTTCCCGGTATGGCGAAGCGGGCAAATACATCAGCGGTAACAGGGACGAGGAAGAGCGGATCGCCGCAGAATACCTGGGTGTTGACAAGAAGGTGCTAGATCTTTCGCTGCAGTGGATTTCATACAGTAACTTGGAAATCACCGCCGAAACATATTCCAGCTTAACCGACAAGGTAAAGAGGTATGGATTGTCACAAAATCCGCCGACCTACGAAAACTTTGTGAATCCCGCTCTGTTGGATAAGTAAGGAAATTAGAATGCGGATGAACAATGCCGTACTCCATGTTCTCGTTGGCTTTGCGGTGTTGGTCATCCTTTGGCAGGCGGCGGTATCCTTTGGGCATTATAACCCCGCGCTATTTCCCTCGCCGCGCAGTGTTGTAATCGGTGTCGGGGAATTGATCGCAAATGGCGTTTTGTACAAGGGCATTGCCGCCAGCATGTACCGTTTTGCCGTTGGATACGGGATTGCCGTTATCTTAGGGATTGTAACGGGCCTGATTTTGGGCTGGTTAAAAAACATATGGCCCTTCGTAAACCCTGTCGTCCAGATTTTGCGGCCTATTTCACCGATTGCCTGGCTGCCCTTTGTGGTGTTGTGGTTCGGCATCGGTGATTTGCCCGCAATTCTTATTGTGGTCATCGCGGGGTTCTTTCCGGTATTGTTATCCACCGTATCCGCCGTCGTAAAAATTGATCCGACGTATCTCAAAATCGCTAAAAATTTCGGGATACGGCAGCCGGCTCTGTTAACCAAGATAGTATTCCCCGCCGCGTTTCCGCATATCGCAACGGGTTTGCACCTGGCGCTGGGAACGGCATGGGTCTTCCTTGTGGCGGGGGAAATGGTGGGGGCGCAGTCGGGTTTGGGTTATCTCATTATTGATTCCCGGAACAATTTTCGCTCGGATCACCTGATGGGGACGATGCTCACCATAGGGCTTTTGGGTTTGCTTTTGGACGGCGCTATCCGGCTTCTGGAAAGATGGGTAGCCCGAACCTGGAACATTCAAAGCGGTGAAAAGGGAGCGGACTAAAGTCCGGGATAGTTTTGTACATACATATTGATCATGTATCAAAGGAATATAAACAAAACGACAGGGTCATCAAGGCCCTGAAAGATGTGTCGCTGACAATTGAGCGGCGGGAGTTTATCTGTCTTCTGGGCAGCTCCGGCTGCGGCAAAACCACGCTCCTGAATCTCCTCGCGGGGTTCGAGGCGCCATCCTCAGGACGTATCGTTATTGACGGGACGGAAGTAAAAAGACCATCGCCGAAATATGTCACCATATTTCAAAACTATAGTTTATTGCCCTGGCGCACGGTGCAAAAAAATGTTGAGTTAGGATTGGAAGCTAAAAGGCTGCCCAAAAAAGAAATACACGATATATCAAGCAGGTACCTCAATTTGGTCGGCTTGGAAAATTTCAGCAAAGCGCATCCGTATCAGTTGTCGGGGGGAATGCAGCAGCGGGTGGCAATTGCGTGCGCCTTGGCGGTTGACCCGGATATTATTTTTATGGATGAACCCTTTGGCGCTTTAGATGCTTTTACCAGAACAAAAATGCAGGATGAAATTTTTAATATACAAAGAGGTCAGCAAAAGACCATTGTTTTTGTGACACACGATATTGAAGAAGCGGTATTTCTATCGGACAGAATTGTAATAATGACACCAAACCCGGGGAAAATCAAAAAAATTATCCCGGTAAATCTAGGGGATCACCGGAGCAGAACAAACGTTGATTTCCAGAGCATCCGCCATAGGGTCTTCGCCGAGTTTGAAGTGACGGAAAATGATACTACGGAATATTATATATGAAGAAATTATTGATTGAGCCAGTTCCAAAATAAGATTATAACCACGAATAACACGAATCCGCACGAATAAGAATTGTTTTATTCGTGTTCTTCGTGTCATTCGTGGTCTGTCTTGCATTTTGGAACTGGCTCGAATACCCATAAATTTGTCTTGACATGGGAATTATTTTGTAATATAATTCGGTATATTGCAAAGGAAGAGGCAGGTTTTGGTGGAGTATCCTTTTATATTCGGGACAGCCGGACATATCGACCATGGTAAAACAGCGTTAGTACGCGCGATGACCGGCATTGACTGCGACCGCCTTGAGGAGGAAAAACGCCGGGGCATAACCATCGAACTCGGTTTTGCTCCCTTGAATTTGGCCGGCGGTA
>BNUY01000178.1 GCA_025997715.1 Spirochaetia bacterium
TTTTCCCCCGGAAAGACCACACCGACGATACGGTGGTACAGCCGGATCTGCTCGTGGTGTGCGATAAAACCAAACTATCCGTAGGAGCTTCCAGTGGGTCACCGCCCGTTGGCCGCCGGATACGACAATCACCCTTCCCCGGCGGTCCTCCCCCAGGGGGACAAGCGGTACGGCGCAAAGACGGACCCCCTTTCCCGGCTCTGCCTCCATGCGGAACGTATCGTGTTTCATCACCCCCATGACGGGCGGGTCATGGAGTTTACGGTGAAGGCGCCCAGATGGATTTAAGGTCAATCTCCAAGCCCGGCAGGATCGAAACAGGGATGGCGCTGTCTTTTTTGTATATGGTGGATACAAAATGGCCGTTTTCCAGGACATGGACCTGTACCGTTTGCGTATCAGGATTAACAACCCAATATTCCCGGACGCCGGCGTCCAGATAGTAATTAAATTTCCTTAACAGCTCTTGCACGGTATTGGATGGAGAAACAATTTCAATCATCAGATCAGGGACGCCGTCACAGGAACCCCCTCCGGATAGTTTGGTTTTATCGCACACCACGAGCAGATCCGGCTGTACCACCGTATCGTCGGTGTGGTCTTTCCGGGGGAAAAGGCGTACATCCAGGGGCGCGGCAAATACTTCACAGGGTTTTCCCAAGAGGAAGTTGCTGAATTGGCGGCTAAGTTCCCCGCTTATATGTTGATGGATTACCGGGGGGGAAGCCATCATATAGGCCGTCCCGTCCATGAGTTCATACCGTTTGTCCGTTTCCCATGCAAGGTAATCGGCGTAGGTATAATGTGTTTTTTCCGTTTCGCTGAACAATGGATCCGACATGCCTATAGTTTAGGGCATTTGAAGGACCTTGACAACAAGAGGGAATTCAAAGTAACAAATAACAGGAGCCGCCCCATGGAAACCCGCAAAGCCTATTACGAGACCCCTACCGCCGAATCTTACACCGCGAACATTCTGGAAATCCGCCCTTATAACGATGGGCTTGCCCTGATCCTGGACGCCACGGTTTTCTACCCCGAGGGGGGCGGTCAGAGCGGCGACCGGGGGAGCATCAACGGGATCCCGGTGCTGGATGTGCAGGAAAAAAACGGCGAAATCTTCCATATAGTAAGCAGCGGGGACGGGGAAAAGTTGAGGCCCGGACCGGCGGAACTGGTCCTTGACCGGGTGCGGCGGCGGGATTTTACGGTGCTCCACACCGCCCAGCACCTTCTTTCGGGGACCATACTCCGGATGACCGGGGCGCCCACGGTTTCCATGCATCTGGGGGAGGATGTTGCGGATGGATCCCATCCGTGTACCATCGACGTGAATACCAGGGAAATTGCCGGGGAAACCCTGCTGGCGGTGGAAGAGGTGGTGGCGGAGGCCATTGAAGAAAATCATCCGGTGATCATCCACCGCTGCCCGCCGGAACGGGTCGAGGATTTTCCCCTGCGGAAGATACCCCCCAAGGGGGAGGAGGTGATCCGGGTGGTGGAGATTCAGGGGAATGATTTCTCCCCCTGCTGCGGAACCCATGTAACCGCCACCGGCGAAATCGGGATGCTGCGTGTTCTGGGTGCGGAAAAGTACAAGGGCATGACCAGGGTCAGCTTTATCGCCGGGCGGCGGGTACTGCGGGATAGCAGGGCGCTGCGAAGAAACGCCGAAACCGTTTCCCATGCCCTCAGTGTACCGGTCGCGGAAACCGGCGCGGGGGTACTGGCCCTGGTGGAAAAGGCTGCCCAACTGGAACGGAAGCTGAAGGCCCTGGAAGAGGAGGCCGCCCTCCGTAAGGCCCAGGCGCTGCTCCGGGGGGCGGGGTTATTGGACGAGGCCGGCAAGGCTGTCGGGGAGGGGCGGGTTCTAACGAAGTGTTTTGCCGATGCGGATATGGATGAGGTTTTGCGTATAGGCCGTGCCGCCCAAGGTTTGTGCGCGGCGGTGCTGGTGCTTGCCTCCCCAAGGGAGTTGAAGTTTGCCGGGTTATGTGCGGTTAAATCGGTGGATATCCGGCCTTTGTTAAAGGATCTCATGACACAGCATGGCGGAAAGGGGGGCGGGGGGCCTTCCTTTTTTCAGGGCCAGTTTTCTACGGCGGAGGATCTGGCTGCCTTTCTCCAATCCATTCCCCAAACACGTGAGCTTACCCTATGAGTATTTCCACTTGACGAGTTCAACCATGGAGTCTCAAGAGGTGAACCGTTTTTATGGTTTGGCATATAATTCCAGCAATCAGCTTTTCTCCGGTAAAATACGCTTCTTAATATCCTCCACAGAAGGCAGGGATTTTTTGTATTGCTTGGGGACTTTGTTCAGTATTTTGTACTCGCTTACACCGATAGTCTTGGTCATGTCTTTAAGTGAATATTCGGCGATAAGGTTATTCTTGGTCTTGTAAAGCAAAATCCCGATAGAGGGGTTATCTGCTTCCGTTTTCAAAATGTCATCAACGGCGGAAAGGTAGAAATTTAATTTCCCGGCATATTCCGGTTCAAAATCCCCCATCTTGAGTTCAATTACCACATAACAGCGCAGAACCAGATGATAAAACAACAGGTCGATATAAAAGTCCCTGCCGCCGACTTCAAGATGATACTGGTTGCCAATAAAGGCAAAGCCGGTTCCCAATTCGAGCAAAAAACTGGTTATGTTTTGTATCAGCCCGATTTCAATTTCCCGCTCCAGCATACCTTCCTTGAAAGGGATAAAATCAAAAATGTACGGGTCTTTCATGGTCTGAATGGCAAGCTCGCTTTGGGGCTTTAACAGGGATTTTTTGTAATTGCTAATTTTCTTGACCGTTTCCTGCCGCTGGTACAAATCGGATTCAATTTGATGGACAAGGACATCCCTTGACCATGAATTTTCCATAATTTTTTTGACATACCATTCCCGCTGTTTTTCATCTTTCACCTTGTCCATGATGGCGATATTATGCCGCCAGGGGATTTGTGCAACGCAGCGTTGCACAAATTTAAGGTCCGGCCAGGTTTTGGCAAGTTTTGCCATATACTTCAGATTTCTGACGGAAAATCCGGTAGATTGGGGAAATTCGTGCTTAATATCACGGGCAAGATTTTCAATGAATTTATTCCCCCATGCGGAACATTCATTGACTGTGCGCCCTATGTTACAGTAAAGCAAAATCAATTCACTGTTTGCGCCGAGAACAGCCCGATACTGCGCCGCCTTTATTTGGGACTTTATGGTGTTGGCTATGGACAGGTATTCGTTGTTATTTAACAGCATGACACATCCTTGAAATAGGTATAGGCTCTGTTCCATAACAAGGGGCCTACCCTGCAAGGTGAAAATAGTTGGTTTAATCCAGGTTCTGTTTCATAAACTAATTTTTTGTTAATATTTTATAAGAAGTATAATTCATGTCGATCCGCTTGACGATAAACCGTGGAAAGGAGTTTAAGTGGAAATATCGACTATTGTGAAAGAGATTGAAGAGTATCTAACTGATAATTACACAGATTGTGATTTGTTTCGGCGTGAAACAAAAGTGAAACAAGAATGTTTCGATCATAACTGGGATTTATGGATAATGCAAAATGAAAATCTGGAAAAAGAAGAAGACCAAGATTTAAAGGCCGAGGTTCAACAAAAGGACTTCCTTTCCAAATGTCCCAACCCAGAAAGGGCGCTCCAAGAAATAGTAGATGATATTTTCAATCTTCATTATGATGACATAAGGATGAGAGCGTCTGACCCAAAACCAATGACTCTTAATGGTGAGGAGTATGAACTTGATTGAAGATATTAGTGACGCTGTGGATGCGTTAAGACCTCACCAAAAGATATTGTCGAGGAGTGTGATTTAGAGTAGTCCCCGCTTTATGGAACAGAGCTTAGTTAAGGCTCTGTTCCATAAGACTGCGCCTATAAATAAATCGCTGGAAAAACTTGCTATATCATTGAATTTGAGCCTAAAGTAGGCGAGATTCTATAATAGATAAGGAGGCATAAAATGACATTAGAAGAGGATTTTGAAGATTGTGAGAAGACTTATAGAAAAGAAACAGGGCATTCCACAAGCAGAGTTGATGAAATGGTGAAGCGTTATGGGTTGAAAGCAGCAATTGAGGGATTGATAATAAAAGGCTTTGACAGTAGTGGTCTAAAAACTTGTAAAAAGCATGGCATTTTAGATAAGTCTTTTGAAAGTCTTGTTTTGCGCTACCCAAAAGAATTTCCTGTAGCCGTAAGAGTTGCAGCGGATTTTAACTTAAAGCATGTGTAATTGAAATAGGTGCAGCGTTATGGAACAGAGCCTAGGTATATTTAAATCTATATTCTAACATTTGACCGATAGATTCCTATAATAGCACTAATTATTATCCATTTAACAAATTGTTTTAAGTTGTTTGAATGTTTATATTTTTCTAACATCAAATTTCTTCCTTATCAAATATAATTTAGAATGGAATATCATCTATAAATTCACCATTCTCGTTATTGTCATCATTTTTGTTTTCACTGGTTTCTTTAATAATTTCTTTAAGGGGATGATTTTTTCGATATTCAGACAAATATATCTGACGATCATTCAATCTAATAAGCACAGGATTTTCGCAACTAGAAGATTTCCCAAAATAGACAGCCTGTCTCTCATTTAGAGATGACAGAATATTAGCATAATCATTCCCCATATAATTTGCAAGAAATCCTTTACCTGTGCCATCAAATGTCCTCATTGCAAATATATTATTACATTGATTCAATATTGTCTTTGTAACATTAGCTGTTCTTTGTGTAATCAGAATACAACCAAAACCATACTTTCGACCTTGCAGAATTGCTCTTGCCGTACCATTTGTTGCATTCTTATCTGTTTCGGCAACAACAGAACCAAATTCTGGAATCAATGAGTGGGCCTCCTCTAAAACTAAACATAATTTCGCTGTATCTCTCATTTCATCCGAAACAAGTTTTAAAGCTGTTTCACTCACAATTTGAGTTACTTCTACTGGTGTCAAATCATATAATTGAGCTGCTCGATGCCACCCCCCATTGGCTTGATAACTTTTTGGCTCATTATATTGTTTTGTTGCAAATAATTGACCGGGATTATATATTTTTAGGTTTCCATTGTTTTTATTGTTTAATAAATCGCCAATATCTTGTTGAATTGCTTGGGAAAAATTCGATAGACTACCACCTCTGTTTGTATTTTCATCCCATGTATCTCTATCTTCTTTTCCTGCCGATAATATTTTCTCTAAACACTTTTTTTCATAATCAATATCAATAAACTCTTTAAGTTCTGAT
>BNUY01000179.1 GCA_025997715.1 Spirochaetia bacterium
CATCTTCCGGCGGCGATTCGGCGGCGGAACTGAAAGAGGCCGCGGGAGCGGCAAAAGACGCGCTGAAAAGCACCGCCAAAACGGCTGCGGGAGCGGCAAAAGACGCCGTGAAAAACACGGGCAATGCGGCCGCGGGCAAACCGGCGGAGGCGAGCGACTTTGTCTATGGCCTCAACAAGGCGAAAAACGGCGTGATAATTAGCCGCGTCCGGGATGACGCCAAGTTCGGGGCGCACCTGGTAGTGCCGGCGGAAATCGAAGGCTTCCCCGTGGTGGCGTTTCTGGATGAATCCGGCTTTAACGACTTCTACGCAAAACAGAATAACCGGCCGCCGCTGGAATCGGTGGTATTCCCCGATAGCATCACCTATATGGGGAACTTTAGCATCTCCGACAAGTATAATGAGTATGAGACGCATGAGGACTATGGGTATAAGGGCAAGTATGAATATGACCATTGCGCTTTTAACGGATGCGAATCGCTCAAGCGCATTGTCTTTCCCAAAAACGTGAAAATGGTGCCCCCTATCTGGGTGACTATGACTAACAGTATAAAAAATCTGAAATCGATCGACATTACCTGGCCGGAAGCGCTGGAAATATGGAACGGTTTTCGAAACGACGACTCGATCACCGAACTCGTTATTCCCAACGGGGTAAAAATTATTAACAGTAACAGCTTTAATAACATGAAAAGCCTGACCACCGTAACCATCCCGGACAGCGTTGAGGTAATACTGGACGAAGCATTTAACGATTGCCCGCAGCTAAGCACCGTCAATATGCCCGCACATGCCATTACCTATGGACCGCAGTCGTTTAGTAACTGCCCCAAACTCGGCATAGCCGCCCAGAAAGCCATCAAGGACACAGGCTACACCGGCAGCTTCAAGTAAACCGCTAGAGGACTGTATAGGCGGCTTTTGAGCAGTAAAGGTGATACCGCTCATGCCGCCTATTTTGAGATTGCGCTGCTCCTATAAAACCTGCGTATCCTTATGCTTGCCCGTAATGGAGAATATGACCCACTCGGCAATATTGACCGCATGATCGCCGATGCGTTCAAAGTATTTGGCAATCTGCATGAGGTCAACGGCCTGTTCACCATTTTCTACATCCTCATGGATTAACTGTATCATATCCGTTTTCACGATGTCAAACAAATCGTCCACAACATTGTCGGAGACAATGACCGCCTGCGCCAGGGCCAAATCCTTTTTGACAAAGGCATCAATACTGTCTGTCACCATTTTTATTGTTGCCGCCGCCATTTGCGGGATATGCTTGAGGTTGATGATATATTTCCGCCCAGCCAGATATACGCAGAGTTCCGAAATATCGGCGGCCTGATCGCCGATACGTTCCATGTCGGTAATCATTTTCAGCGCCGTGGAAACCTGACGTAAATCCCGTGCCACCGGCTGTTGATTCATAAGCAGCTTTAAGCAAAGGGTTTCAATTTCCTTTTCCTTGTCATCAATTATGTCGTCACTTTCAATGATTTTTTGAGCCGACTCCACATCCTGTTCTTCAAGCGCCTTTACCGCTTTCGCTATGGCGTGTTCAATAAGAGCGCCCATTTCAATCAGGCTGTTATTCAATTGTGTAAGCTGTTCGTCAAAACGACTGCGCATCATCCAAACCTCCCCGTAATGTAATCTTCTGTCCGCTTATCCTGCGGCATGGCGAATAGTGCCCCGGTGTCCGTGTACTCGACCACCTCCCCAAGAAGAAAAAACGCTGTTTTATCGCTGATCCGGGTGGCTTGCTGCATATTATGGGTCACGATAATGATACTGTACTTTTCCCGCAAAGTCAGCAGCAATTCCTCGATTTTGCCGGTGGAAATAGGGTCAAGGGCGCTTGTAGGCTCGTCCATCAGCAGCACCTCAGGCGATACGGCAAGCGCCCTCGCAATGCAGAGCCGCTGTTGTTGTCCTCCCGACAAGCCAAGAGCGGACTTTTTCAGCCGGTCCTTGACCTCGCCCCAAATCGCCGCGCCTAGGAGGGATTCTTCAACGATTTTGTCAAGCTCATACCGTGACTTTATGCCATGGGTTCGCGGGCCAAAGGCGATATTGTCGTATACGCTCATGGGGAAAGGATTGGGCTTTTGGAATACCATCCCTACTCTCTTTCGGAGCAGATTGATGTCCATGTTCCCATACACGTCTTCGCCAAACAGCCGCACACCGCCTGAAATTGTGCAGCCCTCTACCAAATCGTTCATGCGGTTGAGTGTCTTTAGGAGCGTTGACTTTCCGCAGCCGGAGGGCCCGATACACGCGGTTATCTTTCCGCTTTCGATTCCCATGGTGATGTTTTTAAGCGCCTGAAAATCGCCATAAAACAAATCCAAAGATTGTATATCAAAACAGTTCATGCTTTGCCTCCAATCCGCAGAAGAAATTTAACCACAGACCACACGGACAACACGGACAAAAGAAAAGATAGGAAAGAACGAAGAGAATAATAACCGCAAAGGCGACATCAGACCTTTGGTCTGCGGCGCGCGAAGGAAGAGAAGAATTAACCACGAACCACACTAACCCCACGAATAAAAGAGGGGAATTGGGTAGTCCGGGTTCGTGTTGTTCGTGGTTAAATATTCTTCTCTTTTTCTTCCCTTTGTCGCCTTCGGCGCCTTTGCGGTTAAAATTCTTCTCTTTGTCCGTGAGGGTCCGTGTGGTCCGTGGTTTCTTCTTCACGCTTTGCCTCCAATCCGCCGGGCAAGCTTTGCAGACATGGCATTGATTAAAACCACAACAACCAAAAGCACAACCGCAGTGGCGTAGCCCTCGCCGGTGTGAAGTCCCTCACTGGAAAGAGCGTACATATGAACCGAAAGGGTGCGTGCCGATTGCATAGGGTTTTCAGGTATCTGCGCCACGGTTCCGGCGGTATAAATCAGCGCCGCCGTTTCTCCTGCGATGCGTCCGATGGAAAGGATTACTCCGGCCAGAATACCCGGCATCGATGCGGGCAGCACAATGCGGAATACGGTGCGGAGCTTGCCCGCGCCCAGGCCGAAAGCCCCCTCGCGGTAGGTGTCGGGAACCGCTTGCAGGGCTTCCTCACTTGAACGCATAATCAGCGGCAAAATCATAATTGACAGGGTAAACGCTCCCGCAAGCAGAGAAAATCCCCAGCCTAAAAAGGTGACAAAAAACAACATTCCAAACAGGCCGTATACAATGGAGGGAATGCCGGAAAGCGTTTCTGTTGTCACCCGTACTAAAAGTACGGCTTTGTTGCCGCGTTTTGCGTATTCGACAAGATAAATCGCCGCGAAAACGCCGAGGGGCACCGCGATGATGAGGGACAACAAGGTCATGATGACGGTGGAAATCATCGCGGGCATGAGTGATACGTTTTCGCTGTTGTAGTTAAGCGCAAAAAGTGACGGCTTGATATGGGGGACGCCTTTCACCAGGATGAAGCCCACAAGGAACAACAAAACCGAAAAGGTAAGAGCGGCGGCCGTCCATGTAGCGGCGCCCATAAATAGTTCGGATGGCTTTTTACGCACTTATATTACCCTCCGTTTCAGCGCCGAAAAACTTAAGTTTATGAGCAGGATAAACACAAACAGAACAACACCGGTTGCAATCAATGCCTCACGGTGCAGTTCCGCCGCATAGCCCATTTCAAGAACGATGTTTGCGGTAAGTGTGCGCACTCCTTTCCACAGGGACACCGGCATACGCGCCTGGTTCCCCGCTACCATAATTACGGCCATGGTTTCGCCTATGGCACGTCCTACACCGAGGACAACCGCCGCAAGTACACCGGATTTGGCGGCGGGGAGCAGGACAAAGAATACGCTGCGGTAATGCCCCGCGCCGAGGGCCAACGCGCCCTCGTAATACTGCTCTGGAACAGCGCGCAGCGCGCTCTCGGCAATGCCAATGATTGTCGGTAAAATCATAATACCGAGCAGGATAGAAGCCGATAAAATGCTGTTGCCTGAAAGCGGGATAATGACCGCCATGCCGAAAAAACCGTATACAACGGAAGGGATACCCGCGAGTAGTTCCACCCCCGGCTTAAGTACACGATAGAGTTTTTTCGGGCAGACACGGGCGAGAAAGATTGCCGCTAGTATGCCGATAGGAACACCGATAAGGAGCGCCCCCGCCGTAACATACAGACTGCCAAGTATCATGGGAAATATTCCAAACACCGGGGGCGTGTCAGCCGGCGACCATTCTCTGCCAAGCAAAAAATTGAGCACGCCTATTTTCCCTGCCGCAGGGAGGCCGTTTGCAAACAAGAAAACACAGATTAAGGCAACCGCCAGTATGGAAGTTAACGCCGATATTAAAAACACGGCGCCCATGAGTTTTTCTCTCACCCTGCTCATATCGGAATGATACGACAGGAATATATAATCTAACAGCAGTTTCAGGTAAAATTTGTGTAAAATCGTGATCAAATTCGGCTATTTTATCAAAAAAATAGCACAAAAAAGCTATTGATAGAAATATAAAAGTGTGGTATAATAATGATAAAGAAAGGTAACTATTCAGCCAGTTTTTAGCTAATTCCTTGTATTATAAGGAATTACGCTATTTGAATTGAACTCCGGCTGAATAGTTACAAAGAAAGTTGTGGTCTAAAGAGGGAATAAGAAGGAGTGAACTATGGGTTTTCGTAAAAAAGCCTTGGTAAAGGCAAAATTAATGGGGCTTACCTTGTTTACCGGCATTATAATCCTGGCCCTTTCAGGCTGCGACGACAGCATCCCTGATCCTGACATGACCGCCCCGGCGGAGGCAGTCACCTTCAATGTAGCCACCGGGGACGAAGATGGACAGGTAGTCCTGACTTGGACTGCTCCCGCAGATAGCGACTTCGATCACGTGGTAATCACGTATACACCCGGCACAACCCAAAAATATGTTGGGAACTTCTCCAAGGCAGATCAAACCGTCATGTTTACCGGCCTGGACAAGGGCACGGAGTATACCTTTACCCTAAAGACGGTGGATAAAGCCGGTAACACCAGCGCCGGAAAAACGGCAACGGCAATCGCCGCGGGCACAGCCTATACACCCCCCGACCCCGCCCCCGACCCCAGCCCCGTCCCCGTCCCCGTGCGGTCCTCGCGGTTGTGTGTATACGTGATTTTCACCTGGCTGAAGTCGCCCGAGATGTCGTTATACCAGTCAAGGCGTACCCTCGCATTGGTTAAATCATCTGACCTGTTGGGAGATGCCCTT
>BNUY01000180.1 GCA_025997715.1 Spirochaetia bacterium
CGCGCCGGTGTTACGCGCGGGAAAGTCCATCATCGTAGGGGCGCTCAGTTTTCTTCTGGGGGCAAAGACGGATGCTTCGGTGATCCGTACCGGGAGTGACGAGGCGTCGGTGTCTGCGGTGGTGTCCATCTCGTCGGACAACCGGGATGTGCTGGACTGGCTTGCCGGCAGGGATATTGCCATTGAGGACCGGCGCATCATCGTCCGGCGGAATATTAAAACATCCGGGCGTTCTTCAATATACATACAGGATGTGCCGGTGAGCCGGACCGACCTGGAGCAATGTATGGGGCTCCTCTTTGACCTCCACGGCCAACATTCCCACGAATCCCTGCTGCACAAGGAGGTCCACCGGAAATACCTGGACCGCTTTGCCGGGATTGAGGAGGAGGCTGTCCAGTTCAACGGGTTATTCATGAACCTGGCGGAAAAGAAGAAGACCCTGGAAACCTCCGCCGCCAATGAACGGGATAGGGGCGCCCGGCTGGAGATACTCCGTTATTCTATAGAAGAGATTGACAATGCGGCGGTTAAAAGCGGGGAGAGCCGTGTTCTGGAAATGGAGTCCAAGCGGTTGGCTTCCTTCGAAAAGCTGGCGGGCTATACCAATGCCGCCGCCGCCGCCCTGTTTGAGGATGAGCCCTCGGTGTTGTCCCTGAGCAGGCGTATCAAAGCGTCCCTGGAGAACGCCGCGGCCATTGACGGGGACCTTGCGGCTAGGCAGCAGCGGATGGCGGATTTGTACTACGAGGCGGAGGATATGGCGGAGGAGGTCCGTGCCTACCGGGACGCCCTCCGTTACGAACCGGGGCGGCTGGAAGAGGTGGAGGAACGGCTGGCCCTGCTGTACCGGCTGCGGAAGAAGTACGGGAAGGGCGCCGATGAGGATACCATACTCGCCTACAGGGCCGAGGCGGAAGCGGAGATTGACGCCCTTTCCAACGCCGGGGAAAACCGGGACAGGCTGGGCGCGGAGATTGCCCTTTTGGAGAAGGACCTGGTGGGTAGGGCCCAGGGGATGAGCTCAAAACGGCGAGCTGCGGCGGCTAAGCTGGGGGAACGGATAAGCGCCATCCTCAAAAGCCTGGGTATGCCCAACGCCCGGTTTGCGGTGGGGATAAATCCCCGGGGGCAGGCGGAAGGTGGTCAGCGGACAATCGGTCCCTGGGGCGCGGAGGATGTGGAGTTCCTCATCTCCGCCAATGCCGGGGAGCCCTTGAAGGATCTGTCCCGTATCGCCTCCGGGGGGGAACTTTCCCGGGTGATGCTGGCAATCAAGACCGTGCTGGCCGGGGCGGGCAATGCGGACACCCAGGAAACCCTGGTGTTTGACGAGATCGACACCGGTATTGGGGGGGAGGTTGCCCTGGCGGTGGGGGATTACCTAAAAAAGATTGGCGGGATTAAGCAGATCTTCTGTGTGACCCACCTTGCCAGCATCGCGGTGCGGGCGGATAATCATTTGAGGGTTGAAAAGAAAACCGGGGGCGGCAGAACTACTACGGTAATTTCCGTGCTCGCCGGTGTTACGCGCCGGGGGGAAATTGCCCGGATGCTGGCGGGGGATGCCGGGGGCGCGGCGGCGCTGGCCCATGCGGATGAGCTGCTGGGAAAATACAAGTAAGGGGGAAACAATGGCAAAAAGTTCCAATGATGAACACAAACGGTATCAGGAACGGACGAGCAGTTTTCGTGAGGCCATTGATGATATCCTCAAACGGGAAAAGGAAACCCTGTCCCTGCTCCAACAGAACAGCGAAGATGCGCCCGTAAAGCTGGTGGGCCTTGCGGAGGATATGCTTAACCTGAGTTCCAACTATATTATTTTGAGCGATGTTTCCCAGGTCATCCTGGGAACCAGGGACGAGGACCCCCTCAATGACGCCAGAAAATCGCTTTTAAGGGCTGTCACCTATATGGAAAAGGTGGTGAGTAATTATATCGATGTCCCCTTTTCGGATTACGAAGATAAACTTGTCGGGATTGCCGACATGGGCGCCGCCGAGCGGTACCGGCTTGTTCGCAAGATTGGGCTTACCATCCGGCTTTTGGAAGATGCCTTTGGGGAGAATTCCAAATGGAAGTGGACTTTCGTAGAACTACGGGGACGTTTCGCAACGGTGGCGAAGAATATTTTGGATTTGAAAAAGGCGGTGGCCAATACGGATCCCCGGTCTCCGGACTATGAACCCACGATGTATCATCTGCGGCTGGTAAAAAAACTGCTCTCCCAGTCGGCGGACCAGTACCGGGAAAAGTACGAAATATCCACCAAAAATATTGATGATCTCAAACTGGCAATTGTCTTTCTTTCGGCCCTTCGCCGCCTCGCCCTTGTTCTGGGAAACCGGGATGAAGAGGAGTTGATCAAGAAGAAACAGAGCAGTTGGGTCACCAGATTTGAAGCGGATTTAAAGAAAAAATGACGGAAGCGAAGAAACCGGCCTCCCTTGGGGAATACAAAACCATCCTGCCCTACCTTGCCCGGTACCGGAGGCAATATATCCTGGGCTTCCTCTGTCTCCTCCTGGTGGACGCCGCCCAGGTCTTGATCCCCCAGTTTGTGCGCCGGGCGGTGGACCTGATTTCCCTGGGAAGTATTAATCAGGATAATGGAGCGCTGCATCGTATTTTCCTGCTCTGCCTCGGTATGGCCGGGGCAATGCTGCTTATCGGCGCGGGGCGTTTCCTCTGGCGGTATTTTATCCACGGTTCCTCCCGGCGCATCGAAACGGAACTCCGGGGCAGGCTGTTCGATCACCTCCTTGTCCTCTCCTACGATTTCTACCAGGAAAACAAAATCGGCGACCTCATGGCCCGTTCCACCAACGATGTGGGGGCGGTGCGGAACGCCATCGGCATGGGGCTGGTAGCCCTGGTTGACGGCACGGTCCTTGCCGCAGCAATCCTGGTGATTATCTTTATCCAGGACGCTTCGACCGCAGTCTTTGCGGTGATCCCCCTCTTGCCCATCACCGTACTGATACTCTTTTTTGGGCACAAGGTGGGGAAGCAGTTTCAAAAAGCGCAGGAAACCTACTCCGCCATGAGCGATGCGGTCCAGGAAACCTTTTCCGGTATCCGGGTGATAAAGTCCTTTGTAAAAGAATGGTGGTTCATCAAAAAGTTTGCGGACACCAACGATGATTACCGGGACGCCAACATGGTTCTGGTCAAAACTTTCGGGATATTCTTCCCCTTCATCACCTTCCTTTCGGGCCTCACCTCCCTGATCCTTCTCCTGGTTGGAGGCCGCCGGGTGGTGGAGGGCCTTATGAGCCCCGGCGAACTGGTGGCCCTCTTCAGCTATTTTCAAATGCTCATCTGGCCCCTCATGGGCGCCGGTTTCATGGTGAACCTGATCCAGCGGGGTGCGGTGAGCCTGGGCCGGGTGAACGCGGTGCTGAACACAACACCCTCCATTGTTTCCCCCGCGCAGGCGGTACGCCCCGATCCCGGGGAACACACGAACGAAATTGAGATACGGAACCTGAGCTTTTCCTACGGCGAAAAGAAGGTACTGGAGAACATTTCCGTGAACATCCCCCGTGGCGCCTGGGTGGGCATCCTGGGCCGTACCGGTTCCGGCAAATCCACCCTGCTCAAAACCCTGACCCGCATGGTGGACCCGCCGCCCGGCGCAGTATTTGTGCGCGGCGTGGATGTACGGGACTGGGACCTGGAAACGCTGCGTTCCCTGTTTGCGGTTACCCCCCAGGACAGCTACCTTTTCTCGGATTCCATACGGAACAACATCGCCTACGGCCTGGAAACCCCTGAGGACACGTTGCTCAAAGGGAGCGCGGAACTTGCTGCCCTGGATCGGGACCTGGCGGCTTTCAACGAGGGCTGGGACACCACCATCGGCGAGCGGGGGCTTACCCTTTCCGGCGGGCAAAAACAGCGTACCGCCATTGCCCGGGCCTTCGTCATGGATACCGAATGTCTCATCCTGGATGATGCCCTTTCCGCCGTGGACGCGGAAACGGAAAAGCGGATACTCCGGGGGCTCCTGGAGGAGCGTGAACGGAAAATCAGGGCGGGCCGTAGTTCTACTGCGGTGATTGTTTCCCACCGGGTTTCCACCCTTGCCTACGCGGACTTCGTGTTGGTGCTGGACCAGGGCCGGATCGCCGAAAGCGGTTCTCCCCGGGAATTGCTTGACCGCAGCGGCTTCTACGCGCAGATGGCGGAACTGCAGCGCCTGGAGGGGGGAGCAGGCTCCCCTGGGGAGGATGCCCATGGCTGATTATTTTGAAACCGAAGAAGTGGTAAAGGAATACGACGGCGCCCTGGTACGGCGGATTATGGATTACATAAAACCCTACCGCCTGCTCTGCGTCGCTATGATTATTGCCCTGGCCCTTTCCACCCTGGGGGAACTGGCCATCCCGATAATCCAGCAGCGGCTTATCGACGATGCGATCCTGGCCCGGTACCTCCTGCTTCGTCCTGCCGGGAATACGGCGCTTTCCCCTGCGGCGGAGAAAGCCTTGTCCCTTCTCCGTACTACCAAGCGAAGTATTGCGGTGGGAACAAACCTGCTTATCCCCCAGGATAGGGACCGCAGTATTACTGCGGCGGCGGAGGGGGAACTGCGCAGCGCAGGAATCCTGAGCGGAGACCAGTGGTATGCCTTTTATTTTACGAACGGCGATCCCGCCTTAGCGGTGATGGATGTACACCCCGCTCTTTTTCTCCGGGGATCAGACACAGAAGCGGTTTTAACCGCCGCCATCAAAACCGCGGACCTCTACGCCCTCCCTGCCGATGAAATCCGTGCGGTCCGGGGCCGGGACTTTTCCCGTATCCTCTCCGTTGTAACGCAGATGTTCATCATCCTTATCTTAGTTTTTGTGTGTACCTTTTTTCAGACCTGGACCAGCTCCCTTATCGGTCAAAAAGCCATGAAGGAGATGCGCCTCAACCTGTTTAAGAAGACCGCATCCCAGTCCACCGCGTTTATTTCCCGGCATCCGGTGGGCAGAATCGTTACCCGGCTCACCGGGGATGTGGAAACCCTGAACGAATTTTTCACCACCGTCATGGTGGCCTTCCTCAAGGACCTTTCGGTGATGGCAGGGGTTCTTGTCACCCTGTTCCTGCTTTCCCCAAAGCTGGCCCTGGTGATTATCCTGATCCTGCCGCTGGTAGGGTGGATCACCGCGGTGAGCCGCGTCAAGGCCCGGGACGCGTTCCGTT
>BNUY01000181.1 GCA_025997715.1 Spirochaetia bacterium
CGCCGGAGTGCAGAAAAGCTTATTACCCGGGCCAAAATTGATTCGGTCCATAACCGGCGGCTTGTTTCCGCCCGTTTGTACGATGAGGGAATTGTGGCAAAGCTCTTTACCGACATCGCTCTGCGGATGAAGGAACGTCCCGGCGGCTATACCCGGATCATCAAGCTTGGTGAACGCCTGGGGGATGCTGCGGAAGTGGTTATCCTTGAACTGGTGGACTATAAGCTGGATACCGAGGGCGCCTCGGATAAAAAGGCCAAGAAAGCCGATAAGAAGAAAGACGATGCTGGGGATGCCAAGGAAAAGAAGACAGACGCTAAGAAGGGCAGTGAAAAGGGCGCCGCCAAGGCCACCGCTGCGAAGGGTAAGGCTAAAGCGCCGAGGAAGACCGCTCCGGCGGCTAAGTAAGGGGAGTAACGCATATGTCGAAAGCACATAGAGGTAAGGGTATTCGGGAGCTTGCCTTCCGCGGACGGGGGACTTGTCCGGTCTGTTTAAGGGAAAACACAAAGATTCTCTACGAGCAGGAAGTGGGCGAGGGGGATGCAAAAAAGAAAATACAGATATGCAAGACCTGCAAAGCGGCGGTGAAACACGGCAAGAAGAGTTTGCCCACTGCGTAAATTATTCTAAGCACGAAGAAAAGAATAAAAACCGCAAAGGCGACTAAGGCGCGCGAAGGAAAGAGGGTTAGAAAAACTGCTTGGCAGAGTTTTCTACCCTTCTTTTTTATTTCTCCTTTTTCTTCTTCTTCGCCTTTGCGGTTAAATTTCTTTTTTCAATTCAGCGAGATGATACTATAAACCGCCGGAATTCCCCGTATATTTTTCATTACCTTTTTAAGATCCTCCGTTTGTTCCAGCTTCATGGTGAAAAACCCGGTGAGGTGGTTAGTCGAAGTTTCTTCCAGGCGGCCTTCGACAAGGTGCCCCTGCTGTTTGCGTACCGCCCCTTCAATTTCTGAGAACAGGTCTGCGGACAGGCGGGCTTCGATCTTGAAGCGTTTGACCTGTGTTCCGCCGTTTTCCCATTCCGTGTCGATACGCCGCTCGGCAAAATCGGGGATGTTTGCCAGGTTGCTGCAGTTTTTCCGGTGGATGATAATGCCCCGGCCCCGGGATACGTAGCCGAGTATGGGGTCGCCGGCCACGGGGTTACAGCATTTTGCAAAACGGATCATCATGTTTTTTTCGTCTTCCACCCGTACCTGAAAAACGGCGCCGCCCCCAAGTTGTTCCTGGACAAAACGTTGAACCGGGCAGTCGCTTAGTTTTTCTGTTTCAGGCGGCTGGGCGGGTTTGGCGGGCTCAACCGGGGGTGTTTTCTTTTTGGCAATGACGTTTTTTTCGATGATCACCGAATCGTCATTTTCCTGAAGCCATGAACGTATCTTGTTCCGGGCCTTAGATGTTTTTACGATCCTGAGCCAGTTCACATGGGGCCGTGCGTTGGTGGCGGTTAGTATTTCTACCACCTGGGTGTTTTGTAACTCCGCGCTGAGGGGGATGATGGACCCATTGGCTTTGGCGCCCGCACAGTGATCCCCCACGGCGGAATGGATGTGGTAGGCAAAGTCGATGGGGGTGGAACCCATAGGTAGTTCTACTACCTTGCCCTGGGGGGTGAACACGTAGATAGAATCCTTGAGGAGTTCCCGCTTGATATCCTCCAGGAATGATTCTGAGGACCCGGTCTCCTTGACCGCGACACCTTCCCCTTCAATCTGTTTCCAATCCTTTAGACGATTCACAATGGAGAGATCCTCCGGGCGGATCACTTTGCTGGCGGTACCCTGCTTGTAAAGCCAATGGCTGGCGACGCCGTATTCCGCGATGTGGTGCATTTCCCGGGTGCGGATCTGGATTTCCAGCAATCTGCCCTCATCGCCGGTATCCTCCACCGAAGGTTCCCCTCTGGGTGAAACCATTACGGTGGTGTGGAGGCTTTGATAGCCGTTGGCCTTGTGCATGGCGATGTAGTCCTTGAAACGGCCGTCCTGGGGCTTCCACAGACGGTGAACCAGACCCAGGAGGTTGTAGCAGTCATCAATACTGTTGCAAAGAATACGGATGCCCAGCAAATCGTAGAGATCCCCCACAGATTTATTGCGTTTCCGCATCTTTTGATATATGGAGTAAAAGTGTTTTGCACGGCTTTCCACTTCTATAGTGATGCCTGCGGCTTTTGCCTCGGCGGTGATGGCGCCGCAAACCTTCTCCAGAAAATCCCGGCGTTCACTTTTTTTAAGGGATACGATTTCCTTTATCTGGAGAAAAGCTTCCCGGTTAAGGTGCTTGAGGGAAAGATCCTCCAACTCATCCTTCATCCAGGAAATTCCCAGCCGGTCCGCCAAGGGGGCGTAGATATCCAGACATTCCTGGGCAATGGCTTTCGGACTAAAGTCCGCCGGACCAGGGTCCGGAAGGGTTCTCATGCTGTACAGTTTATCCGCCAGTTTTATCAGGATGACCCGGATGTCGCTGACCATGGCAAAAAGCATCTTCCGGATATTTTCGGCTTCGTGGTTGGTTTTGTTTTTTGCGGAAATATCGGCGATCCTGGTGATCCCATCAACCATGAGGGCGGTATCCTTGCCAAATTTTTCTTTGACGGCTATTTGCCCGGAAGGATTTTGAAGCAGCGCGGCAATAATGGTGTCGGCGTCCATCTTAAGGTCCGCCAGGATTACGGCGACCCCTAATGTTTGGGAGAGGGATTGCGGCGGCGCCCAGCGTAAGGCCTGCCTGATCCGTTCCCGATCCTCCGCAGAATAGCAGGCGGTGATTTTTTCGGTGAACGCGGACACGAGTCCGGTTGAAACAAGCGGTTCCATTTTTTCATCCTAGCTGTGCACAGCCTGGCACACGGCTTTCTATCACCCGGTCCCGGCCGGACAGGTCCTGATAGATTCTGATATCCCGGTATTCCTTTTTTTCCAGTATCAGGGTAATTGCCGCCATTTGTCTAGGGTCCGCTTCCATGAGGAGGCTTCCCCCCGGCAAAAGATGCGCCGGTGCATCGGCTATGATCCGCCGGATGAGGTCCAGCCCGTCTGTCCCGCCGTCCAGTGCCTCAAGCGGTTCACCCCGGACTTCCCGGGTAAGGCCGGTGATTTCGCCGGAAGCTACGTAGGGGGGGTTGGCGGTGATACTGGAGAAAAGAGGGTACGGGGCTGCGTTAAAAAGGTCGCCCACAAGGAAATGGATTGCTTCGGCGTTTCCCAGAAGGCGGCGGGCGTTTTCCCGTGCTATTGCTAAGGCCTTGGGGGAAATGTCCGAGGCGTAGACTTCCAGGGAGGGCCGTTCGTGTTTCAGGGCAATAGCTACCGCCCCCGAACCGGTACAGAGATCCAGCACGGGCTGAGGTACGTCTTCCGTAAGGGGCAGGGGCAGCGCAGCGAGGGCTGCATCCACCAAGGTTTCGGTGTCCGGGCGGGGGACCAGGACATCGGGGGTGACGGTGAAGTCCAAGCCGTGGAATTCCTTGCGGCCCAGGATGTAGGCGGTACAAACCCCTACAAGGCGCCGGTCCAGGAGATGGGTAAAGTCCCTTGCGGCATCTTCGTTCAGGGTTTCGGCGTCCCGGAGGATAAGTTTATCCCTGGTGGTTTTGAGGATGAAAGCCAGGAGCAGGGATGCATCTAGGGAAGGGGTTTCAATGCCGCCATCCTTAAGCCGCCCCGCCCCCTGGATGCGGGCTTCCCGGATAGTCATGGGGCAATTACATTGTGCATATTACGAAGCGGCGGGGGTTGATGCGGATGATTGAAGCAATTCCTCACGGGCGGAGAGTTTGAGGGCGTCGAAGAGTTCCGCAACATCACCCTGCATGATAAGGTCCAGCTTGTAAAGGGTGAGATTGATACGGTGATCCGTGAGCCGGTTCTGGGGGAAGTTGTAGGTGCGGATACGTTCGGAACGGTCACCGTTGCCAACCTGGCTTTTTCGGGCTTCGGCCCGTTCACTGGCGGCTTTAGCTTCCTCAAGTTCGTAGACACGCGCCCGGAGTATGCGCATGGCCTTAGCCTTGTTTTTTAGCTGGCTCTTTTCATCCTGGCAGTGGACCACCACGCCGGTGGGGATGTGGGTAATCCGTACCGCCGAGTCGGTGGTGTTGACGCACTGGCCTCCGGGACCGCCGGCGCGCATTACGTCGATGCGGAGGTCCTCGGTGCGGATATCGATTTCGGTTTCGTCCGCTTCGGGGAGTACCGCCACGGTAACGGCTGAGGTGTGGATCCGGCCCGATGCTTCGGTGGCGGGGACCCGCTGGACCCGGTGCACCCCGGATTCGTAACGGAGGTTTTCGTAGACATTGCTGCCGCTGATGGAAAAGATGATTTCCTTAAAGCCCCCCAACTCGGTTTCGTTGGAACCCATGATTTCAAATTTCCAGCCCCTGGTTTCGGCAAACCGGGAGTACATGCGGTAGAGGTCCGACGCAAAGAGGGCCGCCTCATCACCGCCGGTACCCGCACGGATTTCCATGATGATGTTCTTTTCGTCCAGCGGGTCCTTGGGAATCAGAAGAAATTTGAGGCGATCCTCGGCATCCTTCAGGCGGGTTTCCAGTTCCCGGCTTTCTTCTTTGGCCATTTCACGCATCTCCGGGTCCTTTTCGTTCTGGATTAGGGATTTGGCGTCATCAAGTTGTCCGGTAATTTCTTCGATCTCCCGTTGTGAAGCTGCAATGGTATCCAACTGAGAATATTCCTTCATTATGTCGCGGTATTTTTTCTGATCCCTTACCAAGTCCGGGTCCTGGATTAAGCCCGACAGTTCTGTATGCCGCCGTAATAGGGATTCGAGACGTTCATTCACCTTAAAGTTTCTCCTGAAAATGAGGACAGGAATAAACCACCACTTCCATGGGATCGTCCTTGGCGGAAAATTCCTCCATTGCCTTGAACAGGGTGCCCTGGACACGGCAAGCGCCGTTCTGATCACAAAGAGGACAGGCGCCGTTACCCCGGGGGTTAATTATAACATCCATTATGGGATAGAGTATAGCAGAAAAATAGTATCCGTACAAGGAGCCGCATAGCCTCACGTTAAATCTAACCATGGAGCCGGACGAATCTCATGTAAAAATCTAACCATAGCCAACTACAATCAAACCCTAAAACAAGAAGTTTGGGGGTACCGTGGAGTTGACTATGAAACA
>BNUY01000182.1 GCA_025997715.1 Spirochaetia bacterium
GTTTTGAAAAACCGGGGCTACAACCTTGAGCACAACTTCGGCCACGGCAAGGAGCATGCCGCTGAAGTGTTTTTCTTGCTCAACCTGATAGCCTTCCAGTTTCATACCATCCTGGATTATTGCGACACCGACTATCAAAAAGCCCGCGCATCCTGTTCCACCCGGGTAGCTTTTTTTGAGGCCATGCGATTTTGCCTGCGTTTCGCTTACCACGATTCATGGTCTGCTTTCCTCGTCTTTCTCTATACCGATGGCGGACTTGCCGATTCAGGGTAAATTTAGAATTGCTGGGATTACGGGGTGAGCAACGCCGCCCATGGTACGGTAAGCCACGATGTAGGTCCTAATGTGGACGACGGCCTCTACAGCCTCGGTGCCAACGAAGAGCTGACGGCAAGCCCCGGTTCGGACCGGGAATTGAAGTACTGGCTCGTGAACGGCGTACCGAGTGGGAACACCAACCGGCTTCTCCTTACCATGAATGCCCACAAAACCGTGCTGGCGGTCATCGACTGGATCCCGCGGACTATTTCGGTGACCAATACGAACGATACCGGCACAGGCAGCCTCCGTGCAGCCCTGACTGACGCGCGGGACAATGACACTATCACCCTTCCCACGAATGGAACCATCACCCTGACGAGCGTACTGCCGAATATTACCACAAGCATCACTATTGAAGGGAACGGCACGACGTTGACCCAGAGCGGAATTACGCCGGATACTCTTACCCAGCTTCTGGTCATCAGTCCTCCCAGTGTGGTAAAGATAAGCCGGCTGCACTTTAAGGGGGGTAGGGCAACCACGTACGCCGGGGGGCTTCGGAATAACGGGAATCTTACCCTGGAATCCTGTATTTTCAGTGATAACCAAGCCACAACCGGCGGCAGCGGCAACGGCGGCGCTATAGTGAGCGGAAATTCCGACGCCATCTTAACCGTGCTGGGTTGTACCTTCTACAACAACCAGCCGATGGGCAGTTCCGGTAAGGGCGGTGCGATCTACTTCGGCGGAGCGGCTCTTACCCTGACGGGAAACCTGTTCATCGGGAATACCGCGACCACCTATCCGGTGGTTTACAATACAGGCGCCGGAACCGTAACATCCGGGGGCTACAATGTTTCGGACAAAGCCGACGGCTTGTTTGCCTTCACCAGCGGCTTTACCGGCGTCACCGGGGACGTGTTTGGGGTTACGGGCATCAGCTTTGACGGCGCTTCCAAGCCCACTTCCGCAGGCAGTACCAATCTGAAAACGCTCACGGGCCTGCCTTCAGGTTTCCCAACCACGTACTTCGACGGCACATCTCGCACTACTTTACCGGCAACGGCGGGGGCGGTGGAGGCGGATTAAAAAAAGGAGATGAAAGGCGACCGGCGCTGTTTTGAAAAAAGACGCCGGTCACTGTTTTAATCTCTAAGGGTATAATTCCCCGCCCTTTAGGGCGTAAAGCTGGGGGCGTGGGGGATATGTTCCCCCACGTGCGCAAAGATTTCAAAGAGAAATCTTCAATACCTCGCCCTTTAGGGCGAGGATGCTTTATTGATGAGTGGTGAAACGGCGCGTGTACGCATGAAGCCCGGACGCCGTTTCGTTTACGCAGTGTTTTTGCTGCGGGGGACGCCCGGGGTGGGATGACACCACCGGGCAGCCCTTTTTACTTGAGGATAAACAGGATAGCTAATACGAATGTGGAGATAGTCAGACAAGCTATGGCCGCCCAGAAGGGCCGGTACTTCGCAAACACCGACCGCCATGACGCCTTGGCCGGGGGGGACGGCTCAAAAATAACCGGCAAGCCCGGTATCTTCTTCTTCGTCAGGTGGCCGTCCCCGGACACCAGCGTTGCGCCAAGGACTATGGCGGTGGCGGTAATAACGGCATCGGCGGTTTTGCGGCGGTATTTGCGGCGGACTTCGATGGCCCGCTGTTCAATTGCATCGGTTAAGGGGTCCACCGTAACATCCAGCAGAAAGCGGGTGATGTCCTTCCGTTCTTTTGGCGAAATACCCGGATACCCGTACAACTCAATGCGGGTGATGACGCTGATATGCCGCTCGGTTTCGGCATACGACTCCCCGTCATGGAGGCCTTTCAGGTGGTTAATGACCCAGTTTGTGTCAAAGACGGTTTTATCGGCGTCAGAAACGTTAGATTCAGAAACCTTAGTTTCAGTCATCCCGCATTTCCCGCTGGAGTTCCACGCCGTCCTTGCCGGCAAAACGGGGGCTGTCCTTCCAGCAACCCATCATGCTGCCCCAGGTGCTTTTGCCGGTCGCCCGCTCCCGTGCGGCCCGTTCCTCGGCTTCCTTGATATAGGGCGCCAGTTCAGGGTCCGGGGGACCGGGAATGTAGCCGGGAGGGGCCGGATAGTAGATCCTGCCGTTCCCCAGGGGTATACCGTCCGTCCTGCCGTTGCAGTCCTTCTTCGGCCTTTTCGCAAAGAGCTTGAAGGGCTTGATAGAGAGTTTGACCTTCGCTTTCCCCTCAGGGACTTCCTGTGGCACGTCAAACACCAGCCGGTGATCCGCCGGTATTTCAATGGTCTGTACTATGGTCATTTTGGGCCTCCGGGCTTAACTATAGGGGAGATAGCGGCATGATACAAGGGATGGAGTTACGCTTCAAGCTCAGCAAGTCGCCGTTCGGCCGCTTCGGCGCGCTGTACGGCCTGGTCCCGCTCGGCGATTACGGCGTTCAAGTCCGGTTTCTTTTTGCCCGGCTTAGGTTCCGGTTTAGGGCGTATCCAGAGGAAGGGATACTGTTCAGCTTCTTCAACGGGATCAAATTCGTGGTTGGAAGTAATTACGGTGATAGATTTACTGGCAGCGGTGGCATATCTTTTTCCGCCTTTTTACGCGCGAAGTACTCGTCCATCGTATCAAGCCCTTTGCACGAACCAATCATTGAAATCAACGTGGGATACTTCCTCCGCAATGGCGTATCGAGGTTCCTGAGCCGTTCCCGTTCTTCATCCTCCAGTTCAAGCCGGAAGGTAGCCGTCCCCGCCGGAACCGGTTCCGGGAGGTCAACCGTCAGATGTTTGGTTTCTTCGGGGATAGTAAGGGTCTGTTCTATGGTCATAAAGGGCCTCCACGGTCTAAGAATCGTTAGTTTAAGAAACTTTAGTTTCAGTATAGGGGAAATAGCAGCTTAATACAAGGAGTGAAAAAATGGTTAAAAACCAAATGAAGTGGATAACGGTTTTGCTGATACTATCGGCAATGCTCTATGCGGGGTGCCTGCACCCTGACGGAACTGTGGGCTTTATACCGGTTACCGGTATCGGCGATGTGCCGGATACCGCTACGGTGGGAACGAATCTTTATTTGACGGGAACCGTGGTCCCTGCGGACGCAAGCAACAAGGTCATCACCTGGTCGGTTGCGTCTGCGGGGACCACCGGGGCGGTAATTACCGGCGGCACGCTCACGACCACGGGAACGGGAACCCTTGTTGTTACCGCCGTCATTGTCAACGGGTTGGCCTCTTCATCAAACTATACCCAGAACTTTACCATTACCGTCCAACAAAGTCTGGCCGCGGCCATTACAAGCGCCAACGCCGCCCGGAGCGGGGTTGTGGTATCGGTGAATGGAAGCGATGTGGCGACGGATACGCAGTGGGTAACCCAGGCGGTATTGGACACCTTTAACGCGGCTATTACCGCCGCCGAAACGGTGTCAACCAATGTAGGCGCTACCCAAGCCCAGGTTGACGGCGCGGTGACGGCGCTGAACACGGCAATCAACACCTTTACTGCCGCAAAAGCAAACGGGACCTATACTGCGCCGGCGAATAAAACGGCGCTTACCGCCGCCAAAACTGCGGGGACCAAACCGGGGATTCCCGCGTTTACCATGCTCCTGGTAAGCCCCCCCGGCGCGGGTGGTTTTAAGTATGGCAGCGGGCCGGCCGACATAGCCTACATAAGCAAGGGGTACTGGATAGGGGAAACCGAAGTAACCCAGGAGTTGTTCCAGGCGGTGATGGGAGTAAATCCGAGTTATTTTGCTTCCGGTTCCACCAGCGGGGAGGTCCGGGCCAGGCGTCCGGTAGAGCAGGTGAACTGGTACGCCGCCATAGCGTTTTGCAATAAGCTAAGCATTTTAGAGGGAAAGAACCCGGTGTACAGCGTTAAAATTGCGGGGGTCGAAGTGGATTGGGCGAATCTTGCCTATGGCGCTATTCCCGTCCCCGCCACGGGCAACGGTAACAGCAACTGGGATAACGCCGTAAAAAAGGTGAACATGAACGGTTACCGGCTGCCCTATGAGATGGAATGGATGTGGGCGGCCATGGGCGGAAACTCGGGGGGCGCAATGGTGGCAAACAACGGCTACACGAAGGCGTTTGCGGGAAGTACCGGGGCGAACAGTATCGTTGATTATGCGTGGTATGGGAACGTTACGAACGCGGGCGGTAAGACCCACGAGGTGGGAAAAAACTGCCCAATGAGCTGGGGCTCTACGACATGACCGGGAATGTGGCGGAATGGTGCTGGGAACCCGAGGGGAGTACGGTTATGGCCCGCCACTCGACGCCGGCGGACCCGGCCAAGATGTATCGGGGCGGCGGCTGGTCATACTCCACATCGCAGTGCGTGCTTGGGGCACGGGGAGAGGAGTCACACGGTCACCCCTCCCTGCGGTTAAGCCATGTGGGATTCCGGATTGTGCGTGACCAGTAATGCGTGGTTGTATGGGGCGTGACATAACACGGATACTGCGCGGCATGATTCCCGCCCTGCTGCTTATCGCGGCGGCGGTTGCCGTGTATCCGCATCCCCACGGGGCAGCTCCGGTAAGCCCCATTGCGGGAGGACAGGGATGCGGCGCTTTCTCATCCGACATCGACCTGTTTACCGATGTTACGGCGTGGCAGGAGCTCGAATTCTACCGGTGGTTCTTTTTTGCCGGGGGCAATATGGGCGCCCATGCTAACAAAATTCAGGGGGGCGTGGCAGCGGCGCTCTATCCGGTGTATGTGGCGGCGTTCTTTAACGGCGACCTGTTTGCCGGCAGCGGCAGTACGGCGGATAAGGAGAACCCCGGCTACCAGGGGGTGGCCGATCAGGTTTACGGCGAAA
>BNUY01000183.1 GCA_025997715.1 Spirochaetia bacterium
GAACTTTCCTACGATGAGGATCTGGGCTTTGTGGAAAGTTCCAGCGAGCAGTCAAAGACCATCAGCGCCGTGTTAAAAAAGATTAAGGAGTCTATTGATAAGATTACGAAGTCTACCGACAATGTACTCAACAAGTTTGAGGTTATTGACGCCGGGGTAAAGACCGTGTCGGATCAGACGGAGAATATCCGGAACGCCATGGAAGAACAGAGCGTGGGGAGCCAGCAGATTCTGGAAGTGATGGGCCAGCTTAACGGGATAACCCAGCAGGTTAAGGGCGGGTCCCTGGAGATGCTTGAGGGGAGTAAGGAAATTATCACCGAAGGGAAAAATCTGGAAATGGCTACCCAGGAAATTACCAACGGGATGAACGAGATGGCCACCGGGGCTGATCAGATCAATGTTGCGGTGAACCGGGTGAACGAGATCAGCGGGGATAACAAGGAAAACATTGATATCCTGGTTCGGGAAGTTTCCCGGTTTAAGGTGGAGTAATTTAGGAAGAAGAGTAATTAACCACGAAGGACATAAAGAACACGAAGGAAGAGGGGAAAGAAAAGTAGCTCTCTTGGGGTCTTTGTGGTTTATCTTCTTAGGTACTAGGGTGTTACAGCGGGATGTTTGTTCCGCGATTATTATAAAATTATTTCCAGGAGGAAATTAATGAAATTAAGGTTCAGATTAACCCTGATCATTGGTCTTTTGATGGTCGTAATTGTATCCGCCGTATCGGTTATATTGTTGACCCAGGCGCGATCCTTGCAAACCCGGGCGGCTTTTGCCAACATGGAGAATTTGACCGGCATGTATTCCTCCCAGATGCAAAGCCGGTATGAAAACTATTTGACCGTATCAAAGACGGTGGCCGATATTATGGATTCCTACCGCAATGTTCCGGTTGATGAACGGCGTACCCGGTACGACACCATCCTGCGGGGGATTATGGAATCGAATACGAACTTTCTCGGGATTTTCTCTGTTTGGAAACCAAATGTACTTGACGGCAGGGATGCTGAGTTTGCGGGCAGGCCGGGATACGATTCATCCGGGGTCTATATGCCGTGGTTTAACAGAAGGACGGGGACCCTCGAAAGATACTCCTTGTCCCAGTATGAACTGTATCAGGATATAGCCGGCAATATAGATTCGACCGACCCGGTTTTTAGTGATCCCTATTACACAAACCTCCAGGGGCGGCAGGTATTAACCGCGCGGATTTGCTATCCCATAGTGAGCAATGGAACTATTGTGGGCAGGGTGGGAATCATGCTTGACCTGACCCCTTCTTCGGACGCCATATCCGCGATAAAGCCCTATGGGGCTGGAAGGGCGGTTTTATATTCCTCCAACGGTACCATCGCGGCCCATTATAACCCCAACATGGTCGGTAAGCCGATACGGGATCCCCAATCGGTTTTGATTCTTGGTGAACAGGCGGTAGCGGATACGGAAACTACCCTGCAAACCGGAAAGCCGAATTCCGGGGAGAACAATGGGCAGCTTTTCTACAGCTATCCTTTTTATGTGGGGGGCGTGAAGACCGCGTGGACTATTCTTAGTTCGGTGCCCCAGGATGTGGTAATGGCGGAGGTAACCAGGTTAACCCAAATTACGATAATTATTGTGGCCATCGCGATTATTCTGGCGGCGATAATTATCTTCTTCCTGGCAGGCTCTATTGCCAAGCCCATCGTCAAGGTCGCCAATACCCTTATGGACATATCCGAAGGCGAGGGAGACCTGACCAAGACCATTGCCGAGCGCGGCAATGACGAAGTGGCGGACCTTGCCAAGTATTTCAACCGTACCCTGGGGAAAATCAAGGACCTGGTGCTGGTGATTAAGAAACAGGCGGCGGCCCTCTTTGACATCGGAAACGAGCTGGCCTCCAACATGACCGAGACTGCAGCGGCTATCAACCAGATCACTGCTAACATTCAGAGCATCAAGGGCCGGGTGATGAACCAGTCCGCCAGCGTTACTGAAACTAACGCCACCATGGAGCAGATCACCGTCAACATCGACAAGCTGAACGGGCATGTGGAAAATCAGACCGCCAGCGTGGCGAAGTCTTCCAGCGCCATTGAGGAGATGATCGCCAACATCCAGTCGGTGACCAATACCCTGGGGAAGAACGCCGAAAGCGTTAAAACACTGATAGAAAGTTCCGATGTGGGACGCACGGGCCTGCAGGAAGTTGCCACGGATATTCAGGAAATAGCCCGTGAGTCCGAGGGTCTCCTGGAAATTAACGCGGTGATGGAGAACATTGCCAGCCAGACAAATCTGCTTTCGATGAACGCCGCCATAGAGGCAGCCCATGCCGGGGAAGCGGGGAAGGGCTTTGCGGTGGTGGCCGATGAGATTCGGAAGCTCGCCGAAAGTTCCGGGGAGCAGTCCAAGACCATCAGCACGGTGTTAAAGAAGATTAAGGAATCTATCGATAAGATTACGAAGTCTACGGACAACGTGCTCAACAAGTTTGAGGTTATTGACGCCGGGGTAAAGACCGTGTCGGATCAGACGGAGAATATCCGGAACGCCATGGAAGAGCAGAGCGTGGGAAGCCAGCAAATTCTGGAAGTGATGAGTCAGCTCAACGGGATTACCCAGCAGGTGAAGGGCGGGTCCGTGGAGATGCTTGAGGGGAGTAAGGAGATTATCACCGAAGGGAAGAATCTGGAGCAGGCTACCCAGGAGATCACCAACGGGATGAACGAGATGGCCACCGGGGCGGATCAGATCAACGTCGCAGTGAACCGGGTGAACGAGATCAGCGGGGATAACAAGGAGAATATTGATATCCTGGTACGGGAGGTTTCCCGGTTTAAGGTGGAGTAGTTTTACTACCACCGTAATACGAACATAAGCCCCCGGTATCTTCGGGGGCTTTTTTTAGACCGTTAACGGCTGCGTACTGATCTGCGCCAGGGCTTGCTCCACTGACTTTTTCAATTCTCCCACATCGTTTTGTTTCAGGACCACCATGCGGAAAATTGCGGTTTCAAGGATCCCGTAGAGCAGGTCATCCGTGGCGCGGACATTGATGGGCTTTATTGTTCCCGCCCGGATGCCCTCTATCAGCATGGAGGCCAGAATGCGGCGCGTACGGATGGTCCTCCGGCGTACCCGGTAGCCCGTGTCGGTATCGCTTTTTGAAAGGTAGAGCAGATAGTTCAGGCTTACCGAAAGAAGCCGGCGGTTTTTTTCCAGCCGTTCCAGAATCAGGATGAGTACCTTGCGTATCTTTTCCACGCTGTTCAGGGCTTCATCATCCTTGACCCGCAGGAGATCCTCTTCTACGCCCAGGAGCATATTCTTGATGCTGTAGTTGAAGATTTCCGTTTTGTTCTTAAAGTAGATATACAGGGTGGTCCTGGTGATGCCGCAGTGGTCCGCGATCTTCTGGAAGGTTGCGTTTTCAAACCCCTCTTCGGTAAAGACATCCAGGGCGTGTGTCAGGATTTCCTGCCGCCGTTTGTCATGTTCCACCACTATCGACATTCTGTTACCCCCGCTTAAAATGCTTCATACTCATAAAAATACGAGTTCAACGCGCCATTGGTGAGTTCCCGGCACGTGTCTGCTTTTCTGCCAAAGTGGGATTCAAAGCCGGGATGGTCGGTGATCAACGCCAGCTTCCAATTCGGGAACCGCTCCCCTATATCCCCCATTTCCCCGTACATTGCCTCCGCCTCCGCCGGTTCCCCCAGCCGTTTTCCGTAGGGCGGGTTGGTGATGATAAAGCCCGGTTCGGCGGCAAGTCTCTCGGGGGGGCGGGCTGCCTTCATAGGCGCGGTTCGAAACTCCGGCAGCCAGGGAAGCCGGATGTCCGGGCGTATTCCTGAACCGGGAATCTTGCCCTGGGCCAGTTCGTAGGCTCTTTGGACATTGGATTTGGCCATAGAAACCGCCCGGGTATCGGTATCGCTGCCGTAGATGCGGATGGTCCGTTCAAAGTTGACCTTTCCCAGGAGTTCCTGCCGTACCGCCGCCTCGGTTTCCGGGTTTGCCGGGACCAGGTCTGATAGGGCAAAGCGCCGCCCCATGCCGGGGGCTGCATCCCAGGCGTAGAGGGCAGCCTCTATGGCGATGGTACCGGAACCGCAGAAGGGGTCATAGAGGGGGTATTTCCGCCGCCAGTTGGCCAGGAACAGGAGGGCGGCGGCGGTGGTCTCCCTGAGGGGAGCGGCGCCGCCTTCGGTGCGGTAGCCCCGCTTGAATAGGGGTTCCCCGGAAAGGTCCAGCAATACCGACGCCTGATCTTTTTCCACATACACCCGGATTGCCGCCTGGGGACCCGCTTCGCTCAACCGGGCTTGGTGGTATGCCGCGCAGAGCCGATCTGCCGCCGCCTTGTGGGTCATGGCCTGGATAGTGGTGATGCCCTGGAGCTTGGACCGGTTAGACCGGACCTTGGCAACCTGTACGCCCATGCCATTGGGTATCCATGTTTCCCAGGGGATGGACTTTACCCCTTCGAAAAGGGCGTCAAAATCAGCGGCAGGAAAGGTACGCGCTTCTAAAAGCAGGCGATCCGCACACCGCAGCCCCATGAGCGCCCGGTACATACCGGGGATGTCCGTCTCAAACCGGACCTTGCCGAAACCGCTTTCCAGGACACGGTAATGCCCACTGAGTTTCCGTAGTTCGTTTGAAACTACCTTTTCTACACCAATGCCGCAGAGGGCTATCACGGTTTCCATATTTCTTGCTAGTACTATAACACATTTTGTGGAAATGTCATATAAAAAGATTTTTCTGCTCAGAAGCAGCAATTTTACTTTTACCCACAAATTATAAAGAATTTAATCTCTAAGGGTATAATTCCCCGCCCTTTAGGACGTAAAGCTGGGGGCGTGGGGGATATGTTCCCCCACGTGCGCAAAGGTTTCAACCCTAACTCCGCTTATTTTAGGTAGTCTATACCGATTTTTTCAAAAATTTTAAGGACCCGGGCTGGTATTTCGCTACGGTGCCATTCGCCTCTGATACGCATTTTGTAGATTGCCTTTGCCAATTCT
>BNUY01000184.1 GCA_025997715.1 Spirochaetia bacterium
GGGTATAATTCCCCGCCCTTTAGGGCGTAAAGCTGGGGGTGTGGGGGATATGTTCCCCCACGTGCGCAAAGATTTCAAAGAGAAATCTTCAATACCTCGCCCTTTAGGGCGAGGATGCTTTATTTTTTTGATAATATCCCTGCGCGGTAGTTCAATAATATAGTAGATACTGTTGTGGATCACATAATCGGCGTTCCCCTGTTCAAGGATAATCCGCAGCAGGCTGTCAAAATCTTTTCCCGAGTAGTACAGGTTTTCCAGCATACCGTCGGCCTTGGTAAGGATGGCGTATTCCCGTTCCGCTTGCTTGAAAAGTTCCGGGAGAAGTTCAAGGAACCGCGTATTCTCCAGGGCGATGCCATAGGTTTCCCCCTCCCGCCGTATCCCCCGGGCAAGGGAGGCGGCCTGACGGGATGCGCCTGCACCGGTGTGGCGGATATAATAGTAAACATCCTTTCTTTCAAGGGTAAACTCTTCCAGGGGCTGTATAAGAATATCCAGAACCTGTTCCGGGCGCAGGCCCTCTATATCCACCGAAAGGGTAAGGCGGGGCAGGGGATCGTGGAGGATAGTGGTGTTCCAAACCCGTGCCAGGGTTCGCAGCAGTTTTTCTACCGCCCCCTCCCGGCCCGCAGGGTAACCAGGCCGGTTTCTCCGCTCATTGAGCTCTGTATACGGGAAACCCGGATTGCCGTTCCGTCCCGTGCAGCAAAAAGATTATAGGAAGAAAGGAAAACAGCCAGGGAATCCTCAAAGTCAGAATCGGTAAAGTGAAACGAGGCGGCGCCCTCCACGGTTTCATCCGCAATGATGGAGGTCCCCGAAATTTCAGCCAGGGCCATAAGGATATCCGTTATCTGCTGATTCCGAAAATCCATACTCTTCATCCGCTGTGCGTACACCCCCTGGCTTACGGCCAGCGCCAGCAGAATAAGAAAACCGTATTTGTGCTTCATGGCGCCACCCGTTGTTCTCATGTTGGCCGGAACTAAATTTCCGGCGGAATAAGCCTTATAGGGTGGGAAGGGGGATTTTACTTTAGCGGATTTTGGTTACCGTGAAGTTTGCAAGAAAGCCTGAAATAGTATATAGTAGGAATGGGAGTACCTATTGGCAAAAATACACTTTGATGACCATGACGACCTCATAAATATTTGTAAGGACAATGTCTTTAAGGCGGTTTTTACCAAAAACACCCCGGAATCCCAGAGGGCGCTCTCTGACCTGCTTTCCGCCGTTATTGGCCGCCCCCTTTCGGTGGTGACCATAACCGCCAATGAGCCGCCCGTAGAAAACATCCGGGACCGGCAAATCCGCTTTGATATCAAATGCATGACGAAAGACAAGGAACCGGTGAATGTGGAAATGTCCCTCAACCCGGATGCTTTTGAGCCGATTCGGCTTGAGTTCTATGCCGGCAGACTCTTTACCGGCCAGAATATTCGGGGGGGTGAGAAGGAATATGAAGACCTGAAACAGACGTATCAGATTGCATTCCTGGTAAAAAAGCGGTTTTTCCCGGACGATGATTTTTTCCATACCTTTGAGTATTACGACAGCGCGCGTGGGGTATCCCTTGGGGGGAGGAGCCGGATCATTACCCTGGAACTATCCAAACTGGAGCCAATAGTAGCAAAACCTTCCGAGGCGATGACCGCCGCAGAGCATTGGGCGGTATTCTTCAAGTATTTAGATGATAAAACCAAACGCCAAAAGATAAATGAAATAATCCAATTAGAGGAGGGCATAGACATGGCGAGTCAGGTATTAATGACCATCAGTAAGGACGAGGTGGAACGGGCACGGCTTGAGAGCGAGTACAAGTACGAGATGGATACCCAGAGCAAGGTTGTACACGCTAAGCGGGAAGGGAAACGGGAAGGCCTACAGAAAGGCCGTCAGGAAGGGAAGCGGGAAATCGCCAAAGAAGCCTTGACACAGGGGCTAACAATAGAGCTTATAAGTAATCTTACCGGGCTTTCCCCCGATGAAATCAGGGGGCTGTAACCCCAGCCGGAGTTCATCGTCCTATACAACGGACCGGACCCGCACCCCGACAAAAAAGTCCTCAAACTCTCGGACGCCTGGAACCAAGGTTCCTTTAAAGACGCTACGGAGCTTATAGCGCGGGGGAAGCCGCCGCTGGAACTGCTGGTCACGGTATATAACATCAACGCCGGACGGAACGAAGCCATAACCCGGAACTGTGACCGGCTGAAAAAGTACGGCTTATTCATAGCCAAGGCCCGGGAGTACCTGAAAGCGGGCGAAACCCTGGACAATGCCATAAAAATGGCTATAGTATACGGTAAAGACCATGATATACTGGCAGATATTTTAAAAGCGCATAGCACGGAGGTATTCAACATGTTAAGGGGCGAATGGAACCAGGACACCGCATTGGCGGTCCGCTGGGAAGAAGGCCGGGAGGAAGCCAAAAAAGAAGATGCAAGGAATCTTCTTGCCCTAGGGGTAAGCCCGGCAACAATCGCCAAGGCAACCGGCCTGGACCTGGAAACCGTCAAAAAGCTTGCCCCAAAATAACGCATTTCCACCACCGTATCTCCTTCTATACTGCTTTGGGGATGAAATTATAAGAATTCATCCGCGAATAAACGCTAATTAACGCGAATAATACGCTCCGGGTATTTGATTTATTCGCGAACATTTGCGAAAATTCGCGGACCCTATTCTTTAATTGATATTTTCGTTCCTAAAGGAGTATAAACAAAGCAGGGCGGGAAGAAAAACCGCGCCGTCAGGCCGCAGACCAATCAGACCGCAGACCAATCAGACCTTCGGTCTGCGGTCTGATTGGTCTGCGGCGACAAATGAAGATGAGGGATAGCCAGGTCCTGAAGGGTTTTCTCTTCCCCTTTGCGCGCCTTCGGCTTTGCGGTTAAAATTCTTTTATTTTTGAACTGGCTCAGATATTAAAAGTCGACCTCACAGACGCCTCGGACTCCTGCTTTCTCATCCTTTCCTTTGTCCGTGAGGGTCCGTGAGGTCGAAAGAGGTTCTGCATTTTAGTATTGAAGAAAACACCCCGGGCATTTATACTGTAATTGGGGATATACTGCCGGTACAGATAATAGACAGCCGGAAGCTAAGCCCGGACGAGAGTATATGGCTAAAGAACCTCAGAAGCGAGCTGGGGGCGGCGGAAGCCGGGCAGATGACCGGGGATATGGATCGGCAGGATAAGGCGGATTTGGCCGCCTATCTTGCAGTAGTACTCAAGGTAAATTCCGCCGCATTTAAGGAGTTAGTTATGAGGGACAGCAAAGCAGCACTGACCTTGGATCAGGCACTTGAGGAAACCGGCCTCACCGCGAAGTGGGAGGCCAGAGGGGAGGCCAAGGGCAAGTCCGAAGTGGCCCGGAATGGGCTTGCGATGGGCTATCCCATAGAAACCTTGAGTAATCTTACCGGGTTACCGGTAGAGACTATAAAGAAATTGGCTTCCGGATGACCTCAACACAAATAAAGGAAGAATCTGTTGTTTTTTTCGTGTGTTTCCGGCCTACTGACGCCGCAGACTCCTGCTTTCTTATCCTTTCCTTTGTCCGTGAGGGTCCGTGTGGTCGGTGGTTAAATTCTTAGTTTTTATCCGGTTTTTTTGGCATTTAAGACGATAATAGAGTATGCAAGGATCGGCCGTTAATCTCGGGTATTTACTTGACAAAAAAATAAATCCCTATTAGGGTATAATATGTGATTTTACTAGGTTTGGCGACATAGTATGGTTTTTTTGGGAACAAGAAATAGCAAATACCGTGCCAAGAATGGTATTTATGCGGGATTTTGCCCCGCTTGATGATATTAGGAGGTTGAGATGAAGAGTTTAAGGAAGTTTTTAGCGGGCCTATCGGCGCTCGCATTGATAGGCGGCTTGGTACTGGCCGGTTGTAACATGCTCACGGACGAAGGCACGGATACGTCGTCCGGCGATGGTGGCGGCGGAACGGTTGAGGCGATTAGGATCAGCGTAGCCGGCGGCCAAACGCTTCATCCGGGTGAGAATGTCCGTATCATAGCCCAGGTAACGGGGAGTCCGGGGGTGGACTGGTCCATGGTGGTAAAGACGCCGGTGTCTGCGGACTTGAAGGATGATACCAAACTCACCATCGATACGGATTTTCCAGACACCAGAGTCCTGGAAATTGCAGTGGACCAGGATCCGCTTACCTTAACCGTTACCGTTACCGCAACGGCTGATTCTACCAAATCGGACTCGGTGGAGATACAGGTGGTTCCGAAATTGACGACTAATGCAATTGCGATTACCGACCGTGATGGCAATACGGTTACCGAGGTTATCGCGGGGGGTGTCCAGAACTTTAAGGCAACGTATCTGGGCGGAAATCCGCCGGTGTTCTGGAGTATCCAGGGTCTTGAGAAGGATGACGATAATCTCTGGGTTGTGGGGCCTACGCTCCGGCCCGATACCAAGCTGAGTGTCAACGGCTCCCTTTCGGTATCCCCCTACGAATTGGTGGACGGGCTGCGGATCACCGCTTCATTAGTTGCCGATCCTTCGGTGGGCGGCTGGATAGATATTGACCGGATCGATGGTTCGGCCATAGACTTGGCGGCCGAAGTGCAGAGATTTCGTAGAAATGGAGTCTATACGATTGATCCCGATGATCCCGAGGGACAAAATGTTATCATAGGCGAGGACACCCCAACCGTCATCCCTGAACTAACGGTGCCCAGCAGCGATACCTTGACGATTCCGGAGGGCAGAATCTTAACCATTAAAAAAGCAACTAATGTCACCAACAATCCTAAGCTGACGATTAGGGGCAAGATTGTTGTATATGGGAAACTTGTTATTGAAGACACCGTGAAAGCGGTGGGTACCGGGAGGATTATCGTTGAGGAAAACGGCGAGTATACGGACGGGAATGTAACAGACACCACCGGCGGGCCGTTCCTTTTCCTCCTCAACGGGACTACCG
>BNUY01000185.1 GCA_025997715.1 Spirochaetia bacterium
TCAAAACACCCAAGCTTTACTTCCTTGACACGGGCCTTGCGGCATACCTTACCAAATGGAACACGCCGGAGGTGCTGCGCGAGGGCGCCAGGGCGGGGGCATTTTTTGAAACCTTTGTTATCGGGGAAGTGCTCAAAAGTTATCTTAACGCCGGGGAACTGGACCCGCCCCTTTATTTTTACCGGGACAGGGATAAGAAAGAAATAGACCTGCTGATTTGGCAAAACGGCCTGCTGCACCCGCTGGAGATTAAAAAAACCGCCGCCCCTGAAAAAAATGACATCAAAGCTTTTTCGGTTCTTGACACTATTACGGATATAAGGCGGGGATCCGGCGGGGTAATCTGCCTCTGCAACCGATTGTTGCCTTTAAAAGGGGATGATTTGATCATACCCCTTAAACTTGTTTAGTACCCCGCAACCGTCTGCCCCGGATTTTAATTATACCGAATTCGGTACAATTAGAAATATGGCTGATGGGTTTTCAGTGAATAAGATGGAATTCTTTAGGATTTAAACCACGAACGACACGAACCACACTAAAAAAAGATCCTTTAGTTCGTGTCTTTCGTGTGGTTCGTGGTTAAATTCTTGAGTTTATCCGTTTTTTTGGATCAAATGGCTAAAAAATTCTTTCATGCGTTTGTCGTAGGGGACGCCCGCTCCGCCAGTTCCTCCAATTTTAAGGGCAGTTGGATATTGTCGGTGATGTACGCAAGCAGATCATCCCTAATGGTATCCTTTCGGTCAGAAAAACCGGAATTGTCCAATAAAAAATCGGTCAGTATATTCACTATGTATTTGTTATTCAAGATTTCGCTGACCGCTTTTTTTTCATGAAACTGTTCATAAATATTATACAGATTGTTGTATATGTTTTGCGTATCCCGGGGGCTTAGGACGGTACAATTAGCGCCCCTGGTGATCGTTTTGAAATAATTGTCGGCCATCATGCCGTCAAAGTGTACCCACAGAATCTCCATTTCTAATCCGGATTCGGTTCCGTAAACATGATGATTATAACAGTCCAGAAGGAAAACATCGCCCTTAAAAAGGGGTGTTTTGTGCTTGTTGACATACACGTACCCCTGCCCATCCTGAACATACAAAATAAGGTACTTTAGGTATCTTTCCCGATATACCCGGTATTGCGCATCGCAGAAATAATGACCGCAACTGGTAGGGAATAAAAACAGCTTGCGGTCAACTTCATTGGGGGTATGAAAATATATGGAGGATTGGGGTTTTACACCCCGTTCACGTATTTTCATTGGGCAGGAGGATTAGTTGAACCGGGTTTTTTTCCAGGTCTTCTCCGGCGTCTGCGCTTTTTGGCCGCCCCTTCCCCGGTGGGGGCGATGGCTTGCGGGGGAATCCCGCCGCCGGGAAAGTCCGCCGAAGCCAAACCTTCCCGATCCTGCGGACCAGTAAGGCCGTGAAGCGGTCCCTTGCCACGGTCAAAGAAGCGGATCTTCTTTACGTTCTGGCCATGCTCGGCAAAAATAAGCCGCACCGCGTGATCCAACTCAAGCCGGGGAGGGTTCATGGGCAGGACAAACTGCCGGGCGGCGATGAAGGCGTTCCTGTAATTCTCCGTTATCCCCGCAGACGCTACGCCGTCTGAAGCGTCCCAGTCAACAAAGTCCACCAGATAATCCCGGATCAGGGCCGCAATGGTTTCACCGGGCTTGTGGTTCCCATCCCCCTTGAGTTCTCCCAGACCCTTCAAGTACCGGGTGCGGAACTTCTCACTTTCCTTCATTAACCGGGAGGCATTGGGCTGGAGGTACTCGTAGAGGCCGAAAAACTCCAGGTTTTCGGTGATTGCGGCGGCATGGGGGGAATGGATGATCTTGAAGATTTCCTCCGTAAGCCGGGAAGGGGATACCGGGGCCAGGAGAGCGGCCTGCTTTGGTATCTTCCACCGCAGGGTCAGGGGCAGCCTGAAACCCGTGGTTGCGGCATACTTGACCGCCCGGATCATCCGCACCGGATCATCCTTGAAGATAACGGGCAGGGGGATGATGGGGTGTATCAGCTTGTTCCGGATATCCTTCATGCCCCCTACGTAGTCCACCACCACCTGGGCGCAGGGGTCGTAGAAAAGGGCGTTCACCGAGAAGTCCCGGCGCAGCGCGTCCTCCTCAATGGTGCCGAAGGTGTTGCCGCTGGAACCATCCTTGAGGGAGCGGAAGGTGGAAACCTCGAATACCTTCGGGCCGAAGTACACGTGGACCAACCGGAACCGGCGGCCTATCACCCGGGAGTTCCGGAACAGCTTCTTAATCCGGGTGGGGGTGGCGTCGCTGACGATATCGAAGTCCTTCGGCTTCTTCCGCAGCATCAAATCCCGGACCGCGCCGCCGACAATGTAGGTTTCAAACCCCGCAGCCCGCAGCCGTTCAACGATATGCACCGCATCGCTGTCCACATCCGCAACGTTGATACCATGCTCATCCTGTGTGTAGACGATAGCTTTTTTGACGGGTTTTCCGTTTTTTTCCGCCCCGTACCGGATGCGCATTAGGGCTGTTCCCCCTGTTGCGGCATATGCCGGGTAAGCCAGCGGAGAATATTGCCCATTACCTCATCCCGGTTGGTTTCGTTCAGCAGTTCGTGCCGGGCATCGGGGTACAGGACAAACTCCAGGTCCTCTATCCCTAAGGTCCGGTAGGCGGTGACTAAAGCGGTGGGGCTTTCCCCCCTATCACCCACGGGGTCGGCGCTGCCGCAGAAGATGTATATGGGCAGCGTCCGGGGGATACGGTTCATGGCTTTTGGGCGGTGTATCGCTCGAAGTCCCCGGATTAGATCCCGGTAAAAGCCCGAGGAACAGCCCATTCCGGAGAGGGGGTCCGCCGCAAAGGCATCCACCGCCTGTTCATCCCGGGAGAGCCAGTCAAAGAAGGTCCGGTTAGGCCGGAATTGTTTATTGTAGGAGCCGTTCGCCAGAGCCCATGACAGGGTGGAAAACCGGCGCTTTCCCCGGAGAATGGCGAAAAGACCCATCAGCGGGACCCCAAAGATAATTTGCAGGCCCCCGGGTCCACGGGTCCCCGAAAGCAGACACCCGGCGAGACGATCCCCATGGGCTTCGATATAGGCCTGGGTCAAAAAGGAGCCCCAGGAATGGCCAAGGATGAACAGGGGGAGGTCGGGGTGGGCCTCTTTAACGGCGTCCACCAGGATGTTGATATCCGTCACCACCCGGAAAAAACCGTCCCGGTCCGCGCAATGCCCCAGGAGGCCGCCCGTACCGGGATGGTTCACCGCCGGGTCCGCCGTCATGCCATGTCCCCGGGCATCCGCCGCCCATACCTCAAAGCCCTCTCCGGTCAGCCGCCGGGCCAAGAGCTCATACCGAAGGGAATGTTCCGCCATCCCATGTACAATAAGCACTACCGCCCGGGACGGACTCCCGGGAATCCATCTTCGCAAGAAAAGACGGGTCCCGTCATCACTTGGTATCCAATCGGTAGTATCGGTACTTTGCATGTTTATCCCCATTTATCAATGCTGGTAATATTGGTACAATATGTGATAAATGGCAATAGGTGAACTGGTAAGCGGTATGGTGGAGCGTATTGCCGCAGGCGGCGCGGGTGTTCTGACCGTGCAGGGTAAACGGGTCTTCATGGAGGGCGCCGCCCCGGGGGATAGGGTAACCGGACGGATTACGGTGGAAAACCGGCGCTGGGACCGGGCTGAACTGGTGGAACTGGCGGAAGCGTCTCCCCTGCGCGCCACCCCGTTCTGTCCGCTTTACGGAAGTTGCGGGGGCTGTTCCCTCCAGCACCTGGCCTACGAAGCCCAACTGGCGGAAAAGGCGCGTATCCTCCGGGACGCCTTTACCCGGCTGGGGGACATTCCGCTGCCCGGCGAAGTGCCCTTCGTCCCCTCCCCTCCCATGGAATACCGGAACCGGATACAACTGCACCGGAAAGAAGCCCTGGTAGGGTTCAAGGCCCGCAAAAGCGATGAAATCATCCCCATCAAAGACTGTCCGGCAGCCGATCCCTCACTCCGGGCGGTGTTGCAGGAAGGGTCGGCCCTGCCGCCCCCCGGCAAGGACCGGTTTACCCTCTACGGCCGGGGGGATACCCTGGTAAGCGAGGGAAGCATCCGGGGCAAAACGGTTCGCCGGGGTACGGTACGATTGGGGGGAAAGGAAATCCGCATGGATGCGGGGGTATTTTTCCAGAGTAACGGTATCATGCTGGAAAAGCTCATCGCCGACCTGAGCTCCATTGCCGCCAACGCGGATACGAGGCGCGGACCTACGGTCCTCCCCATGGTGGACCTTTACTGCGGCGTGGGAACCTTCGCGGCCTTTCTGGGAGAAAAATTCCCCCGGGTGGATCTGGTGGAGGAGAACCCCGAGGCTATTGTCCTGGCCCGGGAAAATGTGCGGGGCATGGAAACCCGGCTTTTCGCTCAGACCGGGGATCTCTGGGTTAAAGGATGCACCGGGATAGACGGCTACGGTTTTATGGTGGCCGACCCGCCCCGGCAGGGACTCTCGCCGGCCCTGCGCCGGGCTCTGGCGCAAAAGGGGCCGCCCATGCTTGCCTACGTATCCTGCGATCCCGCTACCCTGGCACGGGACAGCGGGGAGCTGCTCGCCGGGGGGTACCGGTTGGAGCGGCTCATGGGATACGACTTTTACCCCCAGACCGCCCATATCGAAAGCCTAGCGGTGTTTGTACGCCTATGAACATAAAGACCGGGCTATTCCTTCTTTGCATGGGACTCGCCGGACTCGCCGCCCAGGAATCCGCCGCCGGCCCGGCGCTTACGTTTTCTCCGCTCTGGCGTCATGCCCTGGGGGGCGAGTCCGGCGAGTCCCATGCAAAGAAGGAATAGCCCGGTCTTTATGTTCATAGGCGTACAAACACCGCTAGGCTTTCGATA
>BNUY01000186.1 GCA_025997715.1 Spirochaetia bacterium
GTGATGTTCTGCCTGTCCAAGGGGCTTTGCGCGCCGGTGGGTTCGCTCCTGGCGGGGCCGCGGGACTTTGTGGAGGCGGCGCGGTACAAGCGGAAGATCATGGGCGGCGGGATGCGGCAGGCGGGGATACTGGCGGCGGCGGGGATCATCGCCTTGACGGAACAGGCGGGGCGGCTGGCAGAGGACCATGTGCGGGCGAAGCGGCTGGCACAGGGGCTTGCGGCCATTCCGGGGATTGTCGTAAGGCCAGAAGAAGTGGATATCAACATGGTGTTCTTTTCGTTTCCCCAGGCATTGGATGCGGGGATTGCCAAGGGTATTGTGGACTTCTTTGCCGCACGGGATATCGTGGTAAGCCCCCCGGAACAGGGGATGTTCCGCTTTGTCACCCATTACTGGATAGGGGATAGTGAGATTGAAGCTATCCTGGCGGCTTCCCGGGAGGTCTTCAAATGAAAACGAAAGTCTACTCTGATCGCCGAGAAAAACTATACGACTGGATGACCGCGGAACATATTGACATGGTCATGTTCGAGGATTTCGAAGGCCGCCGGAATCCGGGTATCCGCTGGATGACCGGCAATCCCGCGGACGCCCTGCTCTTCCTGAGCGCCGAAACGCGGCGATCCTTTCTGGTTCCCTGGGACTCCAATATGGCCCTCACCTACTGCCATGCAGAGGTAGTCTACCCTTACAGCGACTTTGACCGGGACCCTATTACCGCCCTGTACGGAGCGGCGTCGGTTCTCAAGATACCCCCGGGCTCACGGGTGGAGATTCCCTCGGTTACCTCCTATACGGGGTTTCTCAAATATGTGGAAGAAGCCGGGGATTACGACATCATCTGCCGGAATAACGGCGCCTATGGGGAAGCGGAAAACTTCCGGGCGGTGAAGGATGAGGAAGAACTGCTGATCTACCGAAAGGCGGCGGCCATTACCAATGAGCTTATCGACCTGCTGGAGGAGAAGGTGATCACGGGCAAACTCCCCACGGAAATTGATGTGGCGCAGTTTATCGAAGCGGAGTGCCGCAAACGGGGCTGTGAGGGCACGGGCTTTGAAACCCTGGCCGCCGGGGCCGCCCGGAGCCACTACATACACGCTTTCCCCAGCTATACCGCCGAACCCTTCGCCGGGCCGGGACTGTCCATCCTGGACTTTGGCTGCAAATACCAGGGCTACACCACCGACGTTACCCTCACCTTTGCGAAGGGCCCCCTGAACGAGGCCCAGGAAACGATGCTGGCCCTGACGGAAACGGCCTACGCAAAGGCCCTCTCCATGGTCAAGGACGGGGTAAGCGCCCGGAAAATCGGTCTGGCGGTGGACGCGATCTTTCGCAGGGCGAAGAAAGCCATGCCCCACGGCTTAGGCCACGGCATCGGCCTGGAAGCCCACGAAGCGCCCTCCCTGAGCAGCCGGAAGGACAATACGGACCAGCTCCGGCCGGGGATGCTTTTTACCCTGGAACCGGGGCTCTACGATGCACGCCAGGGCGGCTGCCGCCTGGAAAACGATATACTTCTCACCGAAGCGGGGCCGGAGGTGCTTACCAGGGCGCGGATAATCAGGTTTTAAAACGAAGAATTTTTAACCGCAAAGGCGACAAAGGCGCGCAAAGGAGAAGAGATGAGCCAGTTCCAAAATTAAGAATTTAACCACAAAGATGAAAAATAGGGAAACCCCTGATTGTGGTTTACGTTGAAGCATGATAATTCCTTATACCATAAAGACTTACGTTGTAAGAACGGTGGGGCCTGAAATGGTGAATTCCCGGCTGTGAGCAGGTGTGACAGCAGAAACCGGGAAAGTGAGGGGTTTATGAGAGTTAAGGCGAATTACACGGTGTTTCCACGGAAAATGAAAACCGGTAGGACTATCTACTACTACCAGTGCTATGACGAAAATGGGGTGAGGACTAATCCCCATTCCACCGGGGAGAGCTTAAAGACTATGGCTAACAATAAGTGCCAGCAGCTTTTGAAAGAAGGGGCGCTGATTCCGGCGCAACGGAAGAAGATTATGACCTTTGGGGAGTATGCCCAGGGGTGGTGGGAATGGGATACCTGCCAATATATGCAAAGTAAGAAACACCGGAAGGGGTTGAACCAGGATTATGTGGATGGTCAAAGACAATTTATGAACAACTGGCTTGTGCCCTACTTTGGGAAAATGCGGCTTGACCGGATTACCCGGGAGGATTGTGATAGGTTTTTGACGAACTTACCGGAACAGGAAACGAAGGAGCGGAAATATAAGAATGGCAAGGTCACCGCGTCGACCGGGAAGAAACTGAAAGAATCAACGGCGAATGTGATTTATGGGACCTTACGGATTATGTTGAAACAGGCGGCGGCGGAAAAGCTGATTCTGTTTAGCCCCGCTGAGGCTATTGAGAAATTAACGGTGGTGCAAAAAAAGGTGGATATTTTGACCCCTGCGGAAGCCAGGGGTATGTTTGCCCCGGAAATGAAAAGCGCGGTTCCCTTGTTAGAAGCGCCGGGGGCGGCGGAAAAGGCTGACAAGAAAAGCCTGGGGAAATTTGTCTTGGCTTATGAATTGGCGGAGCTTGCCAATATGACGGCGGCGGTTACGGGTATGCGGATTGGGGAGGTGTTGGGGCTTAAGGGTTCCTGCATCTTTGAAAACTATATTAAGGTGGCGAGTCAATATGATGAGAAGCATACCTACCGGGAAACCAAGACTAAAAAAGTACGGCAGATACCGAGTACGCCGACTATTCTTGATCCGTTGCATAAGTTGAAAGAATTAAATGGGGAGGGGTTTCTCTTTTCTGATGACGGGGGGGCAACGCCGATTTCCCGGTATTTTTTTAGGAAAGCGCTTGCCGCCGGGCTTTCCAAGATTGGGATTGACGCCGAGGAAAAGAAAGAACGGCATCTTACGCCGCATGCATGGCGGCATTTCTTTAACACAACCTTACGGGTGAATAATGTTTCCGATGCCAAGACGCAATCGCTGATCGGCCATGTTACGAATCAAATGACCGACCGCTATACGCAGTTTGATAATCTGACCTTTACCGAGGTGCGGGATATTCAAGACAGTATTTTGCTGCAGGACAAGCCGGTCAAAGAAGCTGACCAATCGGACCCTGGGCCGCAGTCTGATGAGGCGGCCGGCGGGGATGTTACCGGTGAGCAGGGGCGGAAACCAGGGCGGGTTCAGCGGCATGGTGCGGCTGGGCGGGGTGCATCGAGGCGGGCGCCGATTGGGTCACGGAAAAAGCGGCGGCACGTTTAGGCGTACATTTTAGAGTTTTAAGGTTTTTGGCTCCTGTCATTTCGGTGGCAGGGGCTTTTTTTTGCTCTAAACCCCAACAAAATGATCAAATTAGGGAAACCCCTTAGATACTTCTGGTTCCGGTTATGCGAATTTCTTTATATGGCGCTGCCAAATTGGGGGAATGAATGGGAATTGAAGAGCTGCTCGATGTGAATGATGTTGCCAGGATTACGAAGTTGAGTGTGGCGGCTATCCGTAAGTTTGTACTGCAACGGCAAATTCCCTACCACAAGCTTTTGAAAGCGGTGCGGTTCCGGCCTTCGGAAGTGGATGAATGGATTACCACGGATGGGAAGGAGGCTTGTAACCAAAGGGTACCTGCGGCGGCGCTGGACGAAGGGGATCTCTTTTTCGAAGCGGCGGTTGGCGTGACGGAAGGGGGGAAAGATGGGAAATGATGATTTGGATAAAACAGTTGAAGCGGTGCGCGCAGAAATGCTGCCGTTTGAGAGTTGGGAACGGTTGAGGGGGGAAAGTGCGGCGGCGTTTGCGGCGTTTTGTACGTTTCGGGATTTTGGGCCGGAACGGAATATTCGCCGGGTGGTGGAAAGTATGGGTAAGGATGATGCAAAGCGGGGGCGGCAGTACCGATTGTGGCGGGGGTGGTCTGCGGCGTTTAAGTGGCGGGAACGTGCGGCGGATTTTGACGGGTATGTGGATAAGCTGAAACAGGCGGAGCTACGGAGGACTATTGAGGAACAGGGGACGGTGGACCGGGCGGTGTTGGCAAAGATGTTAGGGGTGGTCGGGAAGAAGTTGGATTGCATGGACCCGGCGGATTTGGGGCAGGCTACATTGCCGGTGTGGGTGACTACGGCGATACGGTTAAACCGGGAATTGCTGGGTTTAGTGGACGGAAAGGAAAAACCGGGTGGGGCAGCGGATGCGTCCGGGCAAATAAATTTCATTTCTGAATTTGAGGGGTTGTAGGGTGACGTTGTTTAAGCCGACTGAGGTACAAAAGCTGGCGCTACGGTTGGTGAAGGGCGGCGCGAAACATATTTTGCTGTTCGTGGGGGCACGGTCGGGAAAGACTACGGTGCTGGTAATGGTGATGGTGTACCGGGCTATCTGGTTTGCGGGGTCGCGGCATTTGATTTGCCGGTTGCGCGCCAAGGATGCAAGGAGTTCTGTTCTGCGGGAAACATTATTGCCGGCGCTTATGAATACGGTTGGGAGTAATGGATTCCGCTATCTGACCCATGAAAGTATGATTACCCTTTTTAACGGTAGTGAGATTTGGATAGGCGGGCTGGGGGATAGGGAGCAGGCGGATAAGATTTTAGGGCATGAGTACAATACGATTTATTTTAATGTAACTATTCACCCAGATCAATAAAGCCCGGTAAAGTGCCATGAAACAGTAGATTTAGGGCTTCAGTAGCTGACACATTGTTTTTAGCACAGGTCGATAAATATCCCCGAATTCTGCAAAATATATGGGCATTTTCGATCGAACGAAAACATCCTGAGATTTTCTGATGAACTTTATTCATGCGCAAATCTCTTTCGGCTAAATTGTTCGTGAAAGGGACATTTACATTGGTTATAAAACGCAATACGTCATCT
>BNUY01000187.1 GCA_025997715.1 Spirochaetia bacterium
GAAACGAAAACACGCATGGAACAATAAAAGTACCGCCATAGCCGATGGCTACGGGCCTGTTGACTACGGGGACAAAAAATTTGCCGCAGCCCTGGCGGAAGAAACCGGGGTTAAGGCGGGGGTTTATATCGTTTTTGATTTTTCCAAGGTCATGACAACCGGGATAGGTAAAACCGGCTATTTCCGGGCTCAGTTGTATATGACGGTGATCATCGTTGATGAAAAAGGGCAGATACTCTATAAAAAGAACCGCCTTGTGAGCAGTGACGAACGAATACGGGTAACTCTTCGGGCTTTTAATGAGAACGAACTGATGGACCTCTTCAGAACCAACATTGCCGATGCCTGCTATCTTTTTATTCAGGAATTTGCCGCCTTAAATTCTCTTGAGTTGGAAAATTAGCGGCTTATGGTTTTACCGTCTTTTGCCGATACTTTGAAAACTATGTCCTCTCAAAAGTGGCTCTATCTTGCCATCCCAATCCTGTTGTTGGTTCTTCCTATTCCGGTAGAATCCCAAAGTGCGGTGGTTGTCCCGCAGATAGCAGGCTCTGTACCGATCCGGGAAAGCGCCAAACCGCCGTTTCCGTCCTTTTATTTTACGGAATATTACAAGACCTACGAAGCTCAGGAAGCAGCCCGGCCCTATTGGGCGGCCTCGGAAACGGAGGTCAACAACCAGGTTCGAATCCGGCAGGAAACTACCTCCATGCTCCTGAACAACGATATCCTCGCCTTTTATGGGCACCCCCTTTCCCGGAACATGGGAATCCTGGGCAGGTACCCCATTGCGGAACTGGATGCCCGGCTCACCAAACTTGCCGGGGAGTATGCGGCGGTATCAGGCGGCCGGAATGTGCGTAAGGCCTTTTATATCATCTTTGGGACCGTCTGGCCTGAGGGGGAAATCGGCATCATCCGGGAATCGGTTCTGCAGGAGTGGATACAATACTCCCTGGAGCACGATATTCTGGTGTTCATCGACCACCAGATTGGGCGCTATGATCCCATAGCATCCCTCAAACGGATGTTGCCCTATCTGCGCTACCCCAATGTGCACCTGGCCCTGGACCCGGAATGGCGGACCGCCAAGCCTATGAAGGAAATCGGTACGGTGACCGCTGCGGAACTCAACACCGCCCAGCAGGTGATGGAAGATTACATGCTGGAAAACCACATACCCGGTGAACGGATGCTGGTGATCCACCAGTTTAAACCCTGGATGATAGAGAACCGGAACAATGTGCGGGCGGGCCGTGACAAGGTCCGGCTGATCCACTGCGCCGACGGCTTCGGCAACCCTGCCCAGAAGCGGGCCGCCTATGCTTCCAACGCCGAAGCGCGTAACATACCCCTCAAGTCATTCAAACTATTCTACAACTTTGAAATTCCCGGAGCAGGATACGATGCGCCCCTTTTGTCCCCAAGCCAGGTATACGGCTTAAACCCCCGGCCCTATCTGATCATGTACCAGTAGGAAGCTTCAGTGGAACTGTATAAAAACGAGCACACCCTGCTGCGGTACGCGGAAGAAAAAGACGCCGCGATTATCCTGGAATTTATCCGGGGCCTGGCGGAATACGAGCATCTCCTGGATCAGGCGGAGGCCACCGAAGAAGACTTGCGGAAATATATTTTTCAAGAGAAAAAGGCCGAGGTGATTATCGCCGAATACGACGGCGTTCCTGCGGGGTTTGCTCTGTACTTCACCAACTTTTCTACCTTTTTGGGGCGGCCCGGAATCTATATAGAAGATCTGTTTGTGAAGCCTGCACTGCGGGGCAAGGGCCTGGGTAAAACAATGCTCACCTGCCTTGCGGCTCTGGTGGTGGAGAAAAACTACGGCCGCCTGGAGTGGTCCTGCCTCAACTGGAACGAACCCTCTATTGCCTTTTACAAGAGCCGGGGCGCCCAGCCGCTGAGCGAGTGGACCACCTTCCGCCTTACCGGGGAAGGGCTTACAAAGCTTGCGGAAGGGATACAGCCGCCGGCGAAATAGCGGATATCAGGAATTCCAAATTAGGAATTAAACACGAAACACACGAAAAAAGGATTGATATTTGAGCCAGGAACCCGGAAGAAGAAGAAAAACCGCCAAGGCGCCGAAGGCGACAAAGAAAGATGAAGATGAGGAATAGCCAGGTCCCGAAGGGGTCTTCTCTTCCCCTTTGCGCGCCTTCGGCGCCTTGGCGGTTAAAAATTCTTCTATGCAAAATTTCGTGCTTTTCGTTCCTTTTCGTGGTTGAATTTGGAATTGCTGAGCAGATAAAATTCTCTCTTGACAATTCCGCCCATTCCCCGGTACACTAAAACCTCTATAATAAGGCCCATGGAGCGGTCGTCATATAACGGTATTATCCAAGCTTCCCAAGCTTGTGACGCGGGTTCGACTCCCGTCGACCGCTCCATGGGCCTTATCGAAAATAGTTCATAAAATACTTTTAAATACCGCCTCTTACTTTTATACTTTGTCATAGATGCGCTTGCATTTACCCTTCATATGGGGTACCATAAATAATATTACGCTATATTTGGGGTCAAGGCCCTAAAGGAAAAAGTATGAAGTATCAGCGCTTGTTTACGGATCCCCAATATGGGCCCTATAAGGATATTCAGTGGGAAAAGCGGCGGAGTGAAATCCGCAACCCCGACGGGAAGGCCATTTTTGAAGCGGATACGGTGATCGTTCCCGCTTTCTGGAGCCAGATTGCCACGGACATCATCGCCCAGAAGTACTTCCGTAAGGCCGGCGTCCCGGCGGATAAGGGCTCGTCGTGGAAAACCTGGGCGTATGGCGCCGCCGCACCCGCTATCCCCGAGGTTCCCCTCCCCGATGATGGGGCGGAACACGATAGCCGCCAGGTTTTCCATCGCCTGGCCTATACCTGGATGGACTGGGGCAAAAAAAACCGCTATTTTGACAGCGACGAAGACGCCCGGACCTTCTACGACGAGACTTGCTACATGCTGGCCCATCAAATAGCGGCCCCCAACAGCCCCCAGTGGTTCAATACCGGGCTCTACGCAGTCTACGGTATCGACGGGCCCGCCCAGGGGCATTACTACTTCGACCCGGGTGACGGGGACGCAGTAGGTCCCGCCCTCAAGCAATCCGAAAGCGCCTATAAGCGGCCCCAGCCCCACGCATGTTTCATCCTCTCGGTTGAGGACGACCTGGTAAACGATGGGGGCATCATGGACCTGGTCACCCGGGAGGCCCGGCTCTTTAAGTACGGCTCCGGCACGGGGTCCAACTTCTCCCGGATACGGGCGGCGTCGGAGGGGCTTTCCGGGGGCGGGGTTTCCTCGGGGCTCCTGTCCTTCCTCAGGATTGGGGATCGGTCCGCTTCGGCGATAAAGTCCGGGGGCACCACCCGGCGGGCGGCGAAGATGGTTACCCTGGACATTGACCATCCGGATGTGGAGAAGTACATTGACTGGAAGGCAGGGGAGGAACACAAGGTGGCCTCCATGGTAACCGGCTCAGCGTTGGTAAAGAAAAACCTGGAGGCCATCAAGAAGGCCCTGGCTGTCTTCCGTGGTCCCGATGAGGACCGGTTCAATGCGGAAAAGAACCGTGACCTTGCCGCAGCCCTGGGCGCCTCCCTGAGGGACAAGATTCCCCCCACCTACCTCTACCAGCTTTTGCGCCGCTTAGAGCAAGGAGACGGTGAGGTGAATCCCCGGCTTTTTACCACCGCCTGGGATGACGATGCCTACAATACCGTGTCCGGCCAGTCCTCCAACAACAGCCTGCGGGTCAGTGACGACTTCATGCGGGCGGTGCTGGAAAACGAAGACTGGGCCCTCACCGGCCGTATCAACCGCAAGACCGTGAAGACCGTGAAGGCCCGGGATCTCTGGTCCCAGGTCGCCCGTTCCGCCTGGCAGTGCGCAGACCCGGGGCTCCAGTATCACACCACCATCAATGACTGGCATACCTGCCCCGCCGGCGGTGAAATCCGGGCATCCAATCCCTGCTCGGAGTACATGTTCCTGGACGATACGGCCTGCAACCTCGCCTCAATCAACCTGGCGAATTTCTACGACAAGCAAAACAAAACCTTTAATATAGAAGGATACCGCCACGCCATCCACCTCTGGACCACCATCCTGGAAATCTCCGTGGTCATGGCCCAGTTCCCCGCCCCGAAGATCGCCCGGCTTTCTTACGAGTATCGGACCCTGGGCCTGGGATACGCCAACCTGGGCGCCCTGCTGATGCTCATGGGCCTGGCCTACGACTCCGCCGGGGGCCGGGCGGTGGCGGCTTCCCTTTCCGCGATGCTTACCGGGGAAGCCTACGCCCAGTCCGCCTGCATGGCCGCCTCCCTTGGCCCCTTCCTCCGCTACGATGACAATTCGGCCGCCATGCTCCGGGTAATCCGCAACCACCGCCGGGCTGCCTACAATGCCCCCGCTGCAGAATACGAGGATGTGCATACCCCGCCCAAGGGGATAGACGCCGGTTCTTGCCCCGCCTATCTCCTGGACGCCGCCCGTGCCGCCTGGGACCGCGCTCTGGAACTGGGAGGCGAGCACGGCTACCGGAATGCCCAGGTCAGTGCCATAGCTCCCACCGGGACCATCGGCCTTCTGATGGACTGCGATACCACCGGGGTAGAGCCCGACTTCGCCCTGGTCAAGTTTAAGAAGCTTGCCGGTGGGGGGTACTTCAAGATCATCAACCAATCGGTCCCCCCAGCCCTCTTAGCCCTGGGTTATACCCCGGAGCAAATTGACGGGATCATCGCCTATGCCACGGGCCGGAAAACCCTGGCCAATGCCCCGAAGATTTCCCTGGATGTCCTGAAAACCAAGGGCTTTACCGCCGCCGCCCTTGGCCCCTTCCTCCGCAGCGGTAAGGGCGGCGG
>BNUY01000188.1 GCA_025997715.1 Spirochaetia bacterium
AATGGAAACATCCTACACCAATAACGGCAGGGGTTTAGGCTACTATTTGCCGCCAAACTCCGATGAGTTAAAGCTTCGTTTTGAAGCCATGCCGGAAATCAATACAAGGGTTAACCTGCAATACCAAATGATACGGCACGGCGCCGATTTTGGTCTCAGTGCGGTTGACGGCAGTTCCTATTTATCGGAACTTGATCCCGAAGGCCGGAGCGACAAAGCGGTGCTGAAAAAATTCTTCTTACAGGACGGCGCGTATCAGTGGCTGCACATTATCAAGGTAGGCACCGAGCATACATTCCCGATGAAAGTACCGTTTCAGGTATTCGGTGAAGCGGGGGTGGTAATTTCCTACTTTACCAATATTGCGGGGGTGGCAAATTCTGGAAGCGCATCCTCCTACTCAATTATCGATACGAAAGAGTACCCAAAATCAACCGGCTTTATCCTGACGCTTGGGGTCCGTATTTATCCTTAAGTATACCGCATTCTTGGCATTTATTATCAGCATTTGCAGACGATTTTCTATATTGGCAAAACTGGTATCGGGATCGTAGTCCAGGGGCAGAATCTGTATGGCAGGGTACAGTTCCTTAAGGCGTTTTACCACACCGCGCCCGCCGATGTGGTTGGGCAGGCAGCCGAAGGGCTGTAACAGGATGAAGGACTTTACCCCCGCCTCCGCGTTGTGCATGATGTCCGCGGCGATCATAAACGATTCCCCCGAACAGAAGGAGCGGTGGATTACGGGGTCGCTGATGTCCGCAAGCTGGGGCAGGCGCACACTGGGCGTAAAAAGCGGGTGCTTTACCGCAACACGCTCCATGATACCGATAACCACGGTATATGCAATATCCACCACCTGTGCATGCAGCGCTTCGGACAGTTTGTGATGCACATGAAAGTCTTTTATTTCCGACAGGGTGTGCATATACATGAGTTGGCGGTATGCGTCATACTGAAAGGGGAGGGCCACTTCCATGTTATTTTTTTCAAGGTACCGTTCAATATGAAAATTTGCCCCGCCGTGATGGTTCAGCAGAAATTCGCCGGTGATAAACACCAGCGGTTTGGGTGTTTTGCGATCGTAACGTAGGGCGCAAAAATCATTGATGGCTTTCTTGAACGCATTCAGGGACGCAATAAATCCCCGTTCCTGCATACGGCTGGTGATATGGGCGACATTTTCTTCAAAGACCCTGTCGGTTTCCCCCGGATGCAATTCGTAGGGGCGGATTTTACGGCGCAGGTTTTCAAGAATGTCCGCCATGACAAGACACCACAGAAACCGTGTCTGACAAAGCAGATCGAATTTAAAACCCGGATGTATATTCTTGTGGTCAAAAAAGTCGGTTGTTATAATTGGTATTTGCGGGTAACCGGCTTCATCAAGGGCCCTTCGTGTCAGCACCGCGTAGTTGGTCAGGCGGCAGTCACACTGGGTCTTTGCCATACCCACCACTACATCGTCCGGATTGTAGACGCCGCTTTTGAGCACCGACAGTGACTCGCCGATAACCATTTGCGCAGGAAAACAAATGTCGTTATGTACGTATTTTTTACCCAGTTGTATCGCGTCCATGCTGCCCATGGGCAGCGGCTCCACACGGAAGCCCTGCTTGCTGATGACCGCAGTCAAAATCTGTGCGGTTGCTTTTGTGCAATTGGGGATCAAAAATGTTTTTGCCCGATCCTGCCTGGTAAACTTAACGGCGAAGGGATCCGGTAAGGGACGCACCGGCGCGGCTTCTTTTTTCCGCCGGGTACGCACCGTTTCCACAAAGGAATTGACCCGTATTCGCAGGGGGCCCGACACATCGCTTTCATCCAGCTTGAGGATAAGCGGCGCCTTACCGGATATGTCGTTCATCAGGCGGCAGACTTCGTCGGAGAGCACCGCGTCGTGGCCGCAGCTAAAGCTGACGATTTGCACATATTCCAGAGCGGGATTTTTTGCGGCAATCATGGCGCCGGCAAGGATACGCGCGTGGGAATTGATAATGATGTCGGGCCGCGTTCGGGTAAGATCTGTTTTATCAATCCCCGGCAGTGAATCCAGGGTCAATACGGGGATGCCGAGGTTGGTAAAGTAGCGGGACAGACGGTGATTGATCAGTTCATCGTTTTGATAATGCCGCGCGGCAAGCACCACCGCAAAGGCGCCGTCCTTTTCCACCTGCTTTAAGATTTTAGCTCCCTCTTCAACAAGTCCGCTCTTGAAGGATTTAAGTGCGCTGTCCCCGGTGCGGATCGCCTTTCGGGTGAGAGAAGCCTCCACGCCGTAGGTATCCCGCATGTAGCGGCACAGCTGATAGCCGCGGTCGCGCTTCTTGAACCAGTGGAACATCGGCGTGTCAAAGGGAAGGGAATAGCGGGCGGCGGGGTTGTCGGAATAGCCGATGACAAGGGGGTAGCCCTTGACGACGGAACAGGTATAGGTGGAGCGCTCCTCGGTGTTTTCCGTGGGCTGATGGTTCATCATGGGCATAAAGATGCGGTCAACCCCCTGTTCGCCAAGATCGTGGATATGCCCGTGGGCGAGTTTTGCGGGAAAGCACACGGTGTCGGATGCGATAAACTGCAAGCCCTTTTCAAAGAGCTGCCGGGAACTGGGGCGGGACAGCTTGACCGTAAAGCCCAGACTCGTAAAAAAGGTTTTCCAGAACGGCATGGTTCCCCAAAAATCCAGCGCCCTTGGCAGCCCGATAGTAAGACTGCGTGAAGCGGTGAGCAGCGGCGCGGGATAATCCGCGAACACCCTTTCCGCACGGGAGATAAAAAGGTCGCTCACCTTGTCCATCTCCGCCGTCATCTGCCGCACACGCCGCTTCAGTTCAGCCGCATCCCCGCCTTCATCGATAATTTCTCCGCGGGTACAGCGGTTACCGGTTACCCAGGTGAGGCCGTTGGAAAAAGTTACCAGGGTGCGGTTACAGTTGTTACTGCAAAAGCTACACTTGACATTTGATTTTTGCGTATAGTCAAAGGACGGCATCGCGTCCAGCCCGATAAAGCGGCTCTGCCCCGCAATGCCATGGGGGGATGTGTAGCCGTTTTCCGTAATATGCCGCCTGGTCAGGAGCGCGATGCCGATGGCGCCCATTTCGCCGGGGTAGGGGGCGCGCACAATACGTTTGCCGGTGTACTGTTCCAGCGCGCGGAGCACGGCGTCGTTTTTGAAGGTGCCACCCTGGGCCACGATCACATCACCCAGGCTTGAAAAATTCGACATGCGCACTACTTTTGTGAACACATTTTCGATTATTGAACGGCATAAACCCGCCATGATTTCATCCGGGGTTTTACCGTTCCTTTGCTCCGTGATAATGGTACTGGTCATGAACACGGTACAGCGGCTGCCCAGCACGGCAGGATTCTTTGCGCGGAACGCCGCATCCGCAATATCGCTCACCGGTATTTTGAGGGTTGACGCAAAGTTTTCCAAAAACGATCCGCAGCCGGAGGAACAGGCCTCATTCAAGGTGATGTTGGTGACAATATCGTTGGAAATCGTGATGGCTTTCATATCCTGTCCGCCGATGTCAAGGATAAAACTCACCCCCGGAACATATTTTTGCGCGGCGGCGGCGTGGGCCACGGTTTCCACCGTGTGATAGTCCGCGCCAAAGGCTTTGTCAAAGAGCAGCTCGCCATAGCCGGTGGTGCCCAGCGCCAGCACCTCAAGGGTAATGCCCTCATCGTCGTACCTTTGCTTCATCGCAGCAAGCGCATCCCGCACCACCCGTAAAGGGTCGCCGTGGTTATTTGAATAAAAACTGTCGATAACGTTTTCGTCTTCATCAATCAATACAAATTTGGAAGTGGTAGAACCGGCGTCGATACCCAGATATACCCGCAATGTATCACCGCGCTTTGCCTTATGATGCGGCGGCGGCGCCATTTTATGGGTGCCTTCAAAATCCGCCCGCTCTTCCTCTGAGCTGAAGTATTCGTTTTTGGTATCCCCTGTTTCTTTATGCAAGGTATCACTCAGGATGCCCAGTTTTTCAATGGCCTCCTCCAGCGAAAGATTCTGGGGAACATCCGCGAACATCTCTTCTATGGAAAGCGCCACCCCCAGCGCCACCAGGGTTTCGGGATTTTTGGGGCGGATACTGTCCCCGCTTTTAAGCGCAAGCCGTTCTTCAAACACCCTGATAAGGGTGGGGTTAAAGGTGAGGGGACCGCCCTCAAAAATAATCGGGCTCCGTATCTCAAGCCCCTGTGCCAGCCCGCCTATGGTCTGCTTGGCGATAGCGTGAAATGTGGAGAGCGCAATGTCTTCGCGCAGGCCCCCCTGATTGAGCAGGGGCTGAATGTCGGTTTTTGCAAATACCCCGCAGCGTCCGGAAATGTCGTACACCGACGTACCCTTCGCTGCAAGGGCTTCAAATTCTTCCACTGGAACGCGCAGCAGTTTTGCCACTTCGTCGATGAATGCCCCGGTGCCTCCCGCGCAGTTACCGTTCATGCGCATATCGCTTGCGATAAGGCGGTTCGTTGTTTTGTCATGGTAAAAGAAGATGAGCTTGGCATCCTGGCCGCCCAGTTCGACGGCAACCTTTGCTGTGGGGTACAGGTTCCGCACGGCAATGGCGTTTGCCGCCACTTCCTGCACATAGGGCACGCCGATGGCATCGGCAGCCGGCTTGCCCCCTGACCCGCATACCGCGGCGCGAAACACCGTATCAGGGAACTCTGCGTACAATTCCCCTAAAAGGCTGCGCAGGGTTTCTATCTGATAGGCATTATGCCGCCGGTAACGGGAAAACAGGAGATTTTTGGTTTTTGGGTCAACCGCAACTACCTTTACTGTAGTAGAGCCAATATCAAGTCCAAGCAAAA
>BNUY01000189.1 GCA_025997715.1 Spirochaetia bacterium
AATGGGAAATACCCGTTCAACCCCGACGCCATAGGAATTTTTCCGCACCGTAAAGGTTTTTCCTACCCGGGAATTTTTCATGGCAATAACCAGGCCCTCATAGACCTGGATACGCTCGGTTTTGCCTTCAACGATCTTAAAATGAACCTTTACCGTATCACCGACCTTGAAATTGTCCAGTTCATCCTTCATCTGGGAGGCTTCTATGGCCCGTATCTCGTTCATCCTTTTCTCCCCCTAGTTCCTCTATAAGTTTACGGGTTTCCCCATCGAAGAGGTCCAGCTCTTTCCCCCGGCAGATTAAATCCGGCCGCAGGGCAAGGGTTTTTTCGACCCGCTTTCTCAGGCGCCAACGCCGTATGTTTTCATGGTGCCCCGAAAGCAATAGCTCCGGAACCCTTAGTGTACCATATAATTCCGGGCGTGTATACTGGGGATACTCCAAAAGACCCCCGGAAAAGCTCTCCTCCTCCAGGGACTCCTGCTTTATCACCCGGTCCACCAGCCGGTAGGTAGCGTCTATCAATGCCAGGGCCGCCACCTCCCCGGAGGAAAGCACATAGTCCCCGATGGATATCTCCTCGTCCACATAGGCGTCAATGATACGCTGGTCTATCCCCTCGTACCTGCCGCAAAGGAGGATCAGCTCATCCTCCCGGGCCAGTTCCTTCGCCGCATCCTGAGTGAAGGGCCGGCCGCCGGGGCTCAGGTAGATAACACGGCCTGAAAAGCGCCGGGCGCCATTCTCCGGCTCCAAACGATTCCGTGCGCCTACGGATTCCAGGGCCCTGCCCAGGGGTTCCGCCAACATCAACATCCCCGCGCCGCCGCCGTAGGGGGCATCATCGCAGGTTTTGTGCTTATCCAGGGCAAAATCCCGGATGTTTACCGGGCGGTAGGCCACAATCTCCCGGTTTACCGCCTTTGCCATGATGGATGTGGCAAAATAAGCGTCAATTATCTCCGGAAAGAGGGTTAGCACCGTATACTTCATGCCAAAATCCAGCTTTCCAGGAGAACTACCCGGCGTTTTTCAATGGACGCATTGTCCACATCCACCTCGCCGAAAAACTCTTTCCTGAAGGGAACCAGCCGGAGTTCCCCGCCGTGGCTGGTAAGCCTTAGCTCTATCAGTTGGCCGCCGCCGCCCTCCAACACGTCCGTTATGTGTCCCCGGACCGCGCCTGCCGTATCGATAACCGGTATACCCCGCAGGTCCTCAACATAGTATTCATCCGTACCGAGGGGGGCTGCATGGTCCCGGCCGGTACACATTTCTGCTCCCGATAAGGTCTTGGCTGCCTCCGGTGTGTCGATTCCCTGGAACTTTACCGCCAGGGAAAAGCCTACACGAAGTGTTTCTTCTATATAGAAGAGGGTTTCGTGGTTTTCCCTGCGAAGAACAACCGTTTCAAGCTGCTCCAGATGCTCCAACTCCCCCGAAAGGGGCTTTGCTTTTACAAAACCCTTGATACCAAAGGGGGCACCCACCAGGGCTACCACAAATTGTTCAGTCAAATCCGATGGACTTTAGTCCAAGATTTCCAGAACCGCGTGCTTTCCACCCTTGGCGGAGGCGGCCTGGAGAACGGTTCGTATTGCCTTGGCGATACGGCCATTTTTACCGATAACCTTACCGATATCCGCCGCCGCTACCCGCAATTCCAAAATGGTAGACTTTTCCCCCTCAACCACCGTTACCTCAACCGAGGCGGGATCCTCGACCAGGGACTTTACAATGTACTCAACCAGATCCTTTTCCATAGATACTCCTGAAACAGATTATACGGAGATATTTTTCTTGTTCAGGATCCGGTGAACCGTATCGCTCACGATGGCCCCGTCCTGGAGCCAAGCCTTAACCCTATCCTCATTGATCAGGACCTGCTTATCCTCAGCTTCAATGGGATGATAATACCCCAGTTCCTCAATCGTTTTACCGTCCCGGGGCGCCCGTTTGTCCATAACCACAATGCGGTAGTAAGGGCGTTTCTTAGTACCGAATCTCTTGAGCCGAATGCTGGCGCTCATGAAGTCCTCCTGATTTATTCATATGAAATATCAGTATACAAAACAGCTTATTTTTAGTCAATTATACAAGGTACGAATAATGGCCTTGACGCACCTCATTTTCTGAACTATCCCTATAAATACATGATACAGATGTTGTTTTCAATACGATTCCATTCGCAGCTCCGCCGGACCAGGGGGGAAATAATCTCGTTTCTGGAAGATACCATCATCAGGGCGGCGAAAACCTCCGGGGCGGAGGTCCGGGCGGAACATCGCGGTATCACCGCTTCCTTTGATGAGCATACCATAGGGCTCGGTATAGATATACTTCTGGTCCTGGAGGCGATGTTGGGAGCCCTGCAACGGGTTGAAACGGAACTGTACGGATACATCTGTATTCTTGGCCGGGATATTGCCGAGGATGGGGTAGCCCTGATCCGCCATCTGTCCCGGGAGGGCGCCGGCATCTGGTGTTCCGAACCCCTGCGGCAACTTCTGGATCCCTATGCGGTTTTTGATACGCCTTTTAGCGCTTTCCCGGTGGACGGCAACTCTCCGCTTGCCTCCTATGGGCAGTTGCGGGAGTTAAAACCCCTTGCCCGGCCGGGGTCTGACGCTTCGGCATCCGAAAAGATCCAGGCCTCATTGGGGCAAGACGCTGCCCGGAATCTGGTGCTGACGGGGCCCCGCTTTATTGGTAAGCGGGAGGCCCTTTCCCGGTTTTCTAAAACCATCCTGGGCGAATTCCCTCCCCTGATTATCCGCTTCGGTTCCGGCGGCGCCGGGCTAAGCTGCATTACCGATGCCCTGGTCCCTTCCATCCGGAACCTTATCCCTCCGGAAAAACGGGAAACCCTGGATACTATGGGCGCTTTTATTTTTAAGGAACGGCTGGAGGATGAGTATACCCCCTTCGCGGTTCAGAAAACCGGCCTTTTCCTGCGGATACTCCTGGAAAATTATATCGGCGCCGCATGCGGCGGAGGAATAAGCCCGGTAATCATCCTGGAAAATATCCATTTGGCCAATCCGGCGGCGGCCCAAGTCTTTGTCGATACCTACGGTACACTGGAACTTGAAAATACCGGCGTATATCTCTATGGGACCTGCGCCGATGCCCCATCCCTGGGTATTTGGGCAGCGGTTTTCCCCCGGATATTGCGGTTTACCCCTGAATTACCGGCGGTAACGGGGGATCCGCAGATCCCGAAGGATCTCTGGGAAATAGCCTATGGGGCCGCCCTTTTCCGGCGCTATTTTCCGCCCGCGTTACTGCTCCGGCTTTTTGAAGAGGAGGGGAAAAATCCCGCCATGGTTTCCCGGGCCCAGGAAATGCTCTCCTCCCTGGGGCTCCTTGATTGCGGCGAGGATCCCCTGGCGGAAAAGAACCTGGGGGATAGAACGGAGTTGATACAAGCCATGGTGCGCCGCCGTCTTCTGGCCTGGCTCGCCGCGGGCAAGCTGCGCCCGGGGTTTAATTTGCTCCGGGCTCTGGCGGACCTGGGGGCCATAGCCTCCGAGGAACTGGTTCTGGAAGCCCTGCAGCAGGATTTGATCTACGGGACCTGTGGAAATCTGCGGAAGGCAATTGAGGAATCGCACCTTGCGGACTTCGCCGGGCCGGACCATATTCCGGCCTTGCTTTCCATATGCCGGACCCTGGAAAGTCTGCTCCGGGGGGATGAGGGGGACATAGCCGCCGCCTTTTCCGACCCGCCCCCGCCGGAGGAAACCCCCTCCTTCAAAGTGTGGCTCCTCGTCTATCAATCCGCCTATATGCTGGGGGTCCACGATACGGAGAAAGCTTCGAAATTGATAAAGGAAGCCATGCTTATAAGCCAGCGCCAGGCCGGTAACAAGGGGCTTGCCCAGGCCTACCGTTTGTTTTCCCTGGTGAACCTGTCCAGGGGGCGGCTTACCGACGCCATAGATTATGGGGGCTTTGCCGTGGAGCAGGCGGAGAAATCCGGGGATTTTGAGGAATCCACCCTGGACTCCTATTATGCCGCGGGCCTTCAATTTCTCTTCGGCAATATATCCAAGGCGGAACGGCTGGCCACCAAGGCGGAGGAAACTGCCCTCAAAGTCGGCCTTCCCGCCTGGGCGGATCGGATACGGTTTCTCCGGGGGAAACTCCTTTTTGAAGCCGGCCGGTACAAGGAATCTCTGAATACCTTTGTGGCCCAGCGGCGTAATCCCTTTGGCGTACTGCCGCCCGTGGCGGAAGATACCCTGGAAGCCTGGATGTATCGGGCTGCCGTTTTCATGGGTGAAGGGCACATTAGGGATACTGGGATACCCAAACCGCAGAGGCCGAACACCGACGCCCGTGTTTTTGAGATTGAAGCTTCTTATTTATCCGGGGAGTATCAAAAAGCGGTGGAACTTTCGGACAAACTCCTCGCCGGGCTGCTGGATTCGGAATTCCTCTTTAGTGAGCAGCCCGACTGGCGGAGCGGCTTTTCCCAGGAAGAATTGCTGCTCTTTTCCCCAAAGGAATTCCGGACCGCCATGATTTCCGCCTACCGCGCCCTGGGTCTCTGCCATTTGGGTAAGGCCGGCAGGGAGGAGGCCCGCCATATCATAGAGCGAATTGTCCAAAATGAACGGTTTTCCGGCACGGACCCCAATGATGCGTTTTACTTTTTCGCCTACTACTGTATTCTCGGTGAATCAGGGGCCGCCGGGGTAGATATGGACACCATGGTCAGCATGGCCTACAAACGGCTCCAGCGCCGTGCCAGCCGCATAGACGATCCCGAAACAAACCGGTCCTTTCTGTCCCGCCATTACTGGAACGGGGCGCTCAGCCGGGCGGCGAAG
>BNUY01000190.1 GCA_025997715.1 Spirochaetia bacterium
CCTCGCCCTAAAGGGCGAGGTATTGAAGATTTCTCTTTGAAATCTTTGCGCACGTGGGGGAACATATCCCCCACGCCCCCAGCTTTACGCCCTAAAGGGCGGGGAATTATACCCTTAGAGATTAAAATTGCTATATCCTAAAATTGGTATTGATGGATTATTAGAAGAGTATAAGGAGACCAATGAATCAATTGCAACATTCACACTAAAAGGTGTAAGATGTTTACTGTTTAATTGGCAATTTACGGCCGCTGCTTCTGGAATTACAGACGAAGATTTGTACACCAAAATACCTACATACCTAAAAAACCTCGAAAAAGATGGAAGATGATTCTCAAAAAAAAGTAAAAATCAAGGTTCCAATTGGATTATATAACAAACTTCCTAAAGATCGGTGGGAATATGAAACAAATACTGAAAATCCATACCATGAAGTGTGATACCGCAGGTTGCGGCTGTCGTGAACCTGTCGATATGGAGAATCAATCCGAAAGTCTGAAAGCATGGCTCAATAAGCCCTGTCCAAAGTGTGGAGCGCCTTTACTGACTCAGGCCGATTATGAAGCATATATTTCCCTGAATAAACGGTTCACACAAGCCCTTTCAAATACTGCCATATCTTTACCATTTGTTAGGTATCAAGGCGGCAGTAGGAAAGGATGGCTTGGCGGATTGCGGCGATTTCTTCTTTAGGCGTCCCCGCCGTTAGTCCAGAAAGTAGAGGGGAAACGTCAGGGTATCAAAAAAGGCACGGATTTTTTTGGTATTATTATAATTCCTTATCTAGTAACGAATTACGCCCAGCCATCTTCCGGAATCGAACCGAAGACCTGCGCATTACAAGTGCGCCGCTCTACCGACTGAGCTAAGATGGCGAGAATCGCGTGAAACAAGTATCAGTATAGCCAATAACGGCGATATTGATCAATAGACCAAAAAAGCCCATACTAACACAAAGAATCACCACTAATGGAGAACTAATTATGAAAGTCATTCAAACCAATGCGGCCCCTGCCGCAATCGGGCCCTATTCCCAGGCGATGGTTACGGGAAACCTGGTGTACACCTCCGGGCAGATTTCCCTTGACCCCGGGTCGGGCGAAGTGGTTGGGGCGGAAATCAAAGCACAGGCTGAACAGGTTATTAAGAACCTGAAAGCGGTTCTGGAAACTGCGGGCTCTTCCCTTGCGAATGTGGTTAAGACCACCTGTTTCCTTGCGGACATGAACGATTTCGCGGCCTTTAACGAGGTCTATGCAAAACATTTTCCCGGAAAGCCCGCCCGATCGGCGGTGGCGGTTAAACAACTGCCAAGAAGCGTTCTGCTGGAAATTGAAGCCATCGGCGAAATTACCAAATAAAAACAGTATTACTCTGATTCCATGAAAAAGGGGAGATTTTTGGTCCCCCCTTTCTCAAGCGTTTCCCCTGCCCTACTTCCCTTTTTTCGCCGGTTTTCTGGCCGCTTTAGCTTTTGAGACCGCCCTGGACGCTGTCTTTTTCACCTTGGCGGCAGCGGCTTTCGCTTTCGGGGCTGCCTTAGCTTTGGCTTTTGTTGCAGCAGCTTTTACCTTGGACGCAACGGCTTTCGCTTTGGGCACGGCTTTGGCCTTTGCTTTAACGGCCACCTTTTTCACCGTAGATGCCGCCGCTTTCGCTTTAGGCACGGCCTTAGCCTTCGCTTTACCCGCCGCCTTCTTCACTTTAGCTGCCGCTGCCTTCACTTTCGGGGCCGCTTTAGCCGACGCATCTGCTACGGCAGACTTTGCCCTGGCCTTTGCGGCCTTTACCTTTGGGGCGGCCTTTTCTGCCGCCGCCTTGACCTTCCCCGCCAAACTATTGTTGATTACCGCCTGCGCGCCGGCGAGCCGGGCCAGGGGCACCCGGAAGGGGGAGCAGGACACGTAGCTCAAACCCGCCCGGTAGCAGAAGTCGATGGTTGCGGGGTCGCCGCCGTGTTCGCCGCAGATACCAACCTTGAGGTCCTTGTTTACTGAACGGCCCTGTTTGGTGGCGGATTCGATAAGGTAGCCCACCCCGTCTTCGTCGATGGACTTGAAGGGGTCCACTTCCAGGACGTTCTTTTCAAGGTAGGTGGGCAGGAAGGACGCCACGTCATCCCGGCTAAAGGCAAAGGTCATTTGCGTAAGGTCGTTGGTGCCAAAGCTGAAGAAATCCGCATAATAGGCGATGTGTTCCGCCCGGAGAGCCGCACGGGGTACTTCTATCATGGTGCCGATCTTCACCGGGAGTTTTACCCCGGCCTTGCCAAAGACATCTTTCAATATCGCCTCGGCGTTGGGCCGGAGCAGTTTCAGTTCCCGGGCGCTAATCACGATGGGGATCATGATCTCCGGGTTCACGGGGATGTTCTGCTTGAGGCAGTCCACCGCCGCCAGAGCTATGGCTTCAACCTGCATGTCGTAGATTTCCGGGTAGGTAACCGCCAGACGGCAGCCCCGGTGACCCAGCATGGGGTTGGCTTCCCGGAGTTTCTCTATCTTCGGCTCCAGGGTTTCCACACTGACGCCGATGTGCTGCGCCAGTTCCAGGGCTTCCTCCGGGGTGTGGGGCACGAATTCGTGGAGGGGCGGGTCCAGGAGCCGGATGGTTACCGGACGGCCTTCCATGGCTTTGAAGATGCCGAAGAAATCCTGCTGCTGCAGGGGGAGGATCTTTTTCAGGGCTTCCTTCCGGCCTTCCACGGTATCCGCTACGATCATGGCGCGGAAGTGGATGAGTTTCTCCTTGTCAAAGAACATATGCTCTGTCCGGCAGAGGCCTACGCCCTGGGCACCGAACTCGAATGCCCGCTTGGCGTCTTCCGGCTGGTCCGCATTGGTCCTGACCTCGAAGCCTTTAAGGCTCCCCCGCTTTGCCCCGGCGCGCACCTCGTCGCACCACTTAAGGAAGGTATTCATATCCTTGCCGATTTCCGGGCTTACCAGGGGAAGTTTCCCCTCGTAGACCTCACCGGTGGAACCGTCGATTGAAAGCCAGTCCCCTTCGTTGAAGACCTTGCCGCTAATCGTGGCGGTTTTCCCCTGTACCGAGACACCCTTCGCGCCGGCCACACAGGGGGTTCCCATACCGCGGGCAACCACCGCCGCGTGGCTGGTCATACCGCCGGTGGAGGTGAGGATGCCCTGGCTCACCACCATGCCGCCGATGTCCTCGGGGCTGGTATCCTGCCGCACAAGCAGCACCTTTTCGCCCCGCTCGTGCCATTCCTCGGCTTCCTTTGCCGTAAACACGATCCTGCCGCAGGCCGCGCCGGGAGAGGCGTTCAGCCCCTTGCTTATGGACTTGGCGCTTTTCAGAGCCACCGCGTCAAACATGGGGTGGAGGAGCTGATCCAGCAAGGCCGGACTGACCCGGAGGATGGCGGTGTTTTTGTCGATAAGCTTTTCCCGCACCATATCCACCGCGGTCTTCACCGCTGCCGCCCCGGTCCGTTTGCCGTTCCGGGTCTGGAGCAGGAAGAGCTTGCCCTGCTGCACGGTGAACTCAATGTCCTGCATATCCCGGAAGTGCTGCTCCAGGCGGTCTTTAATCCCCACCAGTTGGTCGTAAATCGGCTGGTTCCGCTTCGCCAGGGTGGCAATCTTCTCCGGGGTCCGGATACCAGCCACCACATCCTCGCCCTGGGCGTTCATCAGGTACTCGCCGTAGAACACATTTTTCCCCGTGGAGGGGTCCCGGCTAAAGCAGACCCCGGTCCCGGAATCGTCGCCGAAGTTGCCGAATACCATGGACTGCACGTTTACCGCCGTCCCCTTGATATTTTTGATATCGTTGAGCTGCCGGTATTTGATTGCCCGCTCGTTATTCCAGGAACCGAACACCGCGTTAATGGCGCCCCACATCTGGTCCAGGGGCTTCTGGGGGAAATCCTTCCCGGTTACCTTCTTTACTATCTTCTTGTAATCATCCACCAGTTGTTCCAGGTCGGCGGCGCTCAGGTCCGTATCAAGCTGCACCCCGCGCCGGGTCTTAATCGCCTTGATGGCTTCCTCAAACTCATCGCCATGGACCCCCATAACCACATCGCCGTACATCTGGATGAAACGCCGGTAGGCATCCCAGGCAAAGCGGGGATTGCCGGTCTTGTCGGCCAGGCCGTGAACCGCCTTATCGTTGATACCCAGGTTGAGGATGGTGTCCATCATGCCGGGCATGGATACCGGCGCGCCGGAACGGACCGATACGAGCAGGGGATCACCGGGGTCCCCCAGCTTCTTCCCCATCACCTTTTCGAGTTTTGCCAGGTAAGCCGCCACATCCGCTTCAAGCCCCGCAGGGTACTTCTGTTTGTTTTCATAAAACGCGGCGCATACCTCGGTGGAAATCGTAAAGCCCGGGGGAACCGGGATGCCAAGGTTGGTCATCTCCGCCAGATTCGCGCCCTTACCGCCGAGGATGTCCTTCATCCCGGCTTCACCTTCAGCCTTACCTTCACCGAAAAAATACACATACTTTTGCTTAGCCATAATTCGCCTCCATAGGAAATATCCTATCTTATCATGGGGGGGGGTAAAAAAGCAAGAGATGTTTTTACGGAGGCAGTAGTTTTACTTTTAGGAAAACCACCGACCACACAAGAACCCGCTCCCGCGGGGGAGCTCACCGACGCAAAAACTATGAGGAAAAACAACCGCAAAGTCGAAGAAGTCGAAAAAGAAGAGGAAAATAGAGTTAAAATCCTCAAAAACTTCTTTGACTTTGTTTACTTTGCGGTGAAAATTCCTTGTTTGT
>BNUY01000191.1 GCA_025997715.1 Spirochaetia bacterium
CCGGATTAGAAATAATAGCAAGGGTTTTTTCCAAAAAACTGCTAAAAAAGGCAAAAATTGCCAAAACTGGGCCTGAATGAAGAGGGGGGATTAATAGACGGGGTATATCATAGCGGAGTTAGGGTTTAAGTCATAGTGCACCAAACCACGCTCTTTCAGATACATCTTGCACTCAGGATCAAGGCTGACCGCAATATCCAGATCCTTTAATGCCCTTTTGTGTTTTTCCATTTGTTGGTATACCAGTCCGCGCTTATAAAATGGAATTCATCACGGCCCACTAAACAGTATTCCAAACGCCTCCGCTGCGGTCTCCACAAAATCTACCGCCAAAGCCCCCCCGCAGTTCCTTCAGGCCAGGGTCTGCGGCCAGTTCGTCCCAGTCCTCTTTGTTGTCAGCCGGGAGGATCACCCGTTCCATGCCGTTGCGGATAGCCGCCAGAAGTTTTTCCTTGAGGCCCCCAATGGGGAGGACACGCCCCGTGAGGGTCAGCTCCCCGGTCATGGCGATGGCGGGCTTAGGGGCAATGCCGCAGAGGGTAGACAACAGCGATGCGGCGAGGGCAATCCCCGCCGAAGGCCCGTCCTTGGGGATGGCGCCTTCCGGCACATGGATGTGGAAATCCGTTTTGCCGATGTCGGTCACCTTGAACTCGTAATCCTCCTGGACGCTCCGGAGGTATGACAGGGCGATCCGGGCGCTCTCCTTCATCACATCCCCCAAATTGCCCGTCATGATCAGTTCCCCGCTGCCCTCAAAACTGCTGGTCTCCACCGGCAGCATGGCCCCCCCGGTTTCCGTCCAGGCCAACCCGTAGCAGACCCCCACCCGTGCCTCCTTGAACACCACATCGTTTTTGTACTCCCGCCGTCCCAGCAGTTTTTCTAAATCCCCCCGGCGCACCGTTCTGGTGAAGGTTTCCAGGGCCTTCTCGCCGGAGCCGTAGCCTTTCTCCACCGCGTACCGGGCGATGCGGCGGATGCACCGGGCGATTTCCCGCTCCAGGCTCCGCACCCCGGACTCCATGGTCCAGTGCCGGATAATTTCCAGGATGGCGTCGTCCTTAAACCGAAGCCGTGCCGTATCAAGGCCGTTCTCCGCCAGTTGCTTGGGAACCAGGAACTGTTTGGCGATGGCCAGCTTTTCCTGTTCCCCGTAGCCGGGAATCTCGATAATCTCCATCCGGTCCAGGAGAGGGTAGGGGATGGTGTGGAGGGAATTGGCGGTGGCGATGAAGAGCACCTTGGAAAGGTCGTAGGGAACTTCCATGTAGTGGTCGGTAAAGGCGGCGTTCTGCTCCGGGTCCAGCACCTCAAGGAGGGCCGAGGCCGGGTCGCCCCGAAAGTCGCTGGAGAGCTTGTCGATTTCGTCCAGGAGGAACACCGGGTTCACCGAGGATGCCCTCCGCAGGGACTGGATGATCTTCCCCGGCAAGGCTCCCACGTAGGTTTTCCGGTGACCCCGGATCTCCGCCTCATCCCGGACACCCCCCAGGGATACCCGCACGAAGTTGCGGCCCAGGGCACGGGCCACGGACTTCCCTAAGCTGGTTTTCCCCGTCCCCGGCGGCCCCACAAAGCAGAGAATTGGCCCCTTGATCCCCTTGTTTTCCTCTCCCTTAAGGCCCAGTTGGCGGACCGCGATAAACTCCAGTATCCGTTCCTTGGCCTTCTTCATGTTAAAGTGATCTTCGTTCAGAATCCGCTCCGCTTCCTTGAGGTCCCGGGAATCAGTGGTGGTCTCGCTCCAGGGCAGGTCCCCGATCCATTCCAGGTACGCCCGCAACACCCCCGCTTCCGGGGAAAAGGGCTGGAGCTTTTGCAGGCGTTTGATTTCCTTCCGGGCCTTGAGCAGCACCTCCTCGCCGGGCTGCCGCTCCGCAATCACCCGCTCCATCTCGGCAAACTCATCCTCCGCTTCGTCCTTGCCCAGTTCCTTGTGAATCTCCTTGAGCTGTTCGTTGAGGTAATATTCCCGCTGGTTTTTATCCATCCGGCTCTTAACCTTGCCGTGGATATTCTTTTGGATACCGAAGATCTCATTTTCCGTCTCCAGGGCCTCCAGAATCGCCTCCATCCGTTCCCCGATCCCCGGAATGGAGAGGAGCGCTACTTTCCGGTCCGGCTTAATCGCCAGGGAATTGCAGATGAGGTTGCCCACCCGCTCCGGGCTTTCCGATTTTTCCACCGCCAGGATGGTTTCGGTACTGATTTTCTTGGAATACTCCGCATACTGGGCGAAGGACTTCTGGACCGCCCGTATCAGGGCCTGCGCCTGGGATTCGTCGCCCTCCGGGGGCTCGGGGGATACCATAGGTTCAACGGAAACCATGGCAAAGCCGCCCTTCTTCTGTGTCGCGGCAATGGTCCCCCGGTATTCCCCCTGGAGCACCACCCGGAACGTATTGTCCGGAAGCTTCATATGCTGGAGCACCCGGACCACGGTCCCCGCCGCATGGGTTTCCCCGTCAAAGCCCAGGGGATAATTTGAAGGGGTTCCGGCGGGAGTGGGGGAGGGCGCATCCTTTCCTTTGTCCGGAAGCGGGCTTTCCTTGAGGCAGGCGGCAAAGAGGCGGCTGTCCCGTTTCAGGGCGTCTTCCAGGGCGGTGATGCCGCTTTTATAGGTAATAAAAATCGGGATAACCGTATGGGGAAACAGGACCAGCTCCCGCAGGGGCAGCAGGGGAAAATCTTCAATGCCGGTTTTCCCTTTCAGGGGGGATAAAAAATTAAACTTTGTCATACGTAAGCCCCACCCCCATATACCTTACGATTATAGTATAACCGAAACTTTTAGTCATCCATTATGATAAAGAATGAAGAAAGGAGCAAACACGGAGGACACGGAGGTTTCACAGGAGGGCACAGAGGAAGAAAGAATGAGGAAAATAGAGACTTACTCCTTCATTCTTCCCTCAGTGTCCTCCTTTTTTCTTTCTTTGTGCTCTCCTGTGTTAAAATTCTTTTTCATCTCATGCAACTATGCGCTGGCCCTGCGAAAAACATCAAACCCTCTTGACTTTTCCAATTAGAGGCCATTATAATGACTATAAAGTCAGTGATTAAGGTGTCACTATATGGAAAAAGGAAAGCGCCGGCTTCAAAAAGAAGCGACACGGGAACACATCTTGGAAACCGCCATGCGGGTATATGCGGAACAGGGCTTTTCCGTGCCCGTAGGCGTAATCGCACAGGAAGCGGGCTTGGCGCATGGCTCGGTATTTTTGCATTTCCCGGCGAAGGAAGATTTGCTCCATTGTACCCTGGAGCGGTTTTTCAAAGGTCTCGGTGAAAAAATGCATCGCCTTGCGGAAGCGGGGGATGACCTTGAAACACTTTTGAGGGGGTTCCTTGCGGTTGTAGCCGACCATGAAGCTTTCTATAAACATCTGGTTATGGAAACCCATACCCTGCCGCCTCTTATGAAAAACATGCTCGTTTCCCTGCGTTCTGCCAACGCACACCATTTTGAAATTGCCGCTGAACGTGGAATCCGCCAGGGCAGAATAAAGAAACTCCCCCTTCATCTGATGTTCAACACATGGATGGGGCTGGTGTACTACTACTTACAGAACAGCGAATGGTTTGCGCCGGGGCAGTCTGTAATCAAACGATACAAAGATGAATTGGTGAGCTTCTATATGTCGCTCATCACGAAATAAATTTTGGAGGTTTAAGAAATGAAAACTTGTATTGCCCCTTCGAGCGCACACAATCTACTATAACAGGCCGATGAATCCATATCACGTATTTTTAACCATGCCTTTTTGCTCCCGATTTTTTTTAATTCATCAAATGTCTTTACTCCTATTGCATTTAATTGTCTTTCAAGTTCTTTTCCAATATTTATCAAATTTGATAATTTGCTCATGCGTTAACCCCTTTCTTGTGCGCCGTTATTATTGTGCAGCTATGGGCGTTTACGGTTATTTCGCAGCCGTCGATACGAATATACCAATTCTTACCGTGACGGGTAATTTCGGCTTTTGGCTCCTGTATCTTTTGTTTGCACCATAGGACTACATCAGAAATGGTCAAACAGAGGTTTTTTCTTATGCGTTCCGCCCCCATCGGTGTTGTGTGAATTTTATCAATATTTTCCAAAAGTTCTATTATCGTACTCATACAGATACCCTCAAATATCCTTTCTGTTTGGCTTGCGTTTTAATGCAAGCAACACCGGCAGGTCGTTTTCAACATCCTGGTCAGGCAAATTGAACATTATCCATTTGCCATCGTGATACGTCCGGGCTGATTCATACTCCTTAACCACTTTACTGTTGAATGTCGGAAGAGTAGACTCAAACTTCTCGCTCTCATCCTTGCCGAGAACAACCATCAACCCTATGCCGTCTTCTTTCGGGAACAAGGAGACGAGCGTTTTGCCGCCACGCCTGAATCGGAGTACATTCTTGGCGGTTTTCCCGCCCTTATCCCATTCCTCGTCCATATCGTAAAGGCTGCGAATCTTATGAATGACAGATAGCCAATGCGAATATATCTGCGTCGGCATTATTTCTTGAAGCTCTGCTTCTGAAACCGTGCTTAATTTTGCCATGTTCAATCCTTGTTCATTCATTTTCCTGAAAATGCGCTACCCATGCGGGAAGTTGCCGCATCATGGATTCGGCGGCTTCTAAAGCTGCCGTTTCATCGAAGCCCTGCGTTTTCACAATGAACGCTG
>BNUY01000192.1 GCA_025997715.1 Spirochaetia bacterium
GGTCGATGTTGGGAAAATCTATTACCGGGCGGCGGATTACCGCCGGTCGTCTCCGGAGGGCAAATTGATTACTATTGTGGAGCGCGCAAGGGATGCGGTGGCATCTGCGGGCTTCAATCTTTTAAGACTGCCGGAGCTCGAAGAAAAACTGAAGGTTTCATCCTCCGATATGAAGCGGGCGATGGCATATCTACGGGAACAGGACGATCTGCGAATAATAGCAGACGGGTTTCTGTTTTCCCGTGAGATGCGGGAGAAACTCCTTACCGCGCTTGTTTCGATGAATGGTGATATAACGGTCGCCTCTGTACGCGATTTCATTGGCGCCGGGAGAAAAGATACCTTCGCCATGCTGGAATTTCTGGATTCCCAGGGATTGACGCAGCGGGTCGGGGATAAGAGGATTCTCGCGGTTTATAATACCGCTTAGTAATATGATAGTATTTATAACATACTATAAACTAGGCTCACAACAAGATAAACGCATATGAAAAATAATGAAGAAAAGAGAAGAATTTTAACCGCGAAGGCGCCAAAGGCGACGAAGGAAAGAAAGAACAAGAGAATCCGGCTAAAAAAATACTGAATTGTGCCTACGAAGTCCACTCATTTCTGGGTCCAGGGAGTATCCTCTTCTTCCCTTTGTCGCCTTCGGCGCCTTTGCGGTTTTTTTCTTCTCTTATGCGTTTATCCTAGACTCACAGAAAAAACTTGACAGAAGGAATTTATTCTGTTATAGTATGGAAAATAGCGGAGGCATCTTTTGACGTGTGTGTTTAAAGACGGGATTGTCACTTCCCTAAAGGGAGTGCCATGAATGGGTAATCCTGTTAAGGCCCGTAGGGTCCTGGATTTTAAGAACATGTATTGTACAAACCGGTTTAATCCTGCCTATCCGGTGAAGGCTCCCCCTTATTTTTCGATCCTGCTTTACGTTCTTCCTCTCACCCTTTCAATAAAGGGGAACAGGGCTCTTGGCGTTTCCTGTAATTATGCCATTACCGTGGAAAGCGATACGGTGGCAGATGAAGAAATTATTGATTGAAAGATATCAATAAAATATATTTTTGGAGGAGAAATGTATGGGAATCAAAACAAAGGATAACGGTATCTTTTGGCTTATCGGGACCGGCGTCGTCATCGGCGGCTTGGCGGTCATGCTTACTAAACTGGGAAATCCCGCGAACATGGGTCTTTGCGCGGCCTGTTTTATCCGGGATACCGCCGGCGCTTTAGGGCTTGATGTCGCCGCAGCGCCTTCGTATTTACGGCCGGAGATCCTCGGGTTTATATTGGGGGCCTTTCTCTTGTCCCGGATCAAGGGTGAGTGGAAAAGTGAGGGTGGGTCAGCCGCCCTGTCCCGGTTCTTCATCGCCTTTTTTGTGATGATAGGCGCGTTGATTTTCCTGGGATGCCCGTTGCGGGTAATGCTCAGGCTTGGGGGCGGGGATTTAAACGCCCTGGTCGGGCTCATCGGGTTTGGCGCCGGGGTCGGTATCGGCAGTATATTTATCCGCAAAGGTTTTTCTTTTGGGGAAACGAAACCGCAAAATGCTTCCAACGGTATTATTATGACCATCCTCGCCGTGGTGTTGCTGGCCTTCCTTATTATCAGGCCCGCCTTTATACGATTTAGCGAAGCGGGTCCCGGCTCCATGCACGCCCCGATTGTCATTGCTCTTATTGCGGCAATAATTATCGGCGCACTTGTTCAAAAAAGCGGTCTGTGTATGTCGGGCAGTATCCGTAACATTGTGCTCATCAAAAATCCCACCATGTTTTGGGGCTATGTTGCTGTCTTTGTCGCCGCCCTCATCGGCAACCTTGCGTTGGGGAACTTTAAGCTCGGCTTTACCGGCCAGCCCATCGCCCACACCGATAGTGTGTTTAACTTTTTGGGACTGGCTTTAGTCGGTTATGGCTCCGTGCTCTTAGGCGGCTGTCCCCTACGGCAGCTTGTCATGGCCGGGGAAGGCAACTCCGACGCGGGCTTTTCCGTGTTGGGATTTTTAGTTGCCGGGGCCATTGCCCATAATTTCGGCATCGCCGCTTCTCCCGCCGGTGTACCGGTAAACGGGAAAATCGCCGTGCTCATTGGGTTCATCGTCATTACCGTTTTTGCCTTTTCGTATACGAAAAAAACAACGGCAAAGGCATAGGAGAATTATTATGTCTAAACCTACAACCCAAACCTTACCGGATATTTTTGAATCCTTTTCGGATGCCCGCAAGCAGGGCTTTATCGCCATGAAGAATCTGAAGGAACAGGGCAAGGGGGTTGTGGGAACCTTTTGTACCTATGTCCCGGTGGAGCTTTTCCTCGCCGTAGGTCTCATCCCGGTGGGCCTCTGTTCCACCAGCGATGAAACCATCGGTGAGGCGGAGAAGGTGCTCCCCCGCAACCTCTGCCCCCTCATAAAGGCTTCCTACGGGTTCGCCGCCGCCGATAAATGCCCCTACATGTACTTTTCCGATCTGGTGGTGGGTGAAACCACCTGCGATGGGAAAATAAAAATGTACGAACTGTTGGGCAAGATCAAGGATGTTCATGTGATGGAACTTCCCCACAGCCAGGACAAGCCGTCATCCCGTGCACTCTGGATGGAAGAAATCAAACGCTTAAAGACACGGGTGGAAGAAAAATTCGGCGTCACCATTACGGAAGAAAAACTGCGCCGGGCCATAAAGGAACGGAACAAGGAACGGGCACTTTTGAAAAAACTGTATGAACTATCGGTGATGACTCCCCCGCCCTTCTTCGGTTTGCAGCAGCTGCAAATACTGTTCGGAACCCAGTTCAAATTCAGCCACGAACAAAAAGTAAAAGAATTAGAAGGGACCATCAGTAGTATTACTAACGAATACGAGAATGGCAAGCGCCCGGTTTCCGCAAACGCAAAGCGCATCATTGTTACCGGCTGTCCCACGGGGGGGGTCACGGAAAAGTTCACCCGGGTCATTGAGGAAAGCGGGGCCGTGGTGGTGGCCTATGAAAACTGTACCGGGGCAAAACAGTTTGACCGGCAGGTTGACGAGTCCGCCGACCCCTACGAGGCACTCTGCGACTATTACCTCAACATAGGATGCAGTGTGATGAGCCCCAACCCCAACCGGCTGGAACTGCTGGGACGGCTCTGTGATCAATTCAAGGCCGACGGGGTGCTGGAAATGGTATTGCAGTCCTGCCATACCTACGCCATAGAATCACATACCATTGGGGAATTCCTCAAGACCCGTAACATACCTTTCATGAGCCTTGAGACCGATTATTCCACCGGGGACACGGAGCAGCTTAAAACCCGCGCCGCCGCCTTTATCGAGATGCTGTAAATGGACGGAACGGGCGGATACGCCATCGGCATAGACTGCGGTTCAACCCTGTGCAAGGGGGTGCTGCTCAGCGCAAATCGCATCGAAGCCGTTTCTGTGCTGCCAACCGGGTGGGATTTGCAGGAAAGCGCCTCCCGGGTTTTGGCGGAACTGAAAGGCACAGCCCGCGCAGCCGGCGCCCTTAGTGATACTGTTGCCGATATACCGGTGATCGCCACCGGATACGGGCGGGACACGGTGCGGGAACGGACCGGCGCCGTCACCGAAATAAGCGCCCACGCACGGGGCGCCGGCTACCTTATGCCGGAGACGCGGACGGTGATTGATATAGGCGGGCAGGACTGCAAGGTCATCGCGGTGGAGAACGGCCGGGTGACATCATTTCAAATGAACGACAAATGCGCCGCCGGTACGGGCCGCTTTGTGCAGATGATCCTGGAACGGTTTAAGGCGGATTTATCCCTCATGGACGAACTGCTCGCCGCAGAAAAATCCATTCAACTGAACAGTACCTGTGCGGTATTCGCGGAATCGGAAATCATCGGGCTCCTGGCAAAGGGGCACAGCCGGGAAGAAATTGTAGGAGGGGTGGCGCGGTCCCTTGCGGTAAAGATAAGCAGCCTTGCCGCAAGGGTCGGCCTTCACTCTCCGGCGGTATTATCAGGCGGACTCGCGGAAAGTACCGGCATCCGCAGGGCGCTTTCCCAGGTGCTCAACATTGATGTACAGTTTTTGCCCCAGGGGCTCTACGCGGGGGCCATTGGGGCGGCTTGTATGGGGTTAAATTCACTTCTATAAACGAAGCGCTGTTCCCATTTATCATTGAAACTACAATCGAATTATTTTAAAAAGCTATTCGATAAATTTTTATCGAATTCCCTTGACCGTTCCTAATTCCCGGTGTTATACTTCTAACATCTTGAAGATGTTGGAGGCATATTGTGACACGTCTATTTAAAGGCGGAATCGCCGCTTCCCCCATGGGGGTACCCTGAATGGCCAATCAGTTGAAGGCCTGGAGGGTCTTGGATTGTAAAACTTACCGATTTTTGAACCTGCCATATAATGCCTCCTCGCATATGAAACTCCTTGAGAAAATATTTTTTGCGCTGGGTTCCGAAAAACCGGCGCATGATACCATGAAGAGTATTTGCGATGTTTTCATGAAGTAATTTCCACAGAAAAGACGGAGGGTTTTGAAAAAGGAGCCCCAATACACGCTGCATTGGCGATAGGTTCAAAAATCGGTAAGTTTTACAATCCAAGACCCTCCAGGCCTTCAACTGATTGGC
>BNUY01000193.1 GCA_025997715.1 Spirochaetia bacterium
CCGCATTAGCCCATGTTTTCCATGGGCTTCCCGCAGCAGAGCGGAATTTCTTCACCCTTTTTCAACTCAATGGTTTTATTGCAGGTTTTGCAATACACGGTGCAGTCCTCCTGCACAATCTCGCCTTGATACTTTACTTCAGCCATATCGTCCTCCAAAAATAATAATAATAACTATTATTATTCATTATTGAAACTTTGTCAAGTGTTTTTTTCATATTTTTTGAATTTTTATCCGATAGCCAACACCGCCCGGGCCAGTTCCCGTCCCTTTTCTTCCAGGCATTTCAAGGTGGCTTCGTCCGGGGCTCCCGACCATTCACAGCTTTCCAGGCTGGTCCACTTGAGGGGCTCAATGGCAGCCTCGTAGTCCTTTTTCGCGCCCCCGACCCAGCCCCAGGACCCGATCCGCAGCACGGTTTTCCCGATGATATGCTTGCGCCGGAAAATATCCAGCACAAAGGCCATAGGGGGAAACATGGCGTATTCGTAGGTGGGCATGGCGATAACCAGAGCGGTACTCTTGTAAGCGTCCGCCAGGACCCAGGACACATTTTCGTCCGGGACCCGGTGGATGGAGTAAGGAACCCCCTCGCTTTCGATGCCCCGGATTACCGCATCCAGCCCCCGCTTGGTATTCCCGTACATGGACCCCCAGATGATGGCGATTTCCTTTTCCGCGGGACCTTTCGCGTAGGAAGCATATTTGAGGTAGCGGGCGATGATCTTCTTGGGTTCCTTCCGCCAGACGATGCCGTGGCTGGGGGCGATGCACTTGATATCTAATCCAGAAACCTTCTCCACCGCCTTTTCCACAAAACTTGAAAAAGACGCCACGATGTTGGCATAGTAGCGGAGGCTCTCCTGTTCAAAGGCGGCGTGTTCCGCCTCGCTATATTCGTCGTCAAAGATCCGCTCCCTCAGGGTGCCATAGGAGCCGAAGGCGTCACAGGGGAAAAGGGTCCCGGATTCACCGTCCCAGGTGACCATAGTTTCCGGCCAGTGGATATTCGGCGCTTCCCGGAAGGTCAGGACCTTGCCCTTGCCCAGGTCCAGGGTTTCCCCGTCCTTTACCGCCCGCAGCCCATCCTCTATTTTATAGAAGGATTTGACCAGATTTATCCCTTTGGCCGTGGCAATGATCTCCGCCTTGGGGCTTTTTTGCCGGAATTCCCGGAGCCAGCCCGTATGATCCGGTTCCAGGTGGTTCAGGATAAGGTAATCAACCTGATCAAAGCTGATGCCGATAGACGTCAAAGCATCTTCAATCTGCCCCGGCGCCCCGCCCCAGTCACGTACCAGATCGATGAGGGCGATCTTGTCACCCTTTACGATATACGAGTTCAGGGAAACGCCCTGAGGGATGGGCCAAATTCCTTCAAACAGGTCCGGCGCTTCGATGTCCGCGTGGAGACAATAAACTGAATCTGAAATGGTATGTGCTTTCATATATAACTCCTTTTAAAAAAAATTAGCAAAAAAAACCCATTCCCGCAAGGGCTTTTTCGGATAAATCTTCAAAAATTTACTCTTTTTTTTAAAGAAATTATCTTGACAATTATTATCCAGTATCCGTATACTTATACCATGTTTATCACCAAAGAAGCGGATTACGGGGCGCGGATTATCCGGGAGCTTGCCGATGGCGGGAGGAAGACGGTTCAGGATATTTGCAACGGGGAACTGGTTCCGTTTCAGTACGGCTATAAGATACTGAAGAAACTTGAAAAGGCCGGTATCGTGCAGGGTTACCGGGGGGCCAACGGAGGATACGCTCTGGAAAAAAGTACCGGCGAAATTACCCTTTTTGATGTGATAACGGCGGTGGACGAAAATCCGCTGCTCAACGAATGTCTGGGCCGCGGGTACCGGTGTCCCCGAAATGGCAGGGGGAAGAAACGATGCGGAATCCATACCGAACTTGCCCGGGTTCAGGCGCTGATAGTGGCGGGGTTAAAGGAAAAAAGATTGTCAGAAATTTTTTAAGATAATCCGGATAATTTTCATCCGGATTCACCAATTTTTTGAGGAGCGTGTACATGAATGAGAGTTACTACGGGTGTTCGACCTGTGCCAGCGCGGATAAGCCCCTGGAAGGGTTTATCGCCAAGCTGCCGATGGAAACTTCCCACCACCGGGTGGAAAGCCAGGAAACAAAATGCGGGTTTGGCCTGCAGGGGGTATGCTGCCGGCTCTGCGCCAACGGCCCCTGCCGGATAACGCCGGAATCCCCCCGGGGCATCTGCGGGGCCACGGCGGATGTTATGGTTACCCGGAACTTTCTGCGGACGGTAGCGTCGGGGGCCGGCTGCTATCTGCATGTGGTGGAAAATACCGCGCTCAACCTGAAAAACACCGCCCTAGGCAAAGGCAATCTCAAGGGACTGGAAACGCTGGAACGGCTCTGCAAAACCTTCGGGGTCAGCGGCAAGGATAATCACGAGAAAGCCCTCAATGTGGCAGATGCGGTTTTGACGGATCTCTACAAGCCGGAATACGTCAGGATGGACCTGGTAGAAAAGATGGCCTACCCGCCCCGGTTTAAGGTATGGAAAGAACTGGGCATTCTCCCCGGCGGCGGCAAGTCCGAGGTCTTCCACGGGGTGGTCAAGTGTTCCACCAACCTGAACTCCGATCCGGTAAATATGCTGCTTGATTGCCTGCGTTTGGGCATTGCCACGGGAATCTACGGGCTCACCCTCACTAATTTATTAAACGATGTGCTGCTCGGCGAACCGGAGATCCGCATGGCCCCGGTGGGCTTACGGGTTATCGATCCCGATTACATCAACATCATGATTACCGGCCATCAGCACACCATGTTTGTACACCTCCAGGATAGGCTCATCGCCCCGGATATTGTCGCAAAGGCGAAAGCCATTGGGGCAAAGGGCTTTAAGCTGGTGGGCTGCACCTGTGTTGGGCAGGACCTGCAGCTACGGGGCGCCCACTACACGGAGATTTTCGACGGCCATGCGGGGAACAACTACACCTCCGAGGCGATCCTCGCCACCGGCGCTATTGACGCGGTGCTTTCGGAATTTAACTGCACATTACCGGGGATTGAAACGGTATGCGATACCCTGCACATCAAGCAGATATGTATTGATAGTGTGGTAAAAAAGGCTAATGCGGAACTCAAACAGTTTGTGTTTGCGGACCGGGAAAAACACAGCGAGGAGATCATCGACGCGATTATCGCTTCCTATAAGGAGCGGCGTCCAAAAGTAAAACTGAACCTGTTCCCGGATCACGGCTACGAGAATACCCTTACCGGGGTGAGTGAAGTATCCCTCAAAAAATTCCTCGGCGGCAATTGGAAACCCCTGGTGGATCTGATTGTTTCAGGTGACATAAAAGGTGTTGCCGGTGTGGTGGGTTGTTCCAGCCTGGTTGCGGGGGGCCACGATGTGCTGACCGTTGACCTGACAAAGGAACTAATCGCCCGGGACATCCTCGTACTTACCGCAGGCTGTTCCTCCGGGGGCATCGAAAACTGCGGCCTCATGGTACCGGAAGCGGCGGATCTCGCGGGGCCGAAACTCAGGGCTGTTTGTAAGAAGCTCGGCATACCGCCGGTGCTCAACTTCGGGCCCTGCCTTGCCATTGGCCGGCTGGAGATTGTGGTTACCGAACTGGCCGAGGCCCTTGACATTGATATACCCCAGCTCCCCCTGGTACTTTCTGCCGCGCAATGGCTGGAAGAGCAGGCCCTGGCGGATGGCTGTTTCGGCCTCGCTCTGGGGCTGCCCCTCCACCTGGGATTGCCGCCCTTTATCACTGGCAGTAAGGTTGCTGTCCAAGTGCTGACAGAGGACATGAAGTCCCTCACCGGCGGCCAGGTGATTATCAACGCGGACGCTAAAGAATCTGCTGACCTGCTTGAGAAGATCATCCAGGAAAAACGCAGGGCCTTGAAGATTTAAGGGGGCTGATCATGAAACGAATTTTTATCGATCAGGAAAAGTGCGACGGCTGTAAGAACTGTACAGTTGCCTGCATGCAAGCCCACCGAACGACACCGGGGACCACCTATGACCTCGACCTTCTTGATCCCAAAAACGAAGCCCGGCACACCATCGTTGCTAATGGTAAAAAAGGCTACTTCCCGATTTTCTGCCGTCACTGCTCCGTACCGGACTGTGCAGGCGCCTGTATGTCCGGAGCCCTGGCAAAGGACCCGGAGACCGGGCATGTGCAGTACGACGAGAAACGCTGCGGCGTCTGTTTTATGTGCGTCATGAGCTGCCCCTACGGAAACATCAAGCCCGACCGGGTAACCCATACGCGTATCCTTAAATGTGATTTCTGTAAGGATGACCCTGAGGGGCCGAACTGCGTACGGGTCTGTCCAAAAAAGGCCATCCATGTTGAGGAGGCATACGCATGAAACATCTGATATTAGGCGCCGGAGCCGCAGGCATCAGCGCCGCCCACAGAATCTTAAAAGAAAAGCCCGATGACGAAATCATCATCGTTTCCGAGGATACGGAAGTTTACTCCCGGTGTATGCTCCACCGGTTTATCTCCGGGGAACGGGACGCGAAGAGTATCAATTTTATTAACGATGATCTCCTGGAACAAAAAAATGTTACGTGGATAAAGGGGAAAACTCTT
>BNUY01000194.1 GCA_025997715.1 Spirochaetia bacterium
AAGAAAGGGAAGAGAAACTAACTGTTTTATTCCTTTGTGTCCTTCGTGGTTCAAAACTCTTCATCTTCCTCTTCCTTATTCGACTTCTTCGCCTTTGCGGTTCAAAACTCTTTCTCTTCCTTTTTCAACTTCTTTGACTTTGCGGTTAAAAATTCCACCCTAGTAACGGCGGGGCCGATCACGGTCATTGCGGCGGGGCCGGTCTCCGTCTCCGCGGTCAAAACGGCGCTCACTGCGAGGCTCTTCGGCGGGGGCGCCGTCGGGATCAATGGCGTCAATATAGGAGAGGTTGAGCCGCCCCATCTTATCGACCTCAAGGAGCTTGACCGGGATCTCCTGGCCTTCCTTGAGAACATCGGTAACCACGGAGATTCGCTCACGGGAAAGTTTGGAAATATGTACCAAGCCTTCCTTGCCCGGCAGTATTTCTACGAATGCGCCGAAGTCCATGATCCGCTTTACCACGCCGTTGTACACTCGGCCTGTCTCGGGGTCCGCCACAATGCCGGTCACCGCCGCCTTGGCAGCCTCGGCATCCTTGGTGTTCTTGCCGTAAATCGTCACGGTCCCGTCGTTTTCGGTGTTGATAGTAACGCTGTACTGCTCGCAGAGGGCCTTGACGTTCTTGCCGCCGGGGCCGATGAGTGCGCCGATCTTGTCGATCTCGATTTTCATGGTGACAATCTTCGGCGCGTACTCGCTAATCTCCGTCACCGGTTTGCTGATGGTCTGGTTCATGATGTTCAGGATGTGGAGCCTTCCCCGCTTTGCCTGGTCCAGGGCTTTCCGCATCACCTCCGGTGAAACCCCGGCAATCTTGATGTCCATCTGGAACCCGGTGATCCCGTCCTGGGTACCGGCCACCTTAAAGTCCATGTCCCCCAGGTGATCCTCGTCACCCAGGATGTCGGACAGCACGGCGTATCGGTCACCGGGGCCGCCCTTCCCTTCGGTAATGAGCCCCATGGCAATACCCGCCACGGGCTTCTTCATGGGAACCCCGGCGTGGAGCATGGCGAGGGTACCACCGCAGACCGAGGCCATGGAGGAGGAACCGTTGGATTCCATGATCTCCGAAACCACCCGGATGGTGTAGGGGAATTCCGCCTTCTTGGGTACCATGGCTTCCAGGGAGCGGCGGGCCAAATTGCCGTGGCCGATTTCCCGGCGTCCCGTGCCCATACGGCCCGTCTCGCCCACCGAATAGGGGGGGAAGTTGTAGTGGAGGAGGAAGTTTTCCCGCTTGTCCCCCTCAATATCGTCAAAGATCTGCTCGTCAAAAACCGTGCCCAGGGTGGTAACCACCAGGGCCTGGGTTTCGCCACGGGTAAAGAGGGCGGAACCGTGGGTCCGGGGGAGGATGTTTATTTCGCAGGTGATGTCCCGGATATCCTCGGTGCCCCGGCCGTCCACCCGGATGCCCTTGTTCAGAATTGATGCGCGGAGTATTTCGTATTGCAGATCCTCAAAAAGCGCGTCAAAGAGCTTCTTCTGGTTTTCATCCTCAAGCTGCGCCTTATACTGGGCGGCAAGATCCGCCTTAACTTCATGGATGGCATTGTGCCGTTCCTGCTTGCCCTTGAGGAAGCAAGCCGTTTCCAGCCGAACATAAGCGGCGGAACGGATAGCATCGGCGTTTTCCAGGGTGTAGGGCACATCGGTGAGGGGAAGCTTTTCCTTTCCCGCCAGTTCCCGGAGTTTGTCTTGCAGATTGCAGAGTTCGGTGATCGTCTGCTGGGCCTTTTCCAGGGCGGCAATTATCAGGTCCTCATCGACCTCCTTGCCCCCCCCTTCCACCATGGTGATCCCTTCCTTCGTTCCGGCAACCACGATTTCCAGTGTGGACTTTTCGATTTCCTCGTAGGTGGGATTGACGATGAGCTGGCCGTCAACGGCGCAAACCCGTACCCCGGCAGCGGGGCCGCCAAAGGGGATGTCCGAAATATGAACCGCAGCGGAGGCGGCGACAATTGCCAGCATATCCGGGGGGTTAACCATGTCGGTGGAAATGGTAGTGGGCACCACCTGGATTTCCCTGCCGAAGCGCTTGTCAAAGAGGGGCCGCATGGGCCGGTCGATGAGCCGGGACACCAGGATTTCCTTGTCCTTGGGCCGGGTCTCCCGCTTGATAAAGCCTCCGGGGATCTTCCCGGCGGCGTAGTACTTCTCGTTGTAGTCCACCGTGAGGGGGACGTAGTCCAGGCCTTCCTGGGCGTTTGCCGATGAACAAACCGTGGCGATTACCACGGAACCCGCGTATTGGGCGAATACGGACCCGCCGGCCTGTTTCGCAATTTTACCGGTCTCAAGGGTCAATTCCTTGCCGGCAATTTGATAACTTACTCGTTGAACCATATACTCCTGTCTTTCTTTTCTGCATAATACCGGCGCACGTTTTTTAAACGAGCGCCGGGCTGTGGCGCCGTCGTTGACGGTGCTTTACTTGCGGAGACCAAGCTCTTTGATCAGAACCCGGTACTTCTCCAGATTGGTCCGCTGAAAATATTTCAGCATTCTTCGGCGTTGTCCGACGAGGATTAATAAGCCCCGCTGACTGGACTTATCCTTCTTGAATTGCTTGCAATGCTCGGTGAGCTGGTTGATCCGCTCCGTGAGCAGGGCGATCTGTACTTCCGATGTTCCGGTGTCTTTGTCGTTTTTACCGAACTTGTTTACCAGGGAAGTTACCGTTTCTTTGGTTAAAGCCATTTATTTACACTCCTATGGGGAACCGTTTACAAATTCAATGCGCACCGCATTGAAAGGTGTCGGAATAAAAACGCCATCCTTATTGATGGAAACCTCCGTTTCTATCCCTGCCGGGGAATCCTCGAAAAGTACTACCGGGTACCGGCCGGGCGGCGGCATGATTCGGTTTTTGGCGGCCAAGTCAAAACGTACTCCGCCGGGTCCGGGGGTAGCGGACAATCCGGCAAAATCAATTTCAACCCTTCGACCGAGAAGCGCCGACGCCTCAACGAGGCCGCCGGCGGCAATCGCGGCGCGGATACGGCTTGAACTGATGCGCGCTCCCCCGGCCATAAGGGGCTCCACCACCTCCGTGGGGATCCCCGCCGCCCGGTTCATTGCTTGAATGAGCGCCGCATCGGTAGAATGCCGGTAGCCGCAACGAAAATTACTGCCAATTACCAAACGATGCAGATTACCCCGATCCTGTAACAGATCGATGAATTCCTTGCCACTTAGTTTACTGAATTTTTCAGAAAAGTCAATCATGACCGCAAGGGCGACCTCCATTTGTTCAAATAAACGGAGCTTTTGGTCCACCCCCATGATATCACCTTCAGTGGTTTCAGGCCGCAGCACGAATTTCGGGCTCCGGGTAAAGCTTACCACCACCGGGTATAAGCCTGACGAAAGCACCCGTTCCAACAGCGCCTGATGTCCCCGATGGATACCGTCAAAGACCCCGATAGTGATGGCGGTTCCGGTTTTGGCGATGCCGCCGGCGGCAAACTCCGCCCAGTCAAGCACCCGCATGAACATACCCATAGGCCCAGCGGTCACCACCGGCGCCTTGTTTTTTCACGATTACCGCCACAAAGGTGCCGTCACAAAACACCCCCAGGGATTCCGAATCAGGAGAACTTGTCCGCGGATTTTCGCGGATTTTCGCGGATTTAAGATTATTAATCGAATTTAATCCGTGTAAATCCGTGTAATCCGTGGATAAATTTCTTAGTTCAGGAACATCTTCCAAAAGCCTGTTCAAAGGCTTCCCCTGACGCATACTTTTCGCGGCGGCATCATCTACCTGCGTCCAGGGCAAAGCCAGGGCATTGAAGGTTTCCGGGCTGATAGGGCGCAGGGCGGCGGCCAGATCCGGCGAGTCCATGGGAACCGCACCGCCAAGGTCAAAGCCCGCTACCCGCTTCCGTTCCAGACTAGCCAAGTGGGCACGGGAACCTGCGGCCAGGGCTATATCACGGGCCAGGGAACGGATGTAGGTGCCCTTGGAACAGTGTACGTACACACAGGCCAGGGGAGGCTCGTAGGAGCGGAGTTCCAGGGCATGGATCGTCACCGGCCGCTTTTCCATCTGCACCTCCGCGCCGGACCGGGCAAGCTGATAGGCGCGCTTTCCTTCTATATGAATAGCCGAATATGCCGGGGGGGCCTGCATTATATCGCCGCGGAACCGGGTCAGGGCCTGTTCAAGCTGTTCCCGGCTGGGAACTTCCCCCTCCCCTACCGCAACGCCCTCCGGGTCCAGGGTGTCGGTTTCTACGCCGAAACGGATAACCCCTTCGTACTGTTTATCGCAACGGTCAAACCAGGGGCTCAGTTTTAAAGCCCAGCCGGCCAGGACCACCAGGAGACCCGAGGCAAATTTGTCCAGGGTACCGGTATGCCCCACCTTGCGGGTTCCCAGGGCTTTCTTTACGGCGTTAAGGGAATCAAAGGAGGTATAGCCGGGACTTTTATTGAGCAACAGGATACCGGCGGGACCAGATCGGAAGAGGACACTTCTCAACTTCAGTCACGAGATTCCATCTCGTATTCCGTCTTCTGCTTGAAAAAAAAAAAAACATCTCTATTTGACAACTTTCATCCCTTTACATTAATCTGATAATCTGTGATATTCAGAGCATTTT
>BNUY01000195.1 GCA_025997715.1 Spirochaetia bacterium
AATAAGCAGTCCCGCTTTTTGAAATATTTACTGACCGGGAAAATATAGCGTCATCAATTGCACATTCGGTATGGGAATCACCTACCACTACAATATCGATGCAGCCTTCCCGGCTATTGGGAGTTTCCCGGGGGAAAGCAGGATCCCGGTGAGACCATCTTCGAGTGTCTGGAACGGGAGATATTGGAAGAGTTCAATGTCCGGTGCAAGGCTACATCGATATTTGTGGAAACGGTGTATGCGGATCAGCATGATAGCATTCGGCTGATCGGCATAATGGCGGAATTGCTGGACGATGCTATCGAACTGCGGGTGCATGACGAGTATCGCTGGGTGGAGATTGGGCGGGTGTTGGAGTACCGGCTGGCGCCGGCGGATGTGGGGATTGCGGAGAAGTTGGTGGGGGAGGGGGTTTTTTAGTTTCTTTCCGTTGTTATTTTATATTGGATATAATTTCATCATAGTTTTCATTTAAGAAATTACTAAATATTTCAGCGCCCTTATAGTTCAAATGTCCAATATCGCCATATCCATAATCAGGCATAGGATATCCTGAAAAATCAATAAATTTTACCCCCTCTAAATATTTATTATAATAATACAACAATTGTTCACCGGAACCATATTTTTCAGGTTTATAGGTAGGCGATTTAAACAAAATTAACTCAACATTTTTTTCTTTACATAAATTGACAATCTTTAATAAATAATCCAATTGGTACTGTGAATATTCCTCTTGTATATCAGCAGGAACGCTGTTGTTTTCTTGAGAACTAATATCCGCCTGTAGTTTATCCCTGTCTAATTTTTGATAGGCGCCAATGTGCAAATCTTTATAAGAAATATTACGGGTCATGATATACTTGAAAATAGCCCTGACGTTTTTTACCGGGATATCTAAAATAGACATAATAAATGCTGAATTATCCTTAAAAACAAAATAGTCTTCTTTATTCAGCAAGAAAAAATAAATTGGAATAAATCCATAAATTCTATTATTATCCTGTATCCATCTGTCCATTTCTTTATCCAGGATGCCATCAATAAAAGATAAAAGGACAGTGTCTATATGATCATTTTCATTCAGAATTTTTTTTAATTTGACATATGAATACAAATAAGCAGTCCCGCTTTTTGAAATATTTACTGACCGGGAAAATATAGCGTCATCAATTGCACATTCGGTATGGGAATCACCTACCACTACAATATCTTTATCTTGAGGCAGTTTAAATGATCCTTTTGATACAATCAAAAGAGTGCCACTTATAAGTATAATCAGCAAAACTGCAAGAATAGACATAAATTTGATGATTTGAATAACAAAGTGTTTCATCATTTCCCCTAGAATTGAAAGTAGATAAATCCCTGTTGGCCGCCGCCCAATTCTATAATCATCATACCGATAATAATATAAACCAGCCATCTTACACATTTATTTCTTGCCTGTTTTTTAAAGCCATATTCTTTTTCCCTGTTTATCCATTCCATGCAGACAAGAACAGGAACAGCCGCACATACACTTGCAATACTCCATGGCGATACAATCCCCAATTCGGGCATAGAAAAAAATGAAGAGGAAAATATGCCTGATATGTACCTTAATGCGTCTCCGATATTTTCAGCGCGGAAAAATATCCACGTAAATACCGTTAAGCTAAATGTTACAATCATACCTAACAATTCTCCACCGTTTGGCAATAATTTCCCTTTTGCGGCAATTTCAACATAGGTTCTATTCTTCTTTAATAACAGTAACGGTAAAAAATACACTGCATTCAAAAACCCCCATATAACAAATGTCCAGTTTGCCCCATGCCAAAAACCGCTTAAAATAAAAATGACAAAGGTATTCCGTATACTAATCCAGGCGCCGCGCCGGCTGCCGCCTAAGGGAATGTACACATAATCCCTGAACCAGGTGGTTAATGATATATGCCATCGCCGCCAAAACTCCGCAATGTCCCGTGAAAAATAAGGGTAGGAAAAGTTTTGCATAAGGTTGATGCCGAACAGCCGGGATGTTCCTATGGCGATATCCGAATAGCCGGAAAAATCACCATAAATTTGAAAGGTAAAGAACAATGCTCCTAAGACCAGGGTGCTGCCGGAATAGGCGCCGGAATTATTGAATATCATATTTGCGTAAATCGCACAGTTATCCGCTATTACTATTTTTTTGAAAAATCCCCAGAGCATTTGCTTACAGCCGTCAACCGCCTTATCATAGTCAAATGCTCTCCTGGTATAAAACTGCGGCAGCAAATTGGTTGCCCGCTCAATCGGACCGGCAACAAGCTGCGGAAAGAATGAAACAAAGGCGGCAAAGGCGATAAAATCTTTTGTCGGTTCAAGTTTCTTTTTATACACATCAATTGAATAACTCATTGTTTGAAAGGTGTAGAAGCTGATGCCCACGGGCAAAATGATATTCAGGTGATGGGCGTTTATACTCATTCCAAAAAGAGTAAAGGCCCTTGTAAAATTATCAGCAAAGAAATTGTAATATTTGAAGAAGCCCAGAAAAAGCAGATTAACCAGAACACTTGCCCCAAGCAGGAGCTTTCGCTTTGCCGCATCTTCCTGTTTTACCAGCCCCAGGCCGACGATATAATCGGTAAGGGTGCTGAACAGTATAAGAAAGAGGAACCGCCAATCCCACCATCCGTAAAATACATAACTTGCGATAACAATGAGCACGTTTTGAGCCGCGATATTTTTATGGGCAACAAACCAGTAGAGGAAGAAAACGACCGGCAGGAATATCGCGAAATCAATAGAGTTAAAGAACATCCCAAGTGCTCCTATTTGGATAAAATTTTATCGATAAAAACCAATTGCGCATGTTCTTTCCCGTAAATTCCCATTAAAAATGAGACAATCCCCCAATTATCAATAACAAATTAAAGCCATTATTAATGAGTGTCAATACCTACTTATAATGATTAATACAATTTTGAGGGTTATAGGGAATTTATGAGCATGGAAGCGGAAAAACTCCGGGAAGCGCTGGCGGCGAACATCAAAAAAAGGAGAAAAATACTGGGAATTTCGCAGGAAAAACTGGCGGAAGCCGCTGATCTCTCATCCCAAATGATCAATGGTATCGAAGGCTGTCGGATATGGGTGAGTGACAAAACCATCGTTAAACTGGCCCGGGCGCTTCAGGTTGAGGCCTACCAATTGCTGATTCCGAATGTCGAACCGGGCAGAGACGATATATCTCTCCTGCCCCCGGAGCTATTGCTTACCCTTCAACAGATGAAAACCAGCATTGCCCTGCAATTTGACGAGATACTAAAATACGGAGTATCGCGCTAGGGGGTGTTTGATGAGGAAGGAATCGGTGTCCATTGGCGGCAAGTCGAGTTTCTTCAGTGGCGCCTACAAAAATACGCCTGGTCAAATATCTTTGATCCCCGGCTCGGCGGCTTTGAGTTAATCAATCTCTACGGGGAAGCGATTGATAGGAGCAAAAAGCAATGAAAGAATCAATCGGCATAAAGAACTTAGGCCCCATCAAAGACATCACCATAGACGGGGGAAAAGTAAAGGTGATAAAGTAAGGAGATTGAGTTGACAGAAGGACAGGATATTGCTCCCAATGAAGTATATGATATAGGAGTTTTGATTACATGACTAATCTCCCCGCAAACACCCCCTACACCGGTCTTATTTCTCAAATAGGCCAACTCCTGCAAGAAGGCCGTAAAAAAGCGGCCTATGCGGTAAACACGCTCCTGGTACAAACCAACTGGCAAATCGGCAAGTACATTGTCGAATTTGAGCAGCATGGCGAAGAAAAATCAGAATATGGTTCAGAACTCATAGAACGGTTATCAAAGGATTTGACCGTAAAGTACGGAAAGGGCTTTAGTCGTTCTAACCTTTTTCAAATACGCTTGTTTTATCTCAAGTTTCCAATTATCCAGACACTGTCTGGACAATTGACCTGGAGCCATTATTTTGAAATCCTGAAAGCCGATGATGAGCTGGAAATACAATTCTATGTAAAGCAATGTGAAAAGGAAAACTGGAGCGTACGGGAATTGCGCCGGCAAATGAATAGTATGGTATTTCATCGCCTGGCATTGAGTAAGGATAAAAAAGGAGTTTTGAAGCTGGCTGAAAAAGGAACCGAATTTAACAGGCCAGAGGATGTTATCAAAGATCCGTATGTATTTGAATTTTTAGGTATCCCGGAGCATCATCATTACCATGAGGACAAACTGGAATACCGGTTAATTCAAAATCTTGGCGCGTTTTTATTGGAATTGGGGAAGGGGTTTGCTTTTGTAGGACGGCAATACCGGATCACCCTGGCAAATACTCACTATTATGTTGACCTTGTTTTTTATCATCGTATATTAAAATGTTTTGTATTGATTGATCTTAAACGGGGAGAAATTGAACATAATGATATAGGCCAAATGAATTTGTATCTTAACTATTTTCGCAAAGAGGAAAATACCGAGGGCGATAATGAGCCAATTGGGATTGTTTTGGGCGCCCGCAAGAATCAGGTTTTAGTGGAATATGCCACTGAACATATCAGTAACCAGTTATTTGTCAGCAAATATCAGTTGTATTTACCCAA
>BNUY01000196.1 GCA_025997715.1 Spirochaetia bacterium
TATAATTTCTCTATGATTTATCGGAATTTCTCTTGACAAAAAATTCTTTTATCATAATAATGGTCTTATTCTTATTAATTTTATGTATTTAATAAGAATACATTCTTGGAAAGGGGACTTTTATTGTGGCAAAGGCGATTAAGCAGATAGCGATTTATGGGAAGGGAGGAATCGGGAAATCAACGACCACCTCAAATTTGACCGCAGCGCTTGCCGAAATGGGCCTGAAGGTGATGCAGTTCGGCTGTGACCCAAAAAGCGATTCGACAAACACCCTGCGGAACGGAAAGTACATTCCAACCGTGCTGGATACCCTGCGGGAGAAGCATGCGGTTAAGGCCCAGGAAGTTATTTTTCAGGGCTTTAACGGAATTTACTGCGTGGAGGCCGGGGGACCCGCTCCCGGGGTGGGATGCGCCGGACGGGGCATCATCACGGCGGTGGAACTCTTCAGGCAACAGAAGGTATTCGAGGAGCTTGACCTTGATGTGGTAATTTACGATGTCCTGGGGGATGTGGTATGCGGCGGCTTTGCGGTGCCGATCCGGGAGGGCATTGCGGAACATGTGTTCACCGTGTCCTCATCGGATTTTATGTCGATTTACGCGTCGAACAATCTCTTCAAGGGCATCAGCAAATATTCCAAGTCCGGGGGCGCGCTTTTAGGCGGGGTCATTGCCAATTCAATGGGTTCCCCCTATTCGAAGGAAATCATTGATGATTTTGTGGATCAAACCCAGACGAAGATAATGGAGTATGTTCCCCGTTCAATTACGGTGACCCAAAGCGAGCTTCAGGGAAAAACCACCATAGAGGCGGCGCCCCAATCCGCGCAGGCCGATGTGTACCGTTCGCTGGCAAAAAAGATCGCGGCCCATACCGAATCCTATGCGCCAAAACCGCTTGAAATAGCGGAACTGCGGGAATGGGCCGGTAAGTGGGGCGACTATTTATTGGCCCTTGAACAGGGGAAGGTTGTCGCCCAAGGGGCAACTATTTAGGGAGGCTGAAAATGAAAGCATATTCATGTAAAAGATAAAAACCGCTCAATTGAAAATACACAAAAAAAGGAGAAATTTATGCGTGTAGAAAAACTGTTTAAGGGTATTGCCCTTACGTTGCTGGCCGGGTTAGTGATACTAACGGGCTGCGCCAAACCGGCTTCGAAGGATGGGGCAAAAGCCCTGCCGACGATAAAAATAGGATTAATTGTACAGGACGCGGTACGCCCCGCCCTGGTGGTAGCCGCAGAAGAATTGGGCTACTACAAGGAAGAGGGGGTGAATGTAGAATTTGTTTCCATCGATTCCGTCCCCTCAGGTTTAGCGGCGGTTCAAACCAGAAAGGTTGACATTTTTCCCTTTTCCGCCAATGCGCTTTCGTCAATAGCAAAGGGGAGCAGCCACGTCATTATCGGCGGAGTTGCGGTTGAAGGCCATTCCCTGGTTTCAAGTAAACAAAACGCGGATGTGGATTTCCGGGATTTTAAAAACTGGAAGGGCAAGGTGATCGGCGGGGATCCCAACACCGCCAATGTATACCTGTTACAGGAATATATACGGAATGTGTATCCGGACTACAAAGCGGAAGAGGTACAATGGACGCCCTTTGACGATAACAATGTGCTGCTTGAGGCGATCAGGAAAGGTACGGTAGACGCGGGGATTCTGACAACAGAACGGGTGTGGCTGGCGGAGGAATCGGGACTTAAGGAAGCCTTTGATCTTTCGGAATTCCTTCCCTACTATCTCTGCTGCCGGCTTACGGCCCATCTTGACGGGGTAAAGGAAAACCGGGATGCATACGTGGCGGTTCTTAGGGCGCAGCTGCGGGCGGAACATGACTACAAGGAGGACCTCCAAAAAATCGTAAGCGCGGTGTCCACATATACCGAACAGAAACCGGAATATGTGGTCCGGTATATCGGTACCGAAAAAACCTACGACGGCGGCGGCCTGGTGAACTATAAAAACCCGGTTAGCCCCGACCCGCTCTATAACAGAATTGAGGGGCTGAACCAGGTAAATATTACCCTGGGTAACTATACCGATGGCGGGATAAATCTTAAGGATCATGTGGACCTTACCATCTATAAGGACGCTATCGGAGATATTCTTAAACGGTATCCTGATGACCCCATCTACAAAAGGGCCTATGAATTATTCCAGGTGAATAACAGCAGGTATTAACCGGGTAACAAAAAGGAGTACAGTATGGGAATAAATCTTGCGGTGTCGGCAGCCCCGAGCCGTGAACAAAGGCTGGGGTCCATTACCGGATATGACGGAACCCTGGAGGAATTGGCAACCCTGGGCTGCAACGGCTGCCTGAAAAATAAAAACAGGGATTTTCAAACCATCAGTTCCTGTGTCCATACCCATGCGATTAATCAACTGGCCGGGTTGGATGATACCCTGGTGGTTGATCACGCGCCGGTTGGCTGCGCGGGTTCGCAGATATGTTTTACCATCGCGAAAAACAAACTTCCCGTCATTCCGGGGAAACCGCCGCTGCACCACGTCCGGGTTTTTTCATCCGACATTAATGAATCGGATACGATATTCGGCGCGGTGGATAAGCTTAAGGAAAGTATACGGGGCGCCTATGAACGGCATCATCCCGTGGAAATATACATTGCCACAAGCTGTGTGTCCGCAGTCATTGGGGAGGATGTTAAGAGCGTCGCCGTGGAAATGCAGGAAGAGCTGGGCATACCCGTGGAGGTTGCCACCGCGGAGGGACTACGCTCGAAGATTTGGGCCAGCGGGTTTGACGCCTATTGCCACGCGGTATCCAGGGCACGGGTAAAACCATCGGATAAAAGAAACAATACCATTAACTATGTGGGGTTCAACAACCTGGGGCTGGAGTATGTCGCCCCCCTGTTCAAACGGCTGGGGCTTGATATCATCTGCCTTACCGCCACCGCAACCCGGGAGGATTTTGAACGGGCCGCCTCATCAATCGCGTCCTGGGGACAGTGCGGATCACAGTCCAGTTATCTTTGTTCCGCCCTGGAGCAGGAATGCGGGGTTAAATATTTTCAGCACCATCTGCCCTATGGCGGTATCGGGTTTGAACGGTTCTTCCTTGATATCGCGGGGTATATCGGAAAGGAAGATGCTGCACGGCAGGTTATCGCGGAAGAAAAAGAAAAGTACCGGGATTTGCTCGACCGGATCCGGTTGGAATTAAAGGGTAAAAAGGCGCTTCTTGCCATGGGCGGAAGTTTTACCTATGAATACACCCGGATACTCGGCGAGCTTGGGGTAGAAGTACTCCATTCTATTGCCTACCATTACGATCCAAAACTTGATAATTCCGATCAAAATGAAAAGGTCGCCTCCGCAACCGATGTTTTTGAGCTGAAGCTGAACGTATCATCAAGCGTGAACGATGCACAGCAGTTGGAAACCGATTTGCTGATCAAAAAATATCACCCCGATTTCATCCTTTCCCGGGGGCATGACGCGACCTCCTATGCCATCGCCAAGGGAATGCCGGCCATGGATGTGGATATCGGGTTGATCCTAATCGGGTACCGGGGCATGGCCCAGTTTGGGGTGTATCTGACAGAAATGCTGCACAACACCAACTTTACCCGGAAGCTCGGGGAACACTATGTATCACCCTTTACGGAGACCTTAGAACACCTAGAACCCTTCAGCTTTTATGAGGAGGAAGCGGTATGACAGCCTGCGGTTCCGAACAGCAGCGGGTGGCCTGCGCCATCGGCGGCATCTATACCATCCTCGCCATAGAAAAGGTGCTACCGATTATGCACAGCGGCCCCGGCTGCCAGCAGAATGCCGGGGGTGTATTGGGGCGCTTTAACGGCGCCCAGAGCGGCGTTTCCTACCCCGAATCCATCATTCCCAGTACCAACTTCTGCGAACAGGATGTGATTTTCGGAGCCGCAGGCCGTCTGCAGCAGTTGGTGGCAAAAAGCCTGGATTACTATCAGTCTGATATGTTCATCATTGTGGATGGATGTACCTCTGAAATTGTGGGGGATGATATTGAAGAAGTAGCCGGGAATTTTCAGGACAGGGACAGGCCTGTTTTGTTCGCGAAGCTGCCTGGGTTTAAGGGAAACAACCTCTGGGGGCACAGCCAGGTACTGAACGCCATTATCGATCAGTATCTTAAAAAAGCGGATCATATAAATGATAAGCAGGTCAACATTTTTGGTATTGTTCCCTATTATGATTCCTTCTGGCAGGCAACCCTGGAGGAACTGGAAAAACTGCTCCTCACCCTTGGATTGGAACCGAATTGTATCTATGGACCGGGAAAGGGCGTCCCTGCGCTTCAAAAAATCCCGGCGGCGGCCTTTAATCTGGTACTGGCCCCCTGGACGGATTTGGATATCGCAGAAAAACTACGGGAAAAATTCGGCACGCCATTTTTTCACTATCCCTGTGTTCCCATCGGCCCTACGGAAACGGCGCGGTTTATCCGGGCGTTGACGGAATACGCCGCCCTGGATAAAAAGAGTGCCGACGGGTATATCCGGCGGGAAGAATCACGGTATTACTATTATATCAAGAACGCGGTTAAACTCTTTGCCGGCGGCCCCCAGATACCCC
>BNUY01000197.1 GCA_025997715.1 Spirochaetia bacterium
ATTAGAGGGAATAGGGGGATAGTTTTGGCCGGATGATGCCGGAAAAGTGCCGAGTTGCCGGTTTTTTGGTCAAAATTCTTACCGTCCGGCTGATTTCGCCAGGGAAAGTCCGACAGGCTCCTAGAGGGACCCTTACCCTGGAATCCTGTATTTTCAGCGATAACCAGGCATCCTCCAGCAATGGCGGCGCCATCAGTATCTCCGGAGTCAGCGGCATCGACAACGTAACCATCCGGGGCTGTACCTTCTACAACAATTCATCCGCAGGGCAAGCAGGCGCGATAAGAGTATCAACCGTAACGGTTAACCTGACGGGGAACCTGTTCTTTGGGAATACCGCCGCTTCATACCCGGTGATTCACAAAGCTTCCGGTACCGTAACATCCCAGGGCTACAATGTCTCGGACAAAGCCGCCGGTACAGGCAACGCCGCCACCGGCTTTGCCAGTGTCACCGGGGACGTGTTTAGCGTTACGAGCATCACCTTTGACGGCGATTCCAAGCCCAGCGGTGCGTCTGCGGACATCAAAACGCTCACCGGCGGCAGTCTGCCATCAGGCTTCCCAACCACGTACTTCGACGGCACATCCCGCAGCCTACCGGCAACGGCGGGGGCGATGAAGGAGTAAAAAAAGGAGATGAAAGGTGACCGGCGCTGTTTTGAAAAAAGACGCCGGTCACTGTTTTAATGATGAGTGGAGAAACGGCGCGTGTACGCATGAAGCCATCGGGCATGAAGCCCGCGGACTAAAGTCCGGCGCCGTTTCGTTTACGCAGTTTTTTTGCTGCGGGGGACGCCCGGGGTGGGATGACATTCCGGGCAGCCCTTTTTACTTGAGGATAAACAGGATGGCTAATACTAACGTGGAGATAATGAAACACCCCAGGGCTGTCCAGAAGGGCCGGTACTTCATAAACACCGACCGCCATGACGCCTTGGCCGGGGGGGATGGCTCAAAAATAACCGGCAAGCCCGGTATCTTCTTCTTCGTCAGGTGGCCGTCCCCGGACACCAGCGTTGCGCCAAGGACTATGGCGGTGGCGGTAATAACGGCATCGGCGGTTTTGCGGCAGTACTTGCGGCGGACTTCAATGGCCTGCTGTTCGACCTCATCGTCTAAGGGGGCCACTGCAACACCCAGTAGAAAGCGGGTGATGTCCGCCCGTTCCTTTGGCGAGATACCCGGATACCCGTACAACTCAATGCGGGTGATGACGCTGATATGCCGCGTGGTTCCGAGAAACGACGCTTCATCAACCTTGCCTTTTACAAAGTTAATTATCCAGTTTGTGTCAAAGACGATCTTGCCGGCATCAGAAACGTTAGTTTCAGAAACGATAGTTTCAGAAACGATAGTTTCAGTCATCCCGCATTTCCCGCTGGATTTCTACGCCGTCCCTGCCGGCAAAACAGGGGCTGTCCTTCATACAGCCCTTCAAGCCCTCAAATGGGTTCTCGCCGGTGGCCCGCTCCCGTGCGGCCCGTTCCTCGGCTTCCTTCACTACGGCAGCCATTGCAGGGCTCAGGGGGGGGGGGGGTGTAGCCGGGTGGGGCCGGATAGTAGATCCTGCCGTTCCCCAGGGGTATGCCGTCCGTCCTGCCGTTGCAGTCCTTCTTCGGCCTTTTAGCAAAGAGCTTGAAGGGCTTGATAGAGAGTTTGACCTTCACCTTCCCCTCAGGGACTTCCTGCGGTACGTCAAACACCAGCCGGTGATCCGCCGGTATTTCAATGGTCTGTACTATGGTCATTTTGGGCCTCCGGGCTTAACTATAGGGGAGATAGCGGCATGATACAAGTGCGGCTACCCATATCACCTTGTTTTTTAAAGGAGTTAACGATGAAGAAACAGTTTAGTATCCTGACGGCGCTGTTCGCGCTATTGTCAGTATTGGCCTTGGGGGGCTGTGTAAACCAGATTAACCCCGTGGAGCGCCCGGAAACGGGCATAAGCGAAGGGAAAGGCATGGTGCGTATTGAGGCCGGCACGGGCGGCGGGGATGCGCGGACGGTTATTCCGGCGGTGAACTTTCACCACTATGAATATTGGTTTAGCAATAACGGCGGGGCCGCGGTAGCGCATACCGGCGTTGGCGGGGTGTTTGAACTGGACCCGGGGAATTATACCGTTACGGTAAAAGCCTTTGCCGGGGCGGGGGATACTAGCCCGGCAACGCAGGGAACCAGCGCGTCCTTTAGTATTACCCTCGGGGTGGACTCGGGCAGCATTAGTGTTATCCTTACGCCGGTGCTGGGGGTGGGAAACGGGACGCTTACCTATACGGTGGAATATCCTGACGGGGCGGAGGCGGTGTCCTTTACCCTGACCCGGGTAGGCGGGGGGGAAACCTTCGACCTGAAGGCCGCCGGAACCGAAACGGCTACGGCGCTTACCGGCACAAAGGCGGCGGTTGGCGCCGGGTACTGGCTGGCGCGGATTTCCCTGCGCAACGGGGGTGTGTATGCCGGGAAAAGTGAGGTGGTGCATATCTACACGGATACCAGTACCGCCCTTTCCTGGACTTTTGACGATGATGCCTTTACGGCGATACCGGTGATAAACGCGGCGGATTCCGGCCCCGGCACCCTGCGGGAAGCATTGGCCCGTGCGGAGGCGGGCCTGGGGGGCACTATCTTTATCAGCCTGCCGGCGGGCGGGAATGTTATTACCCTGACAACGCCCCTGCCGCCGATTACGAAGAATGTTACGATTTTGGGGAACGGCGCGACCCTGACCCAGAGCGGCTTTACGCCGGGAACAGGTACTTCGCTGTTGACTATCAACCAGGCAGGGGCGATGGTGTATATCAGCCGGCTGCACTTTAAGGGAAACGGGAGGACCACGGACGGCGGGGCGATTCGTAATAATGGGGGGGAGATTACCCTGGAATCCTGTATTTTCAGCAAAAATGGCGAAACTTCCTTAGGCGGCGCCATCTATAATAATGGCGCCAGCGCCAACTTATACATCCTGGGCTGTACCTTCTATCAGAATCTTTCCTCTTATCGTGGCGGGGCGATTTATAATACTGGAAGGGTTTACCTGACGGGGAACTTGTTCTTCGGGAATACCAGCCCAGCGGGCATGGTTTACAATAACTACGCAAGCGGAACCACAACATCCCTGGGCTACAATGTTTCGGACAAAGCTTCCGGCGGCGGCACCAGCAGCGCCAACGGCACCGGCATCAGCGGCTATACCGCCGCCGGCAACGGAACGGATGTGTTTAGCGCGGCCCTTCCCCTAAGCCCGGTAACCTTTAAAACGGTTACCGGCGGCGCGGCGATAGGCAGAATTACCAGCCTGCCCGACGGGTACCCGGAGGCGGACTTCTTCGGCACGCCAATAACGGCGCCTGCGGCAGCCGGCGCGGTGCAGGCCCAGACAACGGCGGGGTATTACCTGGAATACGGCGTGAGCAATACCGCCTATGGGACGGTAAGTCCCCCCAGCCCGGGTCCCAACGCGGACGGCTTCTACTCAAGCGGCAACGTAAGCCTGACGGCGGCGAGCGGTGTATCGGGGGTGACATTCAGCAAATGGCTGGTGAATGGAGCGGATATCGACAACGCCAACCCGCTCACCGTTACTATGGACGGTCACAAAACTGTGCAAGCCGTATTCGTGCGGAACTATACGCTGACCAGTACGAACGATGCAGGCACAGGCAGCTTCCGGGAAGCCCTGGGGCAAGTGGGGGACGGGGATACTATTACCCTTCCCGCAGGCGGAACCATCACCCTGGCGAGTGTGTTGCCGCATATTTCCAAGAGCATCACCATTGAGGGGAACGGCGCGACCCTGACCCAGAGCGGCTTTACGCCGAGTCAGACCTCCCAGCTTCTGCGCATCTCGACATCTGGCCTAAACATAAAGATAAGCCGGCTGCACTTTAAGGGGGGCAGGTCAACTTCTCAAGGCGGGGCGATTTATAGTATTTCGTCAATTACCCTGGAATCCTGTATTTTCACTGATAATCAAAAAAACGGCGCCGTCTATTTCGATGGAAGCGGAAATAGGATGATACAGGGCTGTACCTTCTACAACAACAGCCTTGCGATTTCCGTCGGCAGATCTGGTACTGTTACCCTGACGGGGAATGTCTTCTGGGGGAGTACGGCGGCCAGCAACAAGGTGGTTTCCAGCGGTGGCGCAACCATAACATCCTGGGGCTTTAATGTCTCGGAAAGTGATGCCGGCACGGCCGCCGGCGCCGGCAGCGGCTTTAACAATGGCGGCGGGGACGTGTTTAATGCGGTTGCGCCTATAAGCCCGGTAAGCCTTAAACCGGTTACGGGCGGCGCGGCGGCGGGCAGAATTACCTCCCGGCCCGCTAACTACCCGACGACGGATTTCTTCGGTAATCCAATACCGGCGACGAGCGCGGCAGCCGGCGCGGTGCAGGCTCTGACGCCGGCGGGGTGGTACCTGGATTACGGCAGCAATTCTAAATTTGCCCGATTTATGATAAAATCGGGGGTATGGGTGGGGAAACATTTGAGCGGCTAATGAGGAATCTAGACAAAGCGGCGGAGAAGATACCCGACAACCGGCATGGGCCGAATA
>BNUY01000198.1 GCA_025997715.1 Spirochaetia bacterium
TGTTTTGCAGCGCGTCCCACAGTTCTTTTGTGCCGATGGATTTGTCCTCGAACACACATTTTTTTATCGCCGCAAGACTGTCCGCAAGGTTTGCGATACCTACCTGGAGGTCGCTGATAAAATCGTAAACCGCGCCCCCTTCTTTTAAATTAAGCCCCCGTTCAATACAGTCGTCAGAGAGCGCGGAACAGAGTATGTCCGCCGTGTCTCGTTCCAGAACCGTGTCGGCGCAGGAATCAATGATAACACACTGACGGGTAAACTCACGGACAATTTTATCCCACGCTTTTTCTACATCATCATAATTCTGCCATGTGGTGAAATGCCCAATACCCTCGCACACTTTTTTGCCGCTAAGAATATCCACGCCGTCGTTCATGGCAATCAACAGGGACTTGGGGAAATTGAGGAAGCTCATGCCCGTCACCCGGTAGCCCCACTTGCCCGGCACGGCAACTTCCACACAGCCGATGGCACTGTAGTTGTAGGCGTCCAGTTTGGCGATCCCCTTTTCCAGGAACGAGGGGATGATGATCTCATCGCTGTTAAAGGCGGGCATACCGAAACCGAGGCGCACCACTTCTATGCAGTCTTTTATAAACTGCGTGTCAAGTTCCTTGTGATACCGTACCGTCAGGTTTGGCTGGGGCAGTCTGGTTTGGGCCACACTTTTCAGAATAAGAAAGGAGAGGGGATTTACCGCGTCCCGTGGCGCCGCGGAATCACTTTCAAGGATCTGTCCGCCTATGGTTACGTTTTGGTACAGGGGACTCCCGGCGGAAAACCGGGTATGGGACCAACTGCGGATTTTATTGATCGTAAAGGTTTTCATCCATAGATTGGTCAGGAGTTCGCAGGCGGATTCTTCAGTAATACGCGTAGTCTCAATATCTTTTTGATAATAGGGATAGAGATACTGATCCATCCGCCCGTATGAAAGGGAATGACCGTTACTTTCTATTTGAAGGACAAGGTGGACAAGCCACAGTGCCTGTACCGCTTCATAAAAAGTATCGGCCCCATTAGCCGGAACCTTTGCAAGAACCCGGGCCATTTCAAGCAGTTCCTTCCGGCGGCCCTCATCCTTTTCAGTCTCCGCCATTTTTTCCGCCAGGTCTGCGTACCGCTTTGCAAAGGCAATCACCGCATCCATGACGATGATCACTCCCCGGTAGAAATACGATTTATGAAGGTTTTTATAATCCGTCAGATCCAGACCCTTCAATTTTTCTTCCGACCGCCGCTTGTACACAAGAAGGCCCTCGGCAAGCATACGCTTATAATCCACTGCCAGGTGGGCATCCCCGGAAGTGATATTCCCCTCGGCTTTGATGATCCCCAGGTCATAAAAAATCCGCGCCGACTCAGGCATGGCGGCAAGCCCCCGGTCTTTTACCGTGTTATGTTCCCAGAAGGGGGCAATAGTGCGAAGGGCTGTTTTGTTTTCCTCAGTTATATAAAACCGGTCTCCATCCCTCTGGTCAAATTTGTCAAGTTCATCAATAACCCAATCCATGGCGTATTCGGGAAAGATGGGGGCGGAGCGGTTACTGGAAGCCTGATTCCCCGCAATAAGGGTTTCTTCTTCTATATATATGCTCATCTGTTCGAGAACATTTTTGAGCATCAGCGCCCGCCGTATCGCCAGGGGCTGATCCATATTTTCGCGGTAGGTGGCGGTGGTTATTTTAGCCCGCTCCACACAAACCCGTGGTTTCGCATTCAACAATTCCAGCCGGAACCGGGCCATCCTGCTTGTCAAATTTCCAAAATAGTTACTCATGCTGCACTCCTTCTAAAATAGTAATTCTGCGGCGCCGATAATGCCAAAGTCATCACCCAGCTCCGCCGCTTTAAAATAGACGGGCATGTCATTTTTATTGTACCCGTCAAAAATCTCTTTCATATCCTCAAGGATGGTTGTTTTCTTCCCCCCATCCATAAGTTGTCGGCTCAGTTTTAAGAGGCCGCCGCCGAAGACAAAACAATTTATGTTCAGGGTGACGTACAGGTTGTATATCCAAATCCCCAGGTATTTCACCATTTGATCGTAGGCCCGGCGGGCCAGGGCATCCCCCGCGTTATAGGCGCTCCCCAGGTGGAACATGGTGATTTTTCCGTCCCCGGCCAGACCGGGCATGATGGACGCCTCCCCCTGCGCTATCCACTGTTCAATGTGTTTGACGATCATGGAGCCGGAACACCACGACATAAGGCAGCCCCGGTTACCGCAGCCGCATTCCACCCCGTCATCGGGGGTAACGATCATGTGGCCGCTTTCCCCGGACCAGCCGTAGCGGCCCCGGAACAGCTTCCCGTTTATGATGATCCCCGAAGAAATCCCGGTGCTGATGGGGCAGTAAATCATATTGTCAAAGCCCCGGCCCGCCCCATGCCGGTGTTCCGCCATCGCCCCGGTATGGGAATCGTTGTCGATAAGCACTCGCATCCCCCCAAGTTTTTCCATTAAATAGGCGCGGGCGGGGAAGTCGTGAATCTTCGTCAGGTTGCTGGTTTTGATGAGCCGCCCCTCTTCAAAAAGGACGAAGGAGGGCATCCCGATACCAACCCCCCGGATATCCTCATTTTGGAGGCCCTCTGCCGCCATAAGGCCCTTGATGTTGCCCGCAATAGTATCAAAAAATTCCTCCGGGCTTGCGGTATCATCCGAAGGGTGGGAAAGGCGCCGGACTATCCCCCTTTGCCCGTTAAAAAGTCCGTAGGCCGTTTTGGTTCCGCCCACATCAATGCCTATGGTATGCAGGTCCATATATACAAGGTAAACCGGGATTTTTAGTTTGTCAAGAAAAAAGTTGTTAAAACAAGAAATTTTCTTATCAAAATAAGTATTTTTCTGATGTTGACCAAATAATAGATTGGTATATAATAAAAAACAACCATGCCGGGTAAAGCGCTGCTCTTTAACATCCAGAAATTCAGCCTCCACGACGGCCCCGGCATCCGCACGGTGGTCTTTTTTAAGGGCTGCCCGCTCCGCTGCCGCTGGTGCGCCAACCCGGAGTCCCGGGAATCGGGGTTTGGAACTGGTGGCCGTGAGACCGCCGACACACGCTATTACACGGTGGAGGAGGTCATGGAAACCTGCCTCCAGGATCGCCCCTTCTACGAGGAGTCCGGGGGCGGTGTTACCCTTTCCGGCGGCGAAGTGCTTATGCAGGCCGGTTTCGCCACTGCCCTCCTTGACCGCCTTGGTGAAGCAGGCATACACCGGGCTATCGAAACCAGCGCCCTGGCCCCCCCGGCGGTGTGGCGGGAGTTTATCACCCATGTTGAACTCCTCATTATTGATGTGAAGCATTACAACCGGGAACGCCACATCGAAGGTACCGGTGTTTCCAATGAAACCTGCCTTGCCAATCTGCAAACTGCCCTGGATAACAGTAAAAGTGTTCTCCCCCGTATTCCGGTTATTCCCGGCTTTAACGACAGCCTTGAAGACGCCGGGGAATTCGCCTGCCTTTTTACCGCCATGGGAATATCAAAAATAGAACTTCTCCCCTTTCATCAATTTGGTGAAAAAAAGTATGCGGATCTGGGGATACCCTATCCTATGCATGGCGTACCCCAGCTTCACCGAGAGGATTTGGCGGAGTACCAGCAGGTCTTTATTGACCGGGGAATAAGCGTATGACAAAAAAACAAAATGAGCGCCAGAAAAAAATGCTTGACGCCATCGCTGCTTGCGAGCGCATTGAGGTAGCAAAACTGGCGGAACTGCTGGGAGTCTCAAAAGTAACCCTACGGAAGGATCTGGATCAGCTGAAAGAAAAGGGCATTATACGCCATGAACGGGGATACGTGCTTCCCGGTTCCAGTGACGATATCAATAACCGGCTGAGCTACCACTATGAAACCAAACGAAAAATTGCCCAGGCCGCGGCGGAACTGATAAAGGACGGCGAGGCGGTAATGATCGAATCCGGTTCCTGCTGCGCCATCCTGGCGGAGGAACTGGCTGCCAACAGACGGGATGTGCGGATCATCACCAATTCTGCGTTTATCGCCGCCTATATCCGGCGGCTGCCCTACGCAAAGATTGTACTCCTGGGTGGGGATTACCAGAATGAATCCCAGGTCATGGTGGGGCCCATTGTACGGGCCTGCGTACAGGGCTTTTCGGTGGATAAACTTTTCATCGGGACCGATGGTTTTTCTCCGGAGCAGGGCTTTACCGGAAATGATCATCTCCGTTCTGAAACGGTGCGTGATATGGCGAAACAGGCGGAACGCGTAATCATTCTTACGGAGTCTGAAAAGTTTTCCAAACGTGGCTTGGTTCCCCTGCTGCCCTTTAACCGCATCAGCATGGTGATTACCGATGAAGATGTCCCGGTGGAAAAAGAACGGCTGCTTGGGGAACAGGGAGTTTCGCTGATAAAGGTAGACACATGAGTCAGTTCCAAAATAAGAATTTGTCCGCGAATGGACGCGAAGAAACGCGAATAATATAAATATTTGATGTTTTATTCGCGCCCATTCGCGTAATTCGCGGACAGGTTTTTCTATTTTGGAACCAGCTCA
>BNUY01000199.1 GCA_025997715.1 Spirochaetia bacterium
ACCGTGATCCAGGAAACCCGGCTCTGGAACGAGAACCGGGATGAGACCGCCCCCATGCGGACCAAGGAAAACGCCCAGGACTACCGCTACTTCCCCGAGCCGGACCTCCCGGTTTTTAGCCCCGACGCAGCGTTTCTAAAGTCGGTGGATGACGCCCTGGTGGAACTTCCCCTCAAGCGGGTTAAGCGCATTATTGCGGACTACTTTCTTACGGAAGAACAGGCGGACCTTATCGGTGAGGAAAAAGCCCAGGCCGATTATTTTGAGGCTGCGGTTAAGGATGCTGTTGCTCACGGGCTTCCACACAGGGATGCTGCGGGACGGGTTGCCAATTGGCTCCTTACGGACATCAAGCATATACTTCACCGGGACGGCATATCACCATCGGAACTCAGCGTTTTCAAGCTGACCCCGAAGCGATTAGCATCACTGCTGGCCCTCATCGCCACGGGCGCGGTTTCCGGCAAAAACGGCAAGCAGACCATGGAAGCGGTCCTTGCCGAGGACAAGGACCCAGAGGTCATCGTTAAGGAACGGGGCTGGGAGCAGATCACCGACCCGGCGCAGATTGCCGAGGTAATCAAGGGCGTACAAGCCGCCGAAGCCGCATCCCTCGCGGAAGTGCGTGACGCCGCCGCCCAGGGCAACGCCAAGCGGGTGAGTACCCTCACGGCATACCTCGTGGGCAAGGTCCTGGCGGCCACCGGGGGACGGGCGGACCCGAAGGTTGTTGGGGAGCAGATTAGAGAGTTGATTGGAAGGCCATAAACAGGATATCCCGTATGGTACTATTAGAGCAGAATAATTCCTAATTAAGCCTTTTGATTCCGTGACAGACAGTCAACCGCAACAACGATGATCAACACCCCGCCTTTTACTACGGTCTGCATATATTCGCTCATGCCGCCTACCGCCAGGCCGTTGGCCAATACCCCCATGACCAGCATACCGCCGATCATCCCCGTGGCCCGGCCTTCCCCCCCGGCGACGCTGATTCCCCCCACCACACAGGCGATGAGGGCGTCCATTTCCATGCCGCCTCCACTCAGGGGCTGCCCCGAATTAATCCGGGACATCATCACAATACCGGAAACCGCCGCCAGGAGACCGCAGATGGCATAGGAAACAACCCGGACGCCCTTGACATTTATCCCCGAAAGACGGGCGGCTTCTTCATTCCCCCCAAGGGCGTAAAACTGGCGCCCCAGATGGGTCTGGTTCAGGATGAGCGCCCCAAGTACAATGATGCCCAGCATGATCAGCACACAGACCGGGATGAAGGTAAATATATACCCTTGGCCAAGCACTTTAATGGACGGGGGAAGGCCGTATACCGGATACCCGGCGGTTATAATAAAGGCCATGCCCTTAACCACATAACTCATCCCCAGGGTCATTATAAGGGGGGGCATACGGGTGTAGGTAACAAAGATACCGTTGATAAGTCCCACGAGAATACCGATACACAATCCCAGGAAGCAGCCCAACACCGGGGGCATTTGAAATTTCGTCAGGAATAGTGCGGTTGCCACGCCGACCAGGGCAATCATATTGCCGATGGACAAATCGATCCCTCCGGCGATCAGAACAAAGGTCATGCCCACCGCAAGGATACCAATATTGGATACCTGCCGCAAAACGGTAATAAAGTTACCCGAGGTAGCAAAGTTGGGTATGGCGATTGAAAAAATCACCACAACCCCTATGAGCATCAGCCAAACAGCCTGGTTTCTGATATTAATTTTTATGTTTACCATATCCGTTCCTTTTTACGCTTGACCCGAAGCCATTTGTAATACTGTTTCCTGTGAAAAATCAGCCCTGTCCAATTCTCCGGCCTGACGCCCTTCACAGAGTACAATTATTCTGCCGGACATGCCCAGCAGTTCTTCCATATCCGATGATATCATGATGACCGCTTTCTTCCGGGCGCATAACTCGTTCATCAGTTTATATATTTCGTACCGGGCGCCCACATCAATTCCCCGAGTCGGTTCATCAAAGATCAGCACCTTGCAATTTGCGGCCAGCCATTTGGCCAGCACCACCTTTTGCTGGTTCCCGCCGGAGAGGTTCCGGGTCAACTGCATCACATGGGGCGTTTTGATACTCAGGGATGCGACAAGGTCGTCGGTAATATTTTTCTCTTTCGTCTTATTCAAAAATGATAATTTGGAAATAAATTTCAGAATGGTCAGGGAAATATTCCAGCGAATAGGAAAGCCCAGCACTACCCCGTGCTGTTTGCGATCCTCGGGGATAAGCCCAATCCCCAGTTTTACGGCGTCCCGGGGGTTCTTTATATTAACCAGGGCGCCTTCAAGTTTTACCGTACCGGATTGTTTCTGATCCGCACCAAAGAGGGCCCGCATCGCTTCGGTTCTGCCCGCGCCGACCAGGCCGGCGAATCCCAGAATCTCCCCTTCCCGAACATCAAAATTAATGTCCCCAACCCCGGCGGCCCGGAGGTTCCGGACTTCCAGCGCCACTTTACCCACCGGACAATCCCGTTTAGGATAGGTGTCGCTTATCTGCCTTCCCACCATGGCTTTGATAAGTTCATCCCGGGTTATGTCCTTTGCATCAGTTACCTGTATAAAGCAGCCGTCCCGCATCACCGTCACCCGGTCGGCGATACGGAAAACTTCACTTAGACGATGGGTAATAAAGATAACCGTTACCCCCTGTTTTTTCAGGGTCGCAACAATTTCAAGCAGTATATCTGTTTCATTGGTGGTAAGGGGCGCCGTGGGCTCGTCCATTATCAGCACCCGTACATTCTTGGAAAGCGCTTTGGCAATTTCAACCATCTGCTTATAGGCAACCGTTAAATCTTTTACCATCGCCTTGGGGTTAATCTTTATGTGCATCCGCTGAAAAATCTCAGCGGTCCGTTGTTCGCATTGTGCCCGGTCGATAAAAACCGCATTCCCCATGAGGTTTCCGGAAAAAACATTCTCCGCCACACTGAGGGAGGGGAACAGGTTGAACTCCTGGTAAATAACCGCGATGCCCAGTTTCTTGGAAAGCTGGGGGGTCATGCTGGGATATACGACGCCGTTAAAGACAATCTCCCCATGGTCGGGAATAATAGCGCCGGACAAAACCTTGATAAGGGTTGATTTACCGGCGCCGTTTTCCCCGATAAGGGCGTGTACTTCCCCCGTACGAAAACTAACGGAAACGTCATTGAGGGCAAGCACACCGGGGTACTGTTTAGAAATATGCCGTAATTCTAAAACTTCATCCGCCATGTACTTCCCTCTTGGCAATTACAATACTAATTTCCCAACGTCATCGATGTTTTCAAGGTAGATAGCCTGCATGGGGAAGGTCACTTCCGCCTGGTCCGCTTCGTAAACACCGGTCTGGGCCATCCGCATACAGCGATCAAATAACTGTACCACCTGATTCACCACATCCAAGTTAATAGTACAAAGGAACATATCATTGGCCCGGAGCGCCCTAAGGGCGTCTTCACTGGCGTCACAGCCGAAAAGACCGACATGGTTTTTCTCAAAACTCATCCCCGCCGCCTTGTAGGCTTCCCAGACACCCACGGGACCCGAATCATTGATGCCCATTACGGCCTGAAGATCCGGATAGGCCTGGAGGAAATTTTCACCCGCCGCTACGCCCTGCTGAACAAAACCGGCGTCCACGGATATGACAATCTGGCCGGAGGGGCAGGTCTCGGCAAACCCGGCCCGCATCCCCTGCTCACGGACCACCAAAAAGTCCAGCAGGGAATAGCCGCAGATAGCCGCCTTTTTACTCCCCGGATTAGCCTCCACCCATTTCCCGCATTCCCGGCCTATGGCGCGCCCCAACTCAAAATTGGAAGCAAGGCTGGTGTACTGGGCAACCGTGGTGGGGTTATCATAGGAGCCAAGGATGGCGCCCTGATCCTTTGCCCGCTGGAGCAAATCAACGTAGGCGTCCTCGGCAATGTTCTGGTAGATAATTATCTTTGCCTTGGCGTTGATACAATTTTCCAGGAAGGTTATCATCTTGGGAGGGCCTTCAAGAAGATCCGCCGCAATCAGCTTCCAGCCTTCTTTTTCACACTTTGCTTCAATAGCCCTTCTCATGTCGATGAATATTGAATTGGTTTGAATCCCCGAAAGGGCCAATCCCACCGTTATTTGGTTACTATCCGTCTTTTTACAGCCAAGCAGCATGGTCCCCATTACCACCACAAGGACAAATAACCCGAATACACTTTTTCTTCCCTTCATTTTAGTCTCCTCCAATACATTTTATGATACCAAGGGTCCCGAATCCTGTCAACAATAGGTACAGGGGATTTAATCTTCCCCCATAAACTGCTACACTCAAGAAAATTGTATCAAACAGGGGCGAAATTATGCGCGTATTAGCAAAAGATATACTGGAAAGCAAGGTTACCGGGGAGTCAGAACAAAGTTCTGTCGAAGTCTCCGGCTGGGTACACCGCATACGGGAACTGGGGGGCATCACCTTTGTGATACTCCGGGACCGCTCCGGCCTGTTACAGC
>BNUY01000200.1 GCA_025997715.1 Spirochaetia bacterium
GTCTACCAACAGGGGAAAAGCCTTAACCGGCGGGGCTATCAGTTTTTTTACGCCGCCAACCCTTCGGCCTGCGTGGGCTGCATGCGCTGTTTTTACGTATGCCCGGATTTCTGCCTTGACGTGATCCCGGAGGAGACCCATGAAAAAGTGGTTTAACACCGGCAACGCGGCCATCACCGAAGGGGCCATCATTGCGGGGTGCCGGCTCTTTGCCGGATATCCCATCACCCCGGCCACGGAAATTGCGGAGAACATGTCCCGCAGGCTTCCAATGGTAGGGGGTTACTACCTCCAGGCGGAGGACGAGACCGCCGCTCTGCACATGGGCATAGGCGGCGCATTGGGGGGACTCAAGGCCATGACCGCCACCAGCGGCCCCGGGTACGTACTCTTTGCGGACCCCTACGGCTGGGCCATCGGCAGCGAAGTACCGGTGGTGATCGTCAACGCCCAGCGGGTGGGACCGGTCAGCGGGATCACCGGCGCGCCGGGCCAGGGGGAATTCTACTTGAGCCGCTACCCCACCCACGGCGGCAACTTTGAGACCATTGTGCTTGCCCCGGCGGGGGTGCAGGAAGCCTTCTCCATGACCGTGGAGGCCTTTGCCCTGGCGGAACGCTTCCGTACCCCGGTAACCATCCTGGCGGATCAGTTGGTAACCGACGGCTGGGAATCCTTTGAGACCCCGGAAACCGAAGAAGAACTGCGCGGTCTGGGCCTGGAAGTGATACCCCGCCGTATAAACCGTGGGCCGGTTTTCTTCCCCGGTACCGACGAAATAGACCTGCCCCCGGTAGTGCTGGGGACCGGTACCGGCGGGGCCTGCTCGGACTGGACCCCCACCGAGGAAGGCTACGATACCGAGGAAATCGATTCCCAAATGAAGCACGCCTACCGCTTGATCCACAAGATTCTGAACCACCGGGAACTTATCGACCGCAGCGAGGTATACGGCATGGAAGACCACCCCACATTGATCCTGGTAAGCTACGGCAGCCCTTCACGGGTGGTACAAAGCGCGGTGAAAAAGGCCCGCGAGCGGGGGCTTCCGGTTGGGTACATCCGGCTGCGTTCCCTCTGGCCCTTCCAAGACGCCCTATTTTCCCGGCAGGCGGAATATCTGGTGGTGGAACTCAATACCGACGGGCAACTGGTTCGGGAAGTGGAACGGGCGGCGGGGCATAAAGCCCATTTTATCGGAAAATGCGGGGAACTCCCCACGGCGGCGGAACTGGCGGAGGCCATGGATAGGATTCTTAGGGAAAAAGGGAACTAATGGACAGACTGGCGAAAAAATATTTACGACCCCGGAAGATACCCAGCACTGCCTGCAGCGGCTGCGGCCTGGGGCAGGTGCAGAAAAAGGTACTCCTGGCGATTGAACAACTGGACCTGGCTCCGGAGGAAGTGGTATGGGGAACCGGCATCGGCTGTGCGGGCAGACAGAGCTTTAACATCTGGAAGGGGGATAATTTTGCGGGAACCCACGGCAGGGTTTATGCCATTGCCGCGGGTCTGCGGGTAGCCCTGCCAGAGGATAAACGGATCATCCTCTTTGCCGGGGATGGGGACGCCTTTGGCATCGGCTTCTCTCACCTGATGCACTGCGCCCGTCGCAACCTGGATTTGTCGATAATTGTAGCGGATAACTTCGGCTACCAGTCCACCGGCGGTCAGTACGGCTACACCACCCCCGGCGGCTATGTTACCGATTCCAGCCCCTACGGCAACCACGAAGGCGGCTGGCTGCAAAAGGGCATTGATATCCTGGCGATACTCAAAGAAGCGGGGGCCACCTTTCTGGCCCGTCATTCCAGTCTCGAAGGGCCTGCAGCGGTGGCCAGCATTAGAAAGGCAATTGAAAACCGGGGCTTCTCCCTGGTGCATATCATCTACCCCTGCGTTACCCATTTTGGCGCCGTATCCCTTAAAAGCAGGGACAAGGAGGAGATCTTCCGCTGGTTCGAGGGTCTTTTCAAAGAGAACGCCGGTCTCTATTTCAAAAGCGGCGTCTACCATGACGGAACCAACAGCCGCCCGGAATTCGCCGCCGCACTGAAAGCCTGGACCAAAGAACGGCAGGAGGAAGCGCAGCATGGCTGATACACGGAGCGAGATACTCATCAGCGGTTTTGGGGGACAGGGGGTGGTACTAACGGGCCGCATATTGGGATACGCAGCCGTGCTGGTGGGTTTGCGGGCTTCAATGCTGATAAGCCATGGTACGGAAACCCGCGGCGGGTACGTCCGCAGCCAGGTGGTTATCGCAGACGGGGACATCGACAGCCCCATCGTAGAAAACCCGGATATTTTCTGCGCCCTCTCCCAGGCCTCCTATACCCGCTTCTTTCATCTGGCAAAAACCGGCGTCATCCTCTACGACCCGGACTTTGTCAAACCCGATGCCGGGGCGGCCTTTCCCCCGCTTGCAATCCCCGCCCGGGCTCTGGCTGTCGAAAAGCTGGGAGCCGGCATCTACGCCAACATCATCATGCTGGGGGTAATTCTGCGAAAACTGGACCGGGTATCCCTGGAAAAGGGCATTGCTGCAGTGGAAGCCATCGTTCCGCGTAACAAGGCGGAGAACCGGCGGGCCCTGGAAACAGGATACGGAATCTGAAAGTCTTCTACCGGAAGTCCGCCGTGGACCGTATCTCGTCGCAGTACTCACAGCGGTAGGTCCCCAGGGCCGGGTCCTCCAGGTGGAAAATGTGGGGCACATAGGCTTCGGTGGAGGTGACGCACCGGGGGTTTTTGCAAATCAGAATATCCTCCACCCGCGCCGGCAGCTTGAGCTTTATCTTTTCGGTGATCACCTCGTTCTCAATAATATTAACGGTGATATCCGGGTCGATAAGCCCCAGCAGTTCAAAGTTGATAGCAATAGTGTTATCAATCTTGATAATATCCTTCTTACCCATGTTCCGGGAACAGGCGTTCACCACAAACGCTACGTTATAGGGCGCCTTGCCCAGGCCCAGCCAGTTGAAGATACGGATACCCTGGCCGGCCTTTATGTGATCAATAACAATACCGTTCCTAATTTTCGCTATGTTCAGCATGTCACACCACTCCTAATATTGATGATAACAGGGCCATGCGCACGTACATACCGTACTTGGCCTGCTTAAAATAGGCCGCCCGTGGATCTGCGTCCACCTCAAGGGCAATCTCGTTGACCCGGGGCAGCGGGTGGAGGACAATCATCTCATCCTTGGCGGCGGCCATCTTTTCCATGGTGAGGATGTAGCTGTCCTTGAGCCGGATATAGTCCTCTTCGTTGAAAAACCGTTCCCGCTGCACCCTGGTCATGTAGAGCACGTCCAGTTCCCCCATCACCTTTTCCAGGCGGTCCGTCTCACGGTACTCCACCCCGGCCTTTGCCAGGCCCCCCCGGGTAATGTAGTCCGGGACCCTGAGTTCCGGCGGGGAGATGAAGATCATCCGTACCCCCGTGTACCGGGACAGGGCCTTTGCCAGGGAATGGACGGTACGGCCAAATTTAAGGTCCCCGCAGAACCCCACGGTAAGCCCCTCAAAGCGCCCCCGCAAACGCCGGATGGTCAGGAGGTCCGTCAGGGTTTGCGTGGGGTGGTGATGCCCCCCGTCGCCGCCGTTCACCACCGGCACGGAGGCATAGCGGGAGGCCACGACGGCGGCCCCTTCCTTGGGGTTCCGCATGACAATGGCATCGGCGTAGCAGGATACGGTTTTTATGGTATCCGCCAGGCTCTCCCCTTTGGCGGCGGAACTGGAACCCGGCTCGGCGAAGCCCAGGCAACTCCCCCCAAGCCGCAGCATGGCCGCCTCAAAACTTAAGCGCGTCCGGGTGCTGGGCTCGAAAAACAGGGTCGCCAGCAGCTTTCCCCGGCAGCTTTCCCGCAAATACGCCGGGTCCGCCTCAATTCGCTCCGCCAGGCTAAAGAGCCCGCTCATTTCCTCAATGCTGAAATCACCGGGTTCCACCAGATGACGCCCTTTAAGCTCCGTTCTCCCTGAACGCATATCCCCTCCTCAAATGTGCAAAAAAAAACCGCCCAAAGGCGGATATTCATACAAAAATAGAAAACAAAACCGGGCGGCACGGAATTTGCCGCAGGATATTATGAAATATACCAGGAACCTGTTTTTTACCGGAAAAGACTTTCATATATTCCCAACTGGTTCACGGTACCACAGAAGCGAGGGAAAGGGCAAGAGGGCGCCCCTAATATGCCCGCGCAAAACTGGTGTCCACCTCAATGGCATCGCCTTTTTGTTTCAGCATACCGATGCCGAGTTCTTTTGCTTTTTCATATATCCGGTCGGTAAAGGACATGCTGCCGATACCAAGGTACACCGTATGGTCGGCATAATAGGGAAACAGCGTTCGAAAATTCGATACCTTATTCGTTACCATCTTTTCCAGGTCCTCCGTTTGCACTTTATATTTCACTTCGATGAGCGCCACGGAATTCCCGTTGTACATCACTATATCGAACTCGTCTTTTATAGCGCCGCACTTCCCCTTCATGT
>BNUY01000201.1 GCA_025997715.1 Spirochaetia bacterium
GAATAGTATCGTTTGCTGCCGCTCTATACCAACCTTGTACGCCATTGTCTCGCTCCTGCTTTGCTTCGCTCTCCCCTTTATAGCAGTTCTATCGCTTTTTGGCTAGTTTTCGGACGGTCTGCCCCCCTATATATAGCGGTACTGTTTCCAAAAATAGTCAAACAACACTATATGGGCGCCATCCCTGGGGTATGCGTAATCCGGCGGGCGTCAACGTTCTCTATTCTCTAGGCAACAAAGCCCCGGTCTATCCGTGGGCTTTTTGTATAGCGGGGCATATGCCTTGCAAATTTTATGTTTAAGGAAGACATCTTATGAAAAAGTCTTTTCTAAAGAGTACGGCGGCCTTGTTCGTGGCTGCCGCAATGGTTCTGACCGGCTGTGAGCAGGCGACCACGGTATCCAACACGGCGGATAATACTATTCTGTCGCTGGGCGGGCCGGCGAATCTGAAGGCGGATGTGGGTACTGCTGCCGCGCCGCTCGTTGGCGGGGTTATCCTGACCTGGGATTTGGACAGCAATGCCTACCAGTATGAGGTGTGGCGGAAGGTAGCGGATGGGGGCAGCTTTACAAAGCTGACTACTACTCCCCTCGCGACTGCCTCTTTAACCGAAGGGAAGTATGCGGATGTGATTTCCGGCACGAATGTGCTTGAGGATTCCACCAAGTACACTTACAAGGTGGTGGCGGTGAGCGCGAATTCGACTTCCCGTGTGGCTATTGTGCAGAACGGTGAAACGAACATCGACGTGACTACCCTTGCAGGCCAGTTTCCGGCGGCGGGCGATGAGGCGGTTGTTCAAGCGGTTACCGGCGTGACGGTGACGGTGGACAATGTGTTAGGTACTGCCAATGTCACCTGGACAAACCCCAACACCAATCCGCTGGTGCGGCTCGTGGTGAGCGGTAATCGCAATGGTACTCTCATCACCCCCGCAACGTTACCCGCAGACGCTACGTTCTATGATTATTCGAATTTTACCGCTGGCTCCACCGGCACCATCAATGTGGGGGTGCAGGCGGTATTTAACGGGAACAGCAACTATTATCCTGCCAGTGCGGTGGTGTATGACGATGAGGTGTATGACATTCCGGCTCTGGGCAGCCTTACCGCTTCTATTTACTATGCGGCACGGCAAAACAATTCGACACAGGTGGTCATTCAGTTTGCGGATAATCCGAGCGCACCGAGCGCCGATTATAAACTGGAAAGAGCAGTGGTGGTAAACGATACCGCCCCCCGTGATTGGACTTATGAGGTACCAACCGCCGGCAAGATTAAGACTCTCATCTCCGGCACCTATTATTGGCAAGTAACGGATACAGTCGCTTTGACAGACAAAGTTGAGTATCGGCTTACCGTATCGACCGTAGCCGGCATATCGAAGGTATCTTCTATTTCGGACAACGGCGTCAGCAACGACTATGACAGCACCGTCTATGCGGCAACGGTGGGCACCACAGTTTCCAACTTTGGGCTTACCGCGGTGGATGCCGGTACCAGTGCGCCAAAAGTGCAGATTAATTGGGATGCGACAACCGGTTCTGACTATGAACTGGCACGCGCGGTAGTTACTTTTGGCGATAACGAAACCTTTGGCGCCATCACCGGCGGAACCGCTGTTCCGACAAACGTGCCCGCCTACACGACTGTCCCCGTGACTTCAGCCAATTATGTCGCAGGCAAAGGCGTAGTAACCGATGACAGTACAGCCCTGGCAAAAGGCACGTTCTATCAGTACAAGCTGACCGAAAAAGTCGGCGATGTAACCGTCAACGAGGAGACACAAGTCGTAAATCATCAGGTGTTCTCGAACTTCAGCCTTCTGCAGCTAACTGTTCCTTCCGCTCGAGTGGATCGGCTGCCCGGCAAGGTGTATATTCCCTTCGACAACAGCGATAAGTGGCTTAAAGTCGACGATGTGGTAAAAGTATATCGGCGCCTTAGTTCTGCTGTCGCACCATATGTGGAGCAAACGGGTCTTGCCACCACGATAAGCACCACCAATGTCGGTGACGCTTTGTTTACCGTGATAGATACCCCTCCTGACGGTTCAAGCTATGATTATAAGTTGGTCGTGAGCCGGAACAACAAGGACATGAAAGACACCAGCATAGTTACGCGCACTGCCACCAGAACCAGCATTTCTTATGGCAGCAGCAGTGTTTCGAACCACGGCCCCGGTAATGGTGCAACCATTAGTCTGAACGGGGCGTATCTTGACGGTCAAGTGACTGTAAGGATCTACGTATCAAGTGTGCAATACGGCGTTGATCATCCTGTTACTTCTTTCAACAGCGCTAGCGGCACCAGCGCCACTATTTTCATTCCTGAGTCTTGGCTCTGGACAGGGGGTCACACTAACGTAGTACGACTCTATATCAATGGCTCACCGTACAATCCCAGTTCGAATAGCCTTTCCCGGTAGTAATACCAAAAGGGCCGCGTTGCGGCCCTGCATTTTGATTTAGTTTTTTTGAGGAAAAAACATGAGAAATATTTTGTTACGCAGTGCGGCGATTCTGTTTATGGCCGCAGCTCTGGTGATAACCGGCTGCGCCCCTATATTGAACGCAGTTGACCCGTCAATTCCGTCTCTGGGGACCCCTGAAAATGTGAAGGCCGATGTCACCAATAACGGCGGAGTTATCTTAACCTGGGACTTGAACGTCAATGCCAAAGGGTATGAAGTGTGGCGGAAAGCGCCGAACGGCAGCTTTGTCAAATTGACCGGCAACAACACGACAGGGCGCTACGAGGATGTGATTTCCAGCACGAATGAGCTGCAGGATAATACCACGTACACCTACAAAATTGTCGCGGTAAGCTCAAAGGCGACATCGACCAGCGACGATGTGGTGCTCAATGGTACAAAAGACATCAATGTTACCACCGGCGCTGCGCAATTTTCTACGGCTGTGACGGTGAACGCCCCGACCGGCGTGACGATTACGCTGAACGAGACTCAGGGCTATGCCAGAATTACCTGGACCCCCGACACCGCTCCCTTTGTCAGCTATGTTTTGAGCGGTGACAATAACGGCACGACTATCAGTGGTACGGCTGCCGGAGACGCTCCGTTTTTTGACATAACCATTACCGGAAGCGGCGCCATCAATGTCGGCGTGAAGGCGGTGTTTGGAGACGGCACCAAATATTCCGCAAGTGCGGTGGTGTATGCCAACGATGTGTACGAAGTTCAGACACTGCCCACCATCACGGCTACTCTTAATGTCCCGACTCGGGTGGGCAATACGGACCAGGTGACTATCACGTTTACGGATGTACCCGACGCTACGGCGTATGTACTGGAAAGGGCGCTTGTGCAATCAACGACCACAGCCCGTTCGGGATCCCGTATTGACCGACGATAAGGTCAAAACTGGTTCAACCACTTGGCAAGTAACGGATACGGTCGCTTTGGACGAGAGCTATGAGTACCGCCTGATTGTGCGGACCGTTGCCGGCGTCTCAAGGGTATCTGCGATTCAGACCGTCAATGCGGTGGGTGTCACCGTCACCAATTCCGCCAGCTTAGTGTCGACCGTGGTAAGTACTACTTCTACTACGGGTGTTATTCGCATTACTTGGAATGCAAATGCCGGTTCTACCTATGAACTGGAGCGGCAGGAACTTACCTTTGGGCCAAATAGCGCCCGTACACCCTGACATCAATCGATGTGGCAGGGTTGCCCCCGCTATCCGAATCAAAGCTCGCGCTCGTAATCGTAAACGTGCTCGGCGTAATAATATTGCCGCCGGTCGTCTCACCCTTATTGTCGTCGTTGTTCACCAATTCGTCGGCGCCCCGTAAAAGGATTGCCTTATACTGGTAATACTGGCCTTGCGTCAAGCCGGTGTTCACAAAGCGATAGGTGGAGCTGGACAGAGAGAACGCGGAATTGCCCGCCGGGGCTACACCGTTTTCGAGTGTTTCCACTAACGTATACGGAGTATCGGTTGAGCCGCCATTAACCTGTCTGCGATATATCCGCACCTTGTCGCCGGTCTTATAATAGCCGGAGTTAGTGAGAGTAACCGCGATTTTCCCGTGTACCTCAGACGCATCGTCATCCCCGTCAACAGCCGTCAAACCCAGATTGCTGAAATTCGAGAACGCATAGGCGGACACACGCTGCGTGATTTCACTCACAATGACGCTGCCGATTTTTTCTGTCAGTTTGTACTGATAGAATTTGCCGGTGGGAAGGCTTGTGTCGTTATAGACGCCTTTGCCTTGCAGATAATCGGCGGGAGTTAAGGTGATTGTCGAAGCAGTGATTGTCGCAGGGACAGCAGTGGCTATTGCGCTTGCGGTCACATTCGGCCCAAAGGTAAGTTCCTGCCGCTCCAGTTCATAGGTAGAACCGGCATTTGCATTCCAAGTAATGCGAATAACACCCGTAGTAGAAGTAGTACTTACC
>BNUY01000202.1 GCA_025997715.1 Spirochaetia bacterium
CATCCGGGTATTGGATATAGTGCAGATGGTAGAGCCGGTAGTACTGCTCCTTATACTGAACGTAATAGGCGGAGAGCGGCGCCGCCTATTACGTTCAGTATAAGGAGCAGTACTACCGGCTCTACCATCTGCACTATATCCAATACCCGGATGACACCATGGAAAACATCCACTGGCTGGAGCAGGCCATCAAGGCGGATTTTGCCAACCCCCTCTACGCCCTGGCCCTCATCGAGGATGAAACCCAGTGGGAAAAGTACCGGTACCTTTTTATGATGCACGCCCACCTCAAATTGATAGAACAGTACCTCTACCTGGGAAACAAGTGGAACAAGCGGAACGCCTATTTCTACAACGCCCCCTGGAAAGAACAAAACCTGAAAAGCCTTGAAACTGCGGAGGCCTGCTTCCGCGCCGCCCTTTCCTATTGGGAGACCGCCCGGGAATGGGCGGAAAAGGCCCAGGACCGCCGCTTCCGGTTCATCAATCTGGTGCGGGTCCAAAACTGGGAAGACGAGGCGGGGCGTATTGAGAATACGACCCTGGACTACGGGAAGATAATCAACCGGGAATTGGCGTTGCTGCAGCAGGTACGGGAAAAGTTTCAGGCAATGGACGGAGGGACGTATTAGGATGCAACCAAAGGAATAACGTTTACATAACTGGACAAAAATCCCGATAATGGCATATATTTATATACATAATGGGAAAGCCAAGAACGATGTTGCTGCCGGTGCAGCAGCGCTTGATGAACACGGTGGGTGAAAACATCCGTCTGGCCAGGCTGCGGCGGGATCTTTCCGCGGCCCAGGTTGCCGAAAGAGCCGGAATTAGCCGGACCACCCTGTACAAGGTGGAAATTGGCGAGGGCGGGGTTGCCATCGGAACCTACCTCAAAGTCCTTTTTGCCCTGAATTTAGAGCAGGATCTGCTTAAACTTGCCGGAGACGACCCCTTTGGCCGCACCTTGCAGGATATTAAGCTGGTGACCCGGGAACGGGCGTCGAAAATACGGAAAAGCCCATGAGCCGGGATATTTATGCCTATTTGCACCCGGCGGAACAGGCGGAACCGCATTTTATGGGTGTATTGCACAGTGATGTCATTCGGGGGAATGAGGTATTTTCCTTTGACGGCAGCGATCAATGGCTTCTCCGCAAGGAATTTCATGCCCTGGACCCCGAATTGGGACCCTTCCTGGGCAGGCAGTATAGCAGGGGTGATAAGCCGAATTTTGGCTTGTTTTTGGACTCCGCGCCGGATCGTTGGGGGCGAACGCTGATCAAACGGCGGGAAGCTCAGGCTGCCCGGCAGGAAGGGCGGGAACCCGCAGCCTTATATGAGACCGATTTTTTGCTGGGTGTTTTTGACAAGAGCCGCATGGGCGCCCTGCGCTTAAAATTGGATCCCCAGGGGGATTTCCTTGATAACAACAAAAGCGCGGCAATTCCGCCCTGGGCATCTATCCGGGATTTGGAATATGCCAGCTTGATGTTGGAAAAAGAGGATTCCGCCTCCGAACATGATTATGCAAAGTGGCTCAATATGCTGGTTCAGCCCGGATCATCCTTGGGCGGCGCCCGTCCGAAGGCCACGATTGCGGGGAGGGATGGGCATCTGTGGATAGCAAAATTCCCCCGTATGAACGATGGTAAAGATACCGGCGCTTGGGAAAAGGTCGTCAATGATCTCGCCGCTGAATGCGGCATCAGGACCCCTGAATCATTAGCGCGGTGTTTTTCAAGCAAGGATCATACGTTTCTGGCAAAGCGTTTTGACCGGACTGCGGCGGGGGGGCGCATTCATTTTGCTTCCGCAATGACCCTGTTAGGTAAGCAGGATGGGGATAACTATGCTTCCGGTGTAAGCTATCTCGATCTTGCGGCCGTAATTGTCCGGCTGGGTGCAGAGGTGGATAGCAATCTGGAAGAACTGTGGCGGCGGATCGTTTTTAATATTGCCGTTTCAAATTGCGATGATCACCTTCGCAATCACGCATTCCTTCTGAGTACCGCCGGGTGGGTTCTGTCTCCCGCTTTTGACCTGAACCCCGATGAAAACGGAACCGGGTTAATGCTCAATATTTCAGAATCCGATAATTCGCTGGATTTCGATCTTGCCCTTAGGGTTATCCCCTATTTCAGGCTATCCCCCAAAAAAGCGGATAGTATTCTTGCCACCGTACGGCAGGCCATCTCCAACTGGAGACCGGTGGCGGATCAGTATGGGCTACCAAAAAATCAGTAACATGAAATGGCGCCGGCATTTCGGTATTAAAATAAGGACATTCAATGAACGGGAATTTTTACTTGATGAGCATCGCATCGCCGTAACTGAAAAAGCGGCAGCCCTGTTCCACCGCCTCTTTATAGGACTCCAGGATGAATTCCCTCCCCGCAAAAGCTGAAACCAGCATCAGCAGGGTCGATTCGGGGGTGTGGAAATTGGTGAAGAGCTGGTCCGCGAGCTTAAAGGTATAGCCGGGGTAGATGAAGATTGAGGTGGACGCCTCCCCCCGCCGCAGGCCTCCCCCGTCCCAGGCCGATTCCAGGGTGCGCAGGCTGGTGGTCCCCACGGCAATAATCCGGCGCTTTTCCGCCCTGGCCTTTTCAATCTTCGCGGCGGCCTCTTCATCAATAGTATAACTTTCTTCGTGCATCACATGGTCTTCGATGTTTGCGGTGCGTACCGGCAGGAAGGTGCCGGGCCCCACATGGAGGGTGATAAAGGCGGTATCCATCCCCCGCGCCTCCAGTTCCGCCAGAATTTCCCGGGTAAAGTGGAGCCCCGCAGTGGGGGCGGCGGAAGATCCGGGGACGGCGGCATACACGGTCTGGTACCGATCGCTGTCCGCCTGAGTATCCTCCCGCTTGATGTAGGGGGGTAGGGGGATGTGGCCGTGTTGGTCAAGCCAAGCCTCGTCCATCGGCGCATCGAAACGGAGGAGCCTCAGACCTTCGGTCTGCTGTTCTTCTGCGTCAATGATTTCCGCGCCCAAGCCTCCCTCAAAGGTATAGCGGCTTCCCGGACGGCGGCGTTTGGAACGCCGGGCCATAAAGGTCCACGTGTGGGGGTCGCGGCGTTGCAGCAAAAGAAATTCGACCCGTGCGCCGCTTTCGGCTATCCCGTAGATCCGGGCCTTTCGTACCTTGGAATTGTTGAAGACCAGGAGTGATCCCGGTTCAAGAAGGGTGGGGAGGTCCCCCATCATACGATGGGACCGGATGTGAGTTTTCCGGTCCAGCACCATGAGGCGGCTCTGCCCCCGTTGTTCCGGCGGGCGCTGGGCTATGAGCTCTTCGGGGAGATCAAAAGAGAAGTCCGCTGTTTTCATTGCCGTGAATCACGCCACCCGGGATTTTGAGGTGCTCATAAGCCAGGGCGGTGGCCATGCGGCCCCGGGGTGTGCGCTGGAGGAGCCCCGCCTGGATGAGGTAGGGTTCGTAGTAGTCCTCCAGGGTGTCCACCCCTTCCCCCATGGAAATCGCCAGGGTTTCCGCGCCCACGGGCCCCCCGTTGTACCGTTTGATGATCATGGCCAGGATTTCCCGGTCCTGCTTCTCCAGCCCCAGATGGTCGATTTCCAGCCGCCGTAACGCATCCTCCACCACCGGCCGGGTGATGGAGGGCGCCCCCGACACTTGGGCAAAGTCCCGCATTCTTCGCAGCAGCCGGTTCGCCACACGGGGGGTGCCCCGGGCGGAGGCGGCAAGGAGGGATGCGGCGGTATCGTCAATCTTTGTTTCCAGTATCCCCGCGGAACGGCGGACGATGGCCTCCATATCCGCCTTTTCGTAAAAGGAAAACCGGCAGGGTATACCGAAGCGGCTTACCAGGGGGCTTGAAACATTGCCCGCCTTGGTCGTGGCCCCTACAAGGGTGAAGGGCTTGATGGGAATCCGCAGGGTCCGCGCCCCCGGTCCCTGGCCGATTACCCAGTCCAGTTCGTAGTCCTCCATGGCAATGTAGAGCATCTCCTCAATGGCGGGCTTGAGCCGGTGTATTTCGTCGATAAAAAAGACATTCCGCTCCTTCAGGTTGGTAAGGATCCCCACCAGGTCCTTAGGTCTGTCCAATGCCGGCGCGGATGTCTGGACAATCTCTGTCTCCAGTTCATGGGCGATAACCTGGGCCAGGGTGGTCTTCCCCAGCCCCGGGGGGCCGATCAAAAACAGGTGATCCAGGCTTTCCTGCCTGCTCTTCGCCGCCTTGATAAAGACCGTCAAATTTTCCTTCATCGCCGCCTGGCCCAGAAACTCCTTTAAGCTGTGGGGGCGCAGGGAATGATCCCGCCGGTCCTCATCGGTTATGAGTTCGCCGTGGAGCAAGCCGGGGGACAAAGTCCCCTCGGGGATTTCTTCAGCGGGCGGGGGCAGACTGTCCGACAACTCAATGGGCAACACACATATAGCGTTATCTGACTC
>BNUY01000203.1 GCA_025997715.1 Spirochaetia bacterium
ATAGTATCGTTTGCTGCCGCTCTATACCAACCTTGTACGCCATTGTCTCGCTCCTGCTTTGCTTCGCTCTCCCCTTTATAGCAGTTCTATCGCTTTTTGGCTAGTTTTCGGACGGTCTGCCCCCCCACGACGGTCTGGAAATCGTTGATTTTGGCGGTTCTTTAGGCACGCTTTATTATGCCTGTAAAGATTTTATTCGTCCCATAACGATAAAAAAGTGGACTGTGGTTGAGCAGGCAAGTCATGTTAAACTTGGTAATGAGTATTTAAAAGATGATATATTGACATTTACCGAAAATTTGGAGAATATACAAAAAGCGGATGTGTTGATTTTATCCAGCGTAATACAATATTGCAAAGAACCGCATCAGGTACTTGATATGATTGTAGATAAAAATATTAAGTATATCATAATTGATAGATCCGGCGATATTTGGCAAAACGAAAATCCTGAAATCTGCCGCTTACAGTATGCCAAAAACTATGGATATGCGCCGACTATTTATCCCCGCTGGTTTTTAAATTGGAAGTTGTTTTATGCGCATTTTGAGAAAAAATATAAACTGCGTGATTACTTTGCTTCCGGCCGTGATATGCATCTGAATATAAACGGCTTTGTTTTTGAGAAGAAGGAGACTAACCAATGAGAGACTTTATTCCGGTATGCGAGCCGTTGCTGGCCGGTAATGAATTAAAATACATTACCGAGGCGGTATCATCAGGCTGGATTTCATCTTCCGGAAAATACGTTGCTGCCTTTGAAGAAGCGTTTGCCGCTTATTGCGGCGCCCGTTATGGTGTTGCGGTATGTAACGGAACAGTTGCGCTCCATCTTATGCTTGTGGCTGCCGGTATCGGTAAGGGCGATGAGGTAATTCTACCGACTTTTACCATGGCAGCCTCTGCCTTTGCGGTGTGTTATACCGGCGCTATGCCGGTATTTGTTGATGCCGATAAAGACACATGGAATATTGATGTCAACAAAATTGAAGAAAAAATTACTTCAAAGACTAAAGCGATTATGCCGGTACATATTTTTGGCAATCCTTGTAATATGTCCGTAATTCAGGAAATTGCAAAAAAACACAAGCTTCTTATTCTTGATGATGCTGCGGAAGCCCATGGGGCTGAATATATGGGCATAAAGACCGGGATGCTTGCGGATTTAACATCCTTTAGCTTTTTCGCCAACAAGAATTTAACAACCGGTGAAGGCGGTATGGTAGTCACCAACAATACGGACTACTATAACAAATTACGCTATTTTAAGAACGTTTGTTTCCCCCTTGATGCGCCCCGTGTTTATCAGCACGCCGATATTGGTTTCAACTACCGGATGTCAAATATCCATGCAGCAATTGGATTGGCGCAGGTTGAAAAAGCAGATTACTATAAAGATTTGAGGATAAAAAACGCCTTATTATACAAAAAATATCTGACCGGTATAGATGGTACACAATTTCAGGCGGATGAAAAAAACGGCTTAAATGTTCACTGGATGAATTCAATACTTTTAGAGCCTTCTGTCATTGGTAAATCAAAAGAACAGGTCATTGATTATCTAAAGAGTAACGGAATAGAAACGCGGCTTCTTTTTACGGGGATGCATAAACAGGAATCGTTACGTAAATATGGCTGCGACTGCTCGGGCAGTTACAAAGTATGCGAAACACTTACAAAAAATGGGTTTTATTTACCATCAGGTTCTAATTTGACAGAAGAAGAGATAGCGTATATTTGTAAAAAGATAAAAGAGGCTGGAAACTGTTGATGCAGAAATATATGAAATATGTCTATGTTCTGGTTAGCAGCGTACAAGATACCTACTACGAACAATTTTTGCTTTCGGTTACATCTCTGCGGCTTAAAAATCCTGATGCATATATTACTGTTTTATGTGATTCTAAAACAAAACAAAATTTACAAGATAAACGCAATGGGTATGAAAATATTGTTTCCGATATTAAAATAGTTCCGGCGCCGGATAATTTATCACAGAAGGAAGTTTCACGTTATATAAAAACATCAATGCGCCGTTATGTTGATGGTGATTTTCTCTTTATAGACTGCGATACGATAATCACTGATACTATATCTGATATTATTTCTGTACCAATGGATATTGGTGCAGTTCTTGATAAGCATCGTACAATTGATTTTCATTCGATGGGATCGTATATCATCGAAAATGATGAGAGATTGGGATTTAAATCATCAACAACGAACAAACATTACAACAGTGGAATAATCTTTTGTAAAGACACTGCCAAAGCCCATAGCTTTTTTGATACATGGCATGAGTTATGGATTCATAGCAATAGGAAAGGTATCACGGTTGATCAGCCGTCATTTAATGAGGCAATTTTTCGTAACCGTGATATATTCATTGAACTGAATGGCATATGGAATTGTCAAATTGCATTCAACGGAATACCCTATCTTTCTGACGCAAAGGTTATACACTATTATGCGTCTTCCCTCATTACTCAAATACCGCCATATTCACTTGCTTCTGAGGACAACCTTGATTTTATAAAAAAGACCGGAACAGTTTCATCGGCCATGCTGAAGCAATTACAAAAACCAAAAGGCGCCTTTGTTGCGGACTCCCGAATAATTGCGGGGGATGCAGCACTTGATGTGGTGAACAGCAACTTTTTCGCAAAATTGCTCTGGCTTAGAAGAAAGCATCCTGTTATTTTTGAAAAACTAAACAAACTTATTTTGAATATAAAAAATCGTGAGCATAATAAAGAATAAATGATGCAAAAAAAAACAATCCTTATAAATGGCTATTTTCTATGCCGCCCTTTAACCGGCGTAGAACGTTTTGCAAGCGAAATAACTGCCGGGCTTGATCTTTTATGCAAACCGGATGAAATTGCAATTATAATACCAAAAGATATAAAAAACATTCCTGTGTATAAAAATCTAAGAGTAATTCTTTATAAAAAAGAAATCCAGCAGGTTTTATGGCAGATGTTTACACTTCAATTCTTTTTGCTCACCCATAGGCAGTATACAATACTTGATTTTGGCAATACCTGTCTGCCTTTTGCACCGGGAATTGTCTTTTTACACGATATTTACTGCGAAATCTTCCCGGAAGATTTTATCAGCAAACGCGACAAATTGACCCGCATGTATAACAAATGGCAGTACCGGCTTATTGCAAAAAAGGCAAAAAAAATTGTTACCGTATCATATTTTAGCCGGAACCAAATAGCGCAAACATATCATATTGCTCCCGAAAAAATCATGATTGTCTATAACAGCGGAAATCATTTCAAAACTATCAGGGCGGACTATTCTGTCTTTGACGGCTCCCCTGCCCTTTTGAGGTCCTTCTATTTTTCTCTTGGCAGTCTTTCTAAACGTAAAAATATCAAATGGATTGTTGAATATGCTGCTAAACATCCTGATTCCCTTTTCCTGTTATCCGGAACAAGTCAGCCAACCGCCCAGGCAACTGAATTTAACATCGGGGTTATGCCGCAAAACATTATTTTTCTCGGTTATCTTGATGACGCAAAAGTAAAAGCCCTTATGGAAAAATGCAAAGCCTTCATCCTGCCCTCCTATTATGAGGGATTCGGCATACCTCCGCTCGAAGCACTTTCCTGCGGGGCGCAAATCATTGTAGCTAAAGCAGCAAGCCTGCCCGAAATATACGGAAATACCGCTCACTATATCGATCCATTTAATACCGATGTTGATCTTGAAGAACTGTTAAAACAACCGGTTGATCCGCCTGACGCTATCTTACAAAAATATTCCTATAATACCTCTGCACGGCAGGTGTATAATTTAATACAGCTTGAGGCAAATATATGATCATACGTTCCAAAGCCCCCCTTCGTCTTGGCTTGGCCGGAGGCGGCACGGATATTGCTACCTATTACAATCTCTACGGCGGCAATGTGCTGAATGCTACCATAGACATGTACGCCTATTGTATTCTTGAGCCCACGAACAATGGGAAGATAGTATTCCGTGCCAATGACCTGGAAAAGGATGAGGAATACAAGGCTGAAAGCGCCCTGCCGGTTTCCAACACCCTGCAACTCCATACCGGCATATACAATCGTATCGTTACGGATTACAACGGCGGCAAGCCCTTATCTTTTATCATGACAACCTATTCCGATGCTCCTGCGGGTTCCGGACTGGGGTCATCTTCTACCATGGTGGTTGCAATCATCAAGGCGTATACCGAATGGCTCAATCTGCCCCTGGGGGAATACGACATCGCTTCCCTGGCGTATAAAATTGAACGGGAAGACCTTGGGCTGGCAGGCGGAAAACAGGATCAGTACGCGGCGACCTTCGGCGGGTTTAATTTCATGGAGTTTTACTGTGATGAAAAAGTAATAGTGAACCCTTTGCGTTTAAAACGGTGGATACGCAATGAACTTGAG
>BNUY01000204.1 GCA_025997715.1 Spirochaetia bacterium
ATTGGCATTTTAAAACAACAAAACAAAAATACATCTCATCTTGAAATCAGGGGATACCTGTCGGCAAAATAGTTAAAATTAATCGTTATTGTGTCAGTTTCCCGCCGCACTGCCTTAACAAAAGCAGCTGTGCTCCTACACGGACGTGGTTTTGCTAATGGTATTACATATGCCAGCCAGATTCAGCTGGGACTGATTCAAAATATGGATTCTATCGAAAAAACAAGGCCACCGTATACGGATTCAGGTTCTATAGAAAGGGCTTGCAGTTGAGCAAGAAGGGCTTCGCTCTCCGGTTCGCCCGGTCGAGTATTCAGGAATTTTTCCCTATCCATCGCTGCCCCTTATTAACCAGATGTATTATAGTATCACTGGGTCATAAAGTATGTCAATGCAAAAATCGGCCGTTTTTTCGGAAAATCGTTACAGTCAACCATGAACCATGAAGAATTCAACCACGAAAAGGCGCGAAAAATACGAAATTTTGCTTCGAAATATCAATCCTTTTTTCGTGTGTTTCGTGTTTTTAGTGGTTAATTCTTAATTTGGAATTGACTGAAATCGTTAATTGACTGGGTGAATGTTTTGCGCCTATACTAAATGCGGTGAAAACGACTTTAGCTGAACGGCTGGATTTTCTGCTTTCCAAGCTGAATATCAGGCAGCGGGAATTTGCGGAGCGGGCGGGCTTTACCCAATCCTACCTGTTCATGATTCTGAAGGGGAGCAAGAAGGCCCCCAGCGCCCGGTTTTTTGAAGCGGTTGCCCGTGAATTCTCGGTAAACCCGGACTGGTTGCGCTCCGGCGAGGGGGAGGTCTTTGCGGCGCCGGGGCTTTCCCTTTCGACATCCGATGCGGAACTGGTGGCCCGCTACAAGCTGCTACCCCCGGCGGATAAGGCGATTGTGGACGAGATTATCAACGCCTTGCTGCTGAAGTCGCTGGGGCATTAGTTGGAACCAATTTTTGCAATCCGCCATGCCGACCCTTCTTGCGCCGCCCGTACCGGGACCCTGTTTTTGCCCCACGGTGAAGTGTCCACCCCGGTCTTTATGCCCGTGGGAACCAACGGGACGGTAAAAGCCATTACCCGTGATGATCTTGAAGCAATTGGTTTTGAGATCATCCTTTCCAATACCTACCACCTGTATCTCCGTCCGGGGATGGAGGTCATATCCGCCGCCCGCGGGCTCCATTCTTTTATGAGCTGGCCGCAGAATATCCTCACCGATTCCGGGGGTTTCCAGGTGTTTTCCCTGGCCCCCTACCGGAAGATTCGGGACGAGGGGGTGGAATTCCGTTCCCACCTTGACGGTTCTACCCACCGCCTGACCCCCGAGGGGGTGGTGGAAATACAGGCGCTATTGGGAAGCGATATCCAGATGCAGCTTGATGTATGTACCAGTTGGGGCATCTCCCATAAGGAGTCCCTGGAGGCCCTCACCATTACTGCGGATTGGCTGGGACGGGCTAAGAAGACCTGGGAAGAAAAAACCGGCATGGGATACGCAGGAAAACTGTTTGCCATAGTGCAGGGGAATTTTTATAAGGATCTCCGAACGCAAAGCGCCGCCCTGGCAATCGAGGCGGATACTCCGGGAATCGCCATCGGGGGATTGTCGGTGGGGGAGGAAACGGATGTCTTTCTGGAATATCTGGCCTATACCGCCGCCCTCCTGCCAGGGAACAAACCCCGCTACGTCATGGGTATAGGAACCCCGCAGTACATCCTTGCCGCCATTGAGCAGGGCATTGATATGTTTGACTGCGTCCTCCCCACCAGGACCGGCAGAACCGGCAGGGTTTTTACCCATCACGGGGATATTTCCATAAAGCGGGCGGACCGGGAATTCGACTTTGGCCCCATTGATCCTCTTTGCGCCTGCAAGGTATGCCGGACATACAGCCGCGCATACCTCCGGCATCTTTTTAAAACCCAGGAGATACTCTGTTCCATGCTCGCTTCCTATCACAATCTCTATTTCCTCCACCATTTAGTTACGGATGCCCGCAGCGCTATTGAGGAAAACAGATTCCTGTCATTCAAAAAAGATTTTCTTTCGCTCTACACCGGAGGTAATGAATGAAAAAAATCATGACCGCAGTTTTACTGTTTTTAGTTTTGTTCCCTGTTTTTTCCCAAAAGGCGGAGGAACCCTCCGCCGAAACGGATGCCAAACGGCTGGACACTATCCGCTATGGTACGGAAACGGAGATTGCCGCCCTGATACAGACCCTGAAAACTGAAAACACCCCCGGCATGGACGATGAACTTATCACGGTGGCTAAAAACACCCGGAACCGCAGCATCCTTTCCGGTGTTTTTTCCTTTTTTGCGGCCCGGGAGAAGACCGGGCTTGAGGAACGGGCGCTCAAGGCAATTGGGGAGCGGGACGATGAGGCCAATGAAACGGTGTTGGCGGCCCTTGCCTATTTAGGGAAGATAAAAGCTGTGCAGGCGGTTCTCCCTATTCGCTCCCTCCTTGATGCGGAGGAATCGCGTTTTTCAGGCGCCTGCATTAAGGCGCTGGGATTAATCGGCGGCAGTATGCCCGATGCCGCCGAAACGGCGGAGTATTTGATCGATTATTATCAAAACCGCACTCCGGGGGACGAAAACCGCCGGGAGATCATCATTGCTCTGGGGGAGATGAAGGCCGCTGCGGGCGCGCCGTTCCTGCAGGAAATCGTGGAGAACAACGATGAACGGCCGGTGCTCCGTATGTCCGCCCTGGACGCTCTGGCAAAGATCGGCGACCCAGGCGGGCTTCCGGCGGTACTCCAGGCGGTGGAATCCGCAGACCCCAACATACGATCCTCCGCAGTTGCCGCCCTTGGCCCCTTCCAAGGTGACGAGGTGAATAAGACCATCCTGGAGGCTTTCCGGGATGGGTACTACAAGACCCGCATGGCGGCGGCACAGGCGGCAAGGGACCGGCGTTTGGCGGAAGCGGTTCCCTACCTGCGCTTCCGTGCCGAGCGGGACGATGTTCCGGCGGTTAAAGACGAGGCCATTAAAGCCCTGGGGGCAATCGGAAATTCGGACAGCCTTGCCATCCTTTCATCGCTTTTTGCGGAACGGAAAAACACCGACCGGGTACGGCTGCTATCCGCAGAAATGCTCCTGCAAGACAATGCCTCCAACTACACTGCTAAGGTGATAGAAGAACTGGACGAGGCAAAACAGAAAAACCTGACATCCCTATACAACGGCTTCCTCCGCATCCTCAGTACAGCCAAAGCTTCGGACTTGGAAGCATTAGCCCGGCGGTTTTTCGTTTCCGGCGCCGTAGTGGAAAAATCCTACGCCCTGGACATGGTACGAAACAACAACTTCCGCTCCCTTGCGGATCAGGTGCGTGAACTAACGGACGAAAAATACGGCAGCCTAAGCCGCAAGGCAAAACTTGTTGTGGAAGAGATGGGGATTATGCAATAACGGCTATTTTTTCACGAACCAGCTCGCCAATGATTTCCGCCGGGGTCTGGTGGGTCGCATTAGCCTTGGCACGGAGCCACTGGGCGGTCTGGTGGTCTACGGTAACTGTTTCATCCGCTTCAGCAGCCTCACGGGCCAGCCGCTCCCGGCGTTCGGTAAAGAAACCGTTATTAGGGCTCCCGCTCTCGTCAATCTTCGGGGTGGTACGGGTCCACAGTTCGTCCAGCGCATCATATTCTTCGTAGGTCATGTCAGCCATAGTATCCTCCTAAGTTTTGCCGTGCTTACGCCATGCGGGGCGGCATGGTTCAGACCGGAGGTCTGCGGCGTGGAACACTTTAATCGTGTCCTCATCGATACGATTATACACTATTTCAAGCAGGTTTGCATTGCGGTCAAAGCCCAGCATGAGGTATTTGCTCGGATCTTCCGGCACGGGCTTTTCATACAGGAAGTGGTCAAAGGCCCAGTAGATGTCCGCTTCGGTCACCTTATGTTTAAAAGCAGATTCGATGAAGATTATCGCCTCGTCCATAGTCTAAGTGTAGGGGTAATAGTGGCATGATACAAGGGAACTGACGGACGAAAAATACGGCAGCCTAAGCCGCAAGGCCAAAGTTGTTGTGGAACAAATGGGGCTATAAATTTTTTGTATCCCATCAGTGAAGGAAAAGAATATGCCGCAGTAATAGTATTGGGGGTTTCTGCCTGCCGCGAAGCGGCTTCGAGGGAAAAACATAGGGGGGACCCTCCGGGGCACTGTCAACAGGATAAGGCTCAGCAGTTGGATTTGCGGTTGTGTTCGAAGCGGCCTTTCGGGTTAAAAGACTTAGAGATTCGAGGTGGAGAGCGGTTTAAGCGGACGGGAACAACGCGTATTGCAATTTTGGCGAGCATGCGTTCAAACTTTTCTCTCTGTTTCTTCACGTCATCTTCCAAGATGCTTTTTATCAGGTCGTCTTTG
>BNUY01000205.1 GCA_025997715.1 Spirochaetia bacterium
GATATTGCCACTACAACCATCACCAATGCCATTATCAATATCTTCTTCATTTCTCGTTCTCCTATACTTTCTATGTAAGTATTTAATCTTAACTTTTAGTAGGCCCCTTGTCATGGAACAGAGCCATTTTTTATACTCATTCGCATACTCCTTCAATAATCGCGGCGGTACAGGTTGCCGGGTCTTCAATTTGTACGCCGCCGTTATGGGCATTGCCGGGTTTGTTTCCCGTGATTTTGGCCTCCGCGCCGTCCATAACAAACTCCGCATGGGAATACATTTGAACGCCGCAAAGTGTAGCATTGTCTTTAATTACGCCCCCTTCCATACGGAATGAAACCGTGCCGCCGCTGTTCGGCGCACTCAGATAAACTGCGCCGTACCCGCCGTAGGTGCCCCCGCCGATAAGGTTCACCAGGGGCTTTCCTTCGTTGCCGCTAATCTCGCCGCCCTTCATGATGAATGATGCGGGTAAATAGGGGGGGCCGCCACCTCTGGGCATATTATTGATGCTTACCGTACCCAAAACAGAGGTGTTGTTTTTGATAACGCCGCCTTCCATAACAAAAGCGCCGCCATCTGCCAGAAACACCGCGCCGCCGCCGCCGCCATATTCGGTAACGAAGGATCTGACCGCCTCGCAATCTTCAATACTGCCGCCCTTCATAAGAAACGTGCCAAGCACATGTACGCCGCCGCTTTTAAAATAATCATTTACTGCGGCGCCGGAAACGGATTTTGAGCAGTTGCCTTTAACGGCTGCGCCGTCACGCAGTTCAAAAATGCCGTTTGCCTCAACTTTAACCAGGGCGGCATTGTTATTCACCCCATCGTTAGCCATGGTTAATCCCTTGAGCGTAACATCCTCTACGATAAGGCGCACCCCGGTACGGATGGTAAAGAGACTGCCCAGCTCCTCCGCCTGATAGGCGGAACCGGCCTTTTTAAGGGTGATGGTCTTTGGGGCTGCGCCTGAGTTTTTCAGGGTTATCCATATATCGGCCATTCCCGGATAGTATAGTTTGCCCTCGCTTACCGATACATATTCGGTGTCCGCGTATTGTGCAAGGTCGATGGTGTAATTGGTAAAATCGCGGTATGTCTGATTCAACAAACCGTTTTTAAGCCGCGCCAGGGTATCACTGAGGGCAGCCTCATCTTCACCCTTTTCCATAGGCAGGGCCGGCGGCTCCGCGCCAAGGTCTTCGGCAATAAGCTCGCCGTCAATAACCGTGGTAGTATCGGTGTGGACGGTGATTTTCCCCCCTGTTGCCGGCTCGCAGGCTAACGGTACAAGCGTTAGCGCCAACAACAAAGGGATGAAGGAAAGGTGATACGTTTTAATGCTCATAGAAACCTCCATCCCTAATTTTACTACCATCCGCTGCCGGTTGTGCCGCCAGCGTTTGTATACCCGATATTGCCGGTAACATCAGTCTCAATATGCGGATAACCTCGTACGGAATCGTTTATGAAAACCGCCGCACCTTTATCGGTTTCACTGGTAACGATATTTGCGTTTCCACCGGATGCGCTGGAGCCGTAGATGATACCGCCGGTTTTGGAGAATGTACCGGTGGTAGCCCCTATACACACGCCGCCGCCGCCGCCGTTTCCGGCACCGTTATATCCAATCGTATTGCCGCTGATTGTTCCGCCTTTCATATTGAATGTCCCTGTACTTGTAACCCTAACACCTCCGCCGCCGCCTGAAGCACCCGTACTGCCTGGGTTTCCTGTTATCAAAACCCCATCATACATTTCAAGAACAGCGTTATTGATTACACTAATTAGAGGATTGCTGAAGCTTGCAGCCGTGTGAGTGAAAGTAATGTTACCTTTAAGTACAACCTCCAAATCTCGAATTTCAATCATGGAATTTGTGGTTGCGTTAGTTTGGATGACGGCTGTCCCGCTAGACGGCCCTTCAATGGTAAGCGTAGAACCGGTGAAAAAGTATGTCTCTGTACCTGTGGCATGAGAAGCTCCACCACGCAGTCTTTTTCTACCTGTCATCGAATCCGTCCCCGCATTAAGCTTGAGCGTATAATTGGTTGCCACCGATGCAAAATTTGCTGAGTTTGCAAAATACACCATCGCATCGGTAAGGGTTTCGGCGGGGTCCAGTTTTGTGGGATTACCCGCTTCCCAGATACCATAGGGTGATACAACAGATGGATTTATAGTCACGCTTGCTACCGTACTCGAAAAACTGCCGACTGTAGCAGGGTTGCGTATCTGATAGGTTCCCGCCGCAAACTCCGCAGGGGTACCGGTGTAAGTCGCCCAGGTTGTAGCAGGGCTGCTGGCACGCCGCCATTCCATCGCGGTAGTAAGGCCGGTAATAGCAAGGCCCGCACCGGCGGTTGGTTCAGTTCCGCCGGATACCGCCGGAGCCGCAGGACGTGATAAGTTCAATATTTGTGCCGCACTAACTCTGGTGTTAGTGCCGCCGTTGCTGATAAGGGCTACGTTTCCGCCTATGTAATACGCAATATTCCGGGTAGTGCCGGTATAACCGAGACTATTCGCGGTGCCGCCGCTAACGTAGTAGTCATTAGCATCGAGAACATAACTGCCGGTGTACAGGTGATACATCACCCCCGCTTCCAGCCCGGTAAGCTCTTCGGTCACGTAGTCAATCCCGGCGTTTGGTATAGCGGCATGGGGCTTCAATTGATAGGTTGATGTTCGTGGCGCGCTTATGACCCCATCTTTGACCGCAACGGATCTAAGCGTAACCGAAAAAGCGTCGGTGCCATGATCCTCGTTTTCTGCAAAAATAGTCACCGGACCGGTGTATTCCGTGCCAAGCGCTTCAAGGGTAGGCTCCGGACCGTCTAAGGTGTACCAGAATGCCGCGCCCTCCGTTCTAGACGTTAGTGTTACCGTTAGAGGGGGATCATGATAACCAACACCAGCCGGGCTGGCTTGCGGTATAACCGGCGCGCCCGGCTCTCCAATGTTGAAGGATGCATCGTTGTTTGCCGTAACGGTCAAAGCAGCATTACTGCCTAAAACGTTGGCCGGAATCGTTATTGCCAGTGCCGTGTTACCGGATGCAGTGGGTGTCCCCGAAACGGCAATCACCACCTCCGTTGCTCCGGCGCTTACGGCCGGGGCGGTGGCGATAAGGCCCGCAGGCAGATTAGTAAACCACGGGGTCACCACGGTGTTTGTGGCAATGGCCCTAAAGGTTTCATGGGTCAGCGTAATGGTAACATTGGCCTGAACTATGGCAGTTGCCCTTGACCCGATTATCGTTACCGCGGCTACGCTTGCGGCAGGTGAAACAACCGTAATCGTTGCGGTCCCGGACTTCCCGGCATCAACGGTAGAAGTTGCCGTAACGGTCAGGGTTCCCGCGGTTTCTCCGGCAGCCACGGTCAACAAACCCGTACCGTCAATACCGTCAATCGTCGTACCCGCGTTGGCGTTCCCTGCGACAGACCAGTTTACGGTTTGCGCCGCACCCCCGGAAACAGCCACATCGGCGGTAAATAGTTGGGTCTGTCCCTTCACCACAGTCGCCGTAAGCGGGCTTACCGTAACACTGCCTACCGTGGGTGTAGCCGATGGTTCAGTCACCGTAACCTCGGCGGTATCGAATTTGGCAGCCGTTACCGTGGAAACCGCCTTTACCGTCAGGGTTCCCGCGGTTTCATCCGCCGCAATGGTCAACAAACCGTCGCCGTCAATCGAAGTCCCCGTATTTTGCGGGCTAACGCTCCAGGTTACGGTCTGCGCCTCGCTCCCGGAAACAGCCACCACGGCGGTAGAGCTAACGGTAACGGTGGCGGTACCGTCCTTGGTGGCGTCAAAAGTAGAAGTTGCCGTAACGGTCAGGGCAGCCGCCGTTTCTCCGGCAGCCACGGTCAACAAACCGTCGTCGTCAATCGAAGTCTCCACAATGCCCCCGGTAACATTCCAGGTTACGGTATCCGCCGCGCCCCCGGAGGCAGCCACCACGGCGGTAAACCGTGCCGTCCCCCCCGGATTCACCGCCGCCGTAGCCGGGCTTACCGTAACACCGGAAACCCCCGGCGAGGATGTGGAGTCGTTACCGGGATCGCACCCCAGCAGTGCCAAACCGCTAACCAATGCCAGGGCGCCAACCGCCGCGGCAAACCGTTTAAAAACACTCAGCTTTTTCATAGAAACTCCTTGACAGAGAAAAAATTAGGCTCTGTTCCATAAAGCGGGGCCTACTACTGTTGGGTATTGGCGTTTGAGTTCCTTATGAGTAACTGGCGAACTGAAATGGTCTCTTTGTACTCGGAATTTACCCAGACTTCAAATTTCTGGGTTC
>BNUY01000206.1 GCA_025997715.1 Spirochaetia bacterium
CCTTTTCTACCCTGCGGCCCGTAACCGTCGGGATCGGCCTGGGTACCCTGGGGATCATTCTCCTGATACGGAAGCTGTACCCCCGGATCCCCGCCGCGGTGGTGGGGGTTCTGGCGGCCACCCTGGTATGCTATTTTTTCAAACTGGACACGGAAACCATCGGCTCCCGCTTTGGGGGTATACCCCGGGGGCTGCCCGTACCGGTGATGCCGGAGCTCAGTTGGGCCCTGATCCGGGACCTGCTGCCGGACACCTTAACTATCGCCCTCTTGGCGGCCATCGAATCCCTGCTTTCGGCGGTGGTGGCGGATACCATGACCGGCGACCGGCATAACGCCAATATGGAGTTGGTGGCCCAGGGGGTGGGGAACATCGCCTCCGCCTTCATGGGGGGCATCCCCGCCACCGGGGCCATTGCCCGGACCGCCACGAATATCAAGTCCGGTGCGGTAAGCCCCATTTCGGGGATGATCCACTCCCTAACCCTGGTACTCTTCATCCTCTTCCTGGCGCCGGCGGCTTCCGCCATCCCCCTGGCCGGCCTTTCGGCGGTACTCATGATGGTGGCCTGGGACATGAGCGATCTTGCCCGATTCACCCGCATCGTCTACCGGGCCCCGAAGAGCGATACCATCGTGCTCCTCACCACCTTCATTCTCACCATTGCGGTTGACCTGACTTTTGCGGTGGAGGTGGGGATGATCATGGCGGTGGTCCTCTTCCTCAAGCGGATTATCGAAGTAACGGAGATACGGAACGGCGAAAAAATCGGCGGCCTTGAGATTGGGCTTGACGATACCGCTCTCCGGGACGACAACCGGTCCGCCCTGCCCGAACATCCCAGGGATGTTGAGATATACGAAATTACCGGCCCCTTCTTCTTTGGGGTGGCGGACATGCTTCAACACATCCTGCGGGCGGTGGCGAAGAAACCCCGCGCTTTTATCCTGCGTATGCGGGACGTACCCGCCGTGGACTCCACGGGGATCACCGCCCTGGAATCCTTCCTGGTCCAGTGCCGGCAGGGGAAGATCAAGCTCATCATCAGCGAGGTCCGGGAACAGCCGCGGAGGGCCCTGGAAAAAGCGGGGTTCATCACCGAACTGGGGCCGGGAAACATGGCGGCCACCCTGGAAGAGGCGATACAACTGACCAAACCCATCGACTTCTTTGTCCCTGATTTTTGAAAATGGATTACGACTGTATCGTAGTCGGCGGCGGCCATGCGGGGATCGAGGCTTCCCTGGCGGCGGCCCGGCTCGGCTTTTCCGTACTGCTCATCACCCAAAACCCCGACCGTATCGGCGCCCTCTCCTGCAACCCCGCTGTGGGCGGCCTCTCCAAGGGCAACCTGGTCCGGGAAGTGGACGCCCTGGGGGGTCAGATGGGAAAGCTCATCGACGCATCCATGATCCAGTACCGGGTCCTGAACCGTTCCCGGGGGCCGGCGGTCCAGGCGCCCCGCGCCCAGGCGGATAAGCACGCCTACCAAACGGCGGCCCGGGCGGCGGTGGAGACCCGGAAGGGCCTCACCATTTTTATGGACACCGTGACGGACCTGATGATGGAAGAAGCCCAGGTCCTGGGGGTAGTGACCCTGCGGGGCCATCGTATAAGCGCCCGGACGGTGATCCTCGCCACGGGTACCTTTATGGAAGGGCGCATCTTTATCGGCGAATACGATGCGCCCCAGGGACGGCTGGGGGAAGAAGCCGCCCTGGGCTTGGGGGCTAGCCTCAGACGGCGGGGCTTTCCCGTGGGGCGGCTCAAAACCGGCACCCCGGCGCGGATTGCCGGGGATTCTATCGATTACACAAAGATGGAACGCCAGGATGGTGAGGAACTGGCGCCCTTTTCCTTCGATGTGGATATCGGAGCAGGGCAGAATGGGTTGCCGCAGGTCCCCTGCTGGATAACCTATACCACCCAGGCTACCCGTGAAATTATCCGGGCAAACATACACCGGTCGCCGCTCTACGGGGGGAAGATCACCGGGGTTGGCCCCCGGTACTGCCCTTCTATTGAGGACAAGGTAGTTCGCTTCCCTGAACGGGACCGGCACCACCTCTTTATTGAGCCCGAGGGCCTTTCTACCAATGAAATGTACCTGAACGGCGCATCCAGTTCCCTCCCGGAGGATGTGCAGACCCGCTTTATCCACAGTATTCCCGGCTTGGAAACAGCCCGTATCGTCCGGCCCGCCTATGCGGTGGAATACGACTACCTGGACCCCCTGGACCTCTACCCCACCCTGGAATCCAAGCGCCTCTCCGGTCTTTTTATGGCGGGCCAGACCAACGGCAGTTCCGGCTACGAGGAAGCGGCGGCCCAAGGCATCATGGCGGGGATCAATGCGGCGATGAAGCTGCGGAGGGATGCTCCCCTGGTGCTGGGCCGGGATGAGGCATACATCGGGGTACTGGTGGACGACCTGACCACCCTGGGTACCAGGGAACCCTACCGGATGTTTACCAGCCGGGCGGAACACCGGCTTATGCTGCGCCACGACACGGCGGACACCCGGCTCAGTCCCAAGGGCCGCGCCGCAGGGCTGGTGGCGGAGGAACGCTGGGAACGGCTGCAGAAAAAGACCGCCGGGCTGGAAACAATCGCAGAATTACTGCGCACCCGGAAAGTACCGGGCATCAAAGAACTGCAAGTTCTCGAACAGGAAAACAGTAACGCTGCGGCATCGCTCCGCCCCCACGCCGGTGACAGCCTGGAACGGGTCCTGACGGATTCCGCAGTAGGGTTGCCGGACATCATACCCTACGCCCCGGAACTGGCGGATTATCCCCGGGAATGGCTTCTGCGGGCGGCGCTGGACATTAAGTACGCCGGGTACATCGAGAAGGAACAACGGGCGGCGGGACGGACCGCGAAGATGGACGCCATCAAGCTGGACACCGCCATGGACTACGATACAATCACCGGCCTTTCCGCGGAGGCCCGGGAAAAACTGCGGGTGGTACGGCCCCTCACGGTGGGACAGGCGGCCCGCATACCGGGGGTCCGCCAGGGGGATATAGCGTTACTGATGGTGCTGACGAAAAAAGGATAAGGGGGATACCCATGTTGTTTAGCATTGCAATCTTGATTATCTGCGGTTTCATGCTCAGCGGGATAATGCAAAAAATCAGACTCCCCGGACTGGTGGGTATGCTTATAACCGGTATACTATTAGGCCCCTATGCCCTCAATCTTATCGACCCTAAAATACTGAACATTTCCGCCGAGCTGCGTCAAATTGCGTTGATCATCATATTACTGCGGGCAGGTTTAGCATTAGATATCAATGATTTAAAAAAAGTGGGCCGCCCTGCCATTCTTATGTGTTTTATTCCCGCAACCTTTGAAATAATCGCAACAACAATTTTTGCGCCGATGTTTTTTCCTATTTCACGCCTGGAAGCCGCAATTATGGGAACCGTACTTGGCGCCGTTTCTCCGGCGGTCATTGTTCCCAAAATGTTAAAACTTATGGAAGAGGGTTATGGAAAAGGAAAACGAATCCCGCAGCTTATTATGGCAGGCGCCGCGGTGGATGATATCTATGTGATTGTCTTATTTACGTCCTTTCTTGGCATGTATACAACCAATGATTTTAGTGTTTCTAATCTGGTGCAAATTCCCCTGGCGATACTGGTCGGGATTATAATTGGCATTATTGCAGGGATTATACTGGTCAGGTTATTTAAAAAAATACCCATGCGGGATACGATAAAGGTTTTTATTGTATTGAGCATAGCTTTTCTGTTTGTTTCTTTGGAAAATATGGTAAAAGAATATATCCCCATGTCCGGTTTATTGGCGGTAATGGCCTTGGGCTGTACTATTTTAAAAAAACATGAGGTTCCGGCAAAACGTCTTTCCGGAAAGCTGTCGAAAATGTGGGTTCCTGCTGAATTATTATTGTTTGTATTAGTAGGAGCAACGGTTGATATTAGTTATGCTGCAAAGGCAGGCCTATCAGTCCTTGCGCTTATTTTTATAGCCCTGCTTATCCGCATGTGCGGTGTTTTTGTCTGCGTTATAAAAACACCATTAACCATACGGGAACGCCTGTTTTGTTCGGCGGCATATCTTCCAAAGGCAACCGTTCAAGCGGCAATTGGAAGCATCCCGTTAACGCAGGGCGTTTCCGCCGGTAGCATTATTTTAACCGTAGCGGCGATCGCAATCTTAATTACCGCTCCGCTTGGCGGATTTATTATAGATGCAAGCTACAAAGGGTTGTTGGGAAGCCATGCACCTTTTGATTAGTCTCCGAAAGCACGCAAGATGACTACGTGAGTG
>BNUY01000207.1 GCA_025997715.1 Spirochaetia bacterium
GGTCAAACAGAAAACACCATACAGAACATTCTGCTGGAGGAGATAGAAAATCTGGACGGCGGTATTCTCATCGCCACCACCAATATGGCGGGTAACTTTGACGCTGCCTTTGAGCGACGCTTCCTGTATAAAATTACCTTCGAGAAACCCGATATTGAAACTAAAGCCGCCATCTGGGAAAGCATACTGCCCCAGGGGGACATGGGCGTTGACGCTGCTTCAACTGCGCGCGACCTTGCCGGCCGCTTTGATTTTTCCGGTGGCCAGATAGCGAATGTGGCCCGTAAGGCCACCGTAGCGAGCCTTATCCGGGGGACGCCGCTTTCCAACCTGGACATTACCGCCCTGTGCGAGGAAGAAATGCCGGGTAAGGAGATGCAGCGTATAGGATTTGTGTGAGAATCACGTTATCAATAAGGAGAGAATCAATATGAAAGAAGACCTGACAGAAATTGTGGCAATCCTTGATAAAAGCGGTTCCATGAACCGGTTAACCGATGATACCATCGGCGGCTATAATGCTTTTATTGAAGAACAGAAGTCGCTGCCCGGAGAGGCCGTTTTGACAACGGTGCTGTTTAATAATGGCTATACGGTGCTTCACCGGAGAATCGATATAAAAGAAGTACCGGAAATCACCCGCAAAGAATACACCGCCGGCGGTAGTACGGCGTTGTTGGATGCCCTGGGTAAGACCATCAACGAGATTGGCGCGAAGCTTGCCGATACCGCCGAAGAAAACCGGCCAAGCAAGGTCATATTCTTCATCATCACCGATGGAGAGGAAAACAGCAGCAAGGAATTTTTCCAGGAACGCATTAAAGAGATGGTTGAGCTGCAAACACACACCTATAGTTGGGAGTTTATCTTTTTGGGGGCCAACATTGATTCCTTTAGTACCGCCGCAACCCTGGGGATTCAATCGGACCATGCCTACAACTGGACTGCAACGGGTCAGGGGCACCGTAATGCCTACCGGGCAGCAAGCAAGGTTATGCGCAGTCGTAGATTAAAGGAATATCTTGACGCCGATGAGATTAGGAAAGAACTCGAAAACACCAATGAAGGAGCGGAAAAATGAGAAAGATAGTAGCGGTATTCTTACTTTTTGTAAGTTTTAACCTGTTTGCTCAGAAGCAAGAAATTGGTTAACGCAAAAGGTGACCGACACCAAATTACGTGCAAACGCATAGATGGGAGGCTATAATGAAAGTTTTTATTCTCGAAGACGATCTTGACAGGATCGATTACTTTATTCGTAGTTTCTCACCATTTGCCGAAATCACTGTTTCTGAGTCTTATCGCGATGCTATTAAAAAGTTTAACCCGCCCTATGATGCAATTTTGTTGGATCACGATTTAGGCGGACTTATATATGTTGATGTTCAACAAGAAAACACCGGGTCTCAATTTTGTAAGTGGCTGTGTAAAAAGAATGGTGTTGCTAAAGATACGCCAATTGTAATTCACTCACATAATGATGCAGGCGCCGGGAATATGAACAATATTCTAACAAGCGGTGGTTTTACAAAAGTCAATACCTTGCCATTTGATTTTCTGGCTCTGCACTGGGAACGGGGAACATTAAACTTCCTAGGGCACGTAATTACGGAAGAAAAGTAAGGGGGAATGATATGGGGAATGCTAAAAAGAATTCCAACGAACAGAAATATTCAAAATGGCGGAAGCGGAATATGCGTAAAATTATACCCAATGCGGTTTTAGTTATTACGGATACTATTGAATGCGCAATAGCCCTGGGATACAATTCGGAAGCTATGCAGGCCCCCATTGTTTTAGCAAAGGGGAAATGCTTTATTGCCGAAGAAATAAAGAAAATTGCGGAGAAATCAAAGGTTCCTATTGTGGAAAACGTATCACTTACCAATCAGCTTTACGAAAAAGCAAGACAGGGAATCGAAATACCCGGGAAATATTGGGAAACGGTTGCTAATCTTATGGCAAAGGTATTGAAGAAGGCTCAGAAAAAAGATGAGGAAGAGTTGTCTCCCATCATAGCCATGGAGCAATTGGCTACGGCTTCGTTCCCCTGGTGGACCGGAACGCGGGCCAGACCGTATAGAACGGGTATTATGGAATACTATCCGGAAACTACCGGCGCCTCCGTTGTATCAGAAAAGAAAAAATTATCTATTACCGATGTAATAAAAGAAACGGTAAGGCAATTACCGGTACTGAAAAAAAAGCTGGCTGCGGACGATTTGCATTCCCTCATTGTACCCCAGTATCCCTTTTCCCTGGAAATTGGCAAGGATCTCATTCCCCTGGTTGAGAAAAAAAAGGGGGCGGATCTTCCGGGACGGATAAACCAGATACACCGGGAATCCGGGCTGGAACTGGGGCTGGTTATCCCCGGGATACGGATCCTGGACAACACACAGCTTAAACCTTCGGAATACTGCATCAAGATAAAAGGAGTTGAGCTTGGCCGGGGTACTATCAAATTGGGCTGCTATCTCTGTATTAATCCCGGGACGGTAACAACTGAAATAGACGGGGAAAAAACCAAAGACCCTACCTTTGGGCTTCCCGCTCTCTGGATAAGCGAGGAAAATAAGGAACCGGCGAAATTGGCGGGGTATACTGTGGTGGAAACCCTTGCCATTATTGCCACCCATTTGACAGACATTATCAAGCGTCACGCGGCGGAGTTTTTGGGCCGGCAGGAAACACAGGACATGCTGGACGCCCTCAAGAAAAGCTGCCCCGCAGTGGCGGCGGAGGTACAGAAGGTCCTCTGTCTGGGGGACATCCGGAAGGTTCTCCAGGCTTTGCTCCGGGAACAGGTTTCAATCCGCAACATTACGGACATCCTGGAAGCGTTGGCGGATTATGGTCAGGCCGCAAAGACCGTCAAAAGTTTGCAGTTCCTCATCGAAAAAGCCCGACAGGCACTGAGTCGGCAGATATGTATGCAGTATGCTGACGAGGACCGGGTGCTCCGGGTACTCACTATTAGCAGGGACTTGGAACAGAAGATTCTGGACAGTTCTGTGGAAACACCTTCGGGTATCATGTCCGCCATGGATCCGCCAACACAGACCGCCTGGATAAAGGCATTGCGCCGGTCGGTGGCCACCGTGCGGGATCAGGGACGGCATCCCATCATTCTCTGTTGCGAGGCAAGCCGTTTTCTGGTTAAGTCCTCCACGGAACGGGAATTGCCGGATCTGGTTGTACTTTCCGTGCCCGAGATAGTAGCGGATGTTACGGTGGAGGTTGTGGGGGAAATCGCTATTGATTCTGATAAGGAAACATTATAACAATGAAACTGGAAAAACAAAGGTATTTTCAACTGCTGGAAGATGCTTTTGTCTATAAAGCTCACCAAGATGAGATAGACAAAGGTATAAAAGAGGAACTCGAAAATGAAAATGAAGATTGTCTATTACGTAGTGCACCAAAAAATTTAAGTTCCCCAAAGGAAATTGAAATTTCCGATACGGAATATGAAGAACTAAAAAAGCACTCCGAATTACTGAATAAGTATGAAGGGGATTGGGATAAACTTCTCTTTTCATTCGAATCTTATCGGGTGAAATATGAAAAGGAGGTACAGAAAAATTATAAGATGCGAAGGATTGTAGAAGGTTTGATGGAAAATGATGCATGGGATATGGACGCTAAGGTACGCGTTTTGCTGGATATATTATTGTGATGGTGTAAAGGAGGAATGATATGATACATAAAGTTTATGGAAATACGGTTCAGTTGCTTGGGCAAAATCTGTTAAATGTAGATCTGCCATGGTATCAGGTAAAAGAAATTGACATTGATGAGATAGAATCTCTCAGCGATGGTAAACCTTGCAATGAAGGTTCATTCAAAGCCGGAAAGCAACTGATTCGCAAAACTGAATATAAGTATGCTTCTATCGCCGGTAAACGCATATTTAGCTTTCCGTGCGGCTTTAATTGAAGTAATACGGTTAAATACTGAAAATACATCAGGTATTAACCGGTAAACTAAAATAGCAAAATGGCTGGGAGGAGAAACAAAAAGATGGTTAATTACGATGAATTGCAAATTAAAATACATGAACATTTTGATCGCATGGGTGATGAGAATTATATGATTGATGAACATCAAAACAAGTATGAATATTTATGGATTTATCTAAAAAATGATACCCTGGAATACTATTGGCTCTGTTCCATGACAAGGGGCCTACTAAAAGTTAAGATTAAATACTTACATAGAAAGTATAGGAGAACGAGAAATGAAGAAGATATTGATAATGGCATTGGTGATGGTTGTAGTGGCAATATCC
>BNUY01000208.1 GCA_025997715.1 Spirochaetia bacterium
TTAGCCTGCAATTTTTACCATACAGTCTTTCCGGTAAAAAGCAATGCCGTATTTTAGAATAGTCCGGTAGCCATCCTGTTCAAGTTCGTTTGCGTATTTTTTTTCATCGATTTGCCGTAGCGCCTCATCACATTTTGCGGTTAATTCCTGCATGGCGGCGGCGGCCTTTAGTTCAAAAATTACCGCCTTACCTTTGGCGCTCACGTTTTTCATAAAGATGTCGCTTCGTCCATTGCCCGATTCATGGTTTGACCGTACTAAATATCCCTTCGCTTTCGCCAGGACGCCTGTCAGAAAACCATGATAAAAATTCTCCTGGCTGTCGTAAAAACTAATAGAGCTGAGTAACAATTCAGAAAGTTTGTCCTCAACGGCCTGGGCATTACCTTCGAGTACCGCAGTGTATAACGGTGAGAGGTCTTGTTGATCAACTGTTTCCCTGAACCACTCCTGTATTTTGTATTCAAAGATATACTGCAATTCCCGATTAGGAATTGCAAGATCAAGCATCAGGGTATTGCCCTTCTCAAAATGCGATCCCGTTTTTTTCAAGTAACCGGTAAAGAATAAAAAATTCCATATATTGTCGATATTTTTTTCAATTTCATCATAGGTAATGTCTTCATGTATTACCTTTTTGATTGAACCTCCCGCTATGAGCGTGTCGAGGTCTGCCTTGACATCGTCATCCGCCTTATCAATAAGGGTGCGTACGATACTGTTGGAACTGGTGTTGGCCCAATAGGGCTGGGGCAGAACATTTATAGTATCAAGTAAATCCTTAACAATTTTAATCAAACTCCAGGGATTATACACCTCGGTGTTGCCGAAAAGGTAGCCGTTATACCAATCTTTTACCATATTGGTACAGTTTTCAAGGGCATAAAATTGCAGCATCTCTGCTGCTTCCTCCGGCGTAAAACCAAAATATTCGCTGTATCCGATGCCAAGAATGGAATTTACATCAAGATTATTAAGTCCGGTAAAGATACTTTCTTTTGAGATACGCAGACAGCCGGTAATCGCGGCGAATTCCAGGAAAGGATTGTCCTTAAGCGCTGTTCCCAAAAACGTGCGGAAAAAGTTCACCATATCATTGTAATAGTGATTCGCCCAGGATGCCTCAAGCGGTACATCATACTCATCAATAAGGACGATGGCCTTTTTTCCATGATGTATAGACAGACACTCGGTGAGGAATTTTAACGAACGGCTATAATCACCAAGTGTACCGGCACTCTGCATAATCCGCTCATATTGCTCTTTTTTATCTTTGAGTCGTTGATCCTGTAATATGTACTTATGCCGTTGGAATTCATCAGCGATATTATCTTTAAGAATAGCATATGCCGATTCAAATGACGGTTGCCGTGAATCCTTAAAGGTAAGAAACACAACGGGATATTGTCCGATCAGGGAAGTGTAACTATCACCTGCGGACATAATTTTGAGGCCCTTGAACCAGGATGCGGAATCCTTGCCGGTGGTTTCGGCGGTATCTTCAAAAAAACATTGGAGCATACGCATATTGAGTGTCTTTCCAAATCGCCGGGGACGGGTAAACAGATTTACCGCAGATTTTTTATCGAGCATCTCCTTGATCAGCAGTGTCTTATCAACATAGTAATAGCCCTGCTCAATTACGGTGTCAAAAAAACTGACGCCAACGGGTAAGGGTTTCATAAAATTATTTTCCTTAAAAATCTGCTATTCATAATAATTATGAATTGTATATCCGCCATTTTTCAAATGAAGTTCCTTTTCAGTTAATGCCAAGTCATGTTCGACCATCATCTTTACTAATTCAGGAAGCTGTACAGAAGGTTTCCAGCCTAATTTGGTAACCGCTTTTGTGGGATCACCAATAAGGATATCTACCTCGGCGGGTCGGAAATATTTCGGATCGATTTCCACTACCGTTTTTCCGCTGCGGGTATCAATTCCTTTTTCATTTATGCCGGAACCTTCCCACTTCAGCGTTATGCCCGCCTCGGCGAAGGCCATGGTGATAAAATCACGAACACTTGTGGTGACCCCGGTAGCCATAATATAATCGTCCGGGGTATCCTGTTGAAGCATGAGCCACATTAGCTTTACGTAATCCCCGGCAAAGCCCCAGTCACGTTTAGAATCAATATTTCCCATAAAAAGCTTGTCCTGGAGTCCAAGCTTTATGTGCGCAACGGCGCGGGTTACCTTACGGGTTACAAAGGTTTCTCCCCGGATAGGGCTTTCGTGGTTAAAGAGGATTCCGTTGCAGGCGTACATTCCATAGGATTCCCGGTAGTTGACCACAATCCAATATGCGTACAGTTTTGCTGCCGCATAGGGACTGCGGGGGTAGAAGGGGGTAGTCTCCTTCTGGGGAATTTCCTGAACCTTACCAAATAATTCGCTGGTAGACGCCTGGTACAGACGGACTTTTTTTTTCCATCCCCAATATACGAATAGCCTCAAGTATCTGAGGGTTCCCATTCCATCTGTGTCGGCGGTATATTCAGGAACTTCAAAAGAGACCTGAACATGGCTTTGTGCCCCCAGATTGTAAATCTCATCGGGCTGAACTTCCTGAATGATCCGTATAATATTTGAAGTATCGGTTAAATCCCCGTAATGGAGGAAAAACCGTTTGTTCCTTTCGTGCGGGTCCTGGTACAGATGGTCGATACGCTCTGTGTTAAAGCTTGAGGCGCGTCGTTTTATGCCGTGAACTTCATAGCCTTTCTGCAGCAGGAATTCCGATAGGTAGGCGCCGTCCTGGCCGGTGACACCTGAGATAAGCGCTTTTTTCATGGTAACACCCCATTGCTTTTTTCCGATTCAATAAAAGCCGAATAAGCTTTTTCAATCCCTTCGATAAGGCTTGTTTTTGCTTTCCAGCCCATAGCGTGCAGCCGTGAAATATCAAGCAGTTTTCGCGGCGTCCCATTCGGCTTGGAGGTATCCCATTCGATTGAACAGGTTCTTCCGGGTACATCGGCGTAAACTATTTTTTTGATTATGTCTGCCAATTCTCTAATGCACAGGTCGCTCCCGGTTCCAATATTCACAAATTCACCGATGTCAGCGGCACTCCTATGCTCCATAAGAAAAACTACGGCATCCGCAAGGTCTTCACTATACAAAAATTCCCGGTAGGGCGAACCGTCTCCCCAGAGTGTAACCCCGTCCTTTCCCATCATTTTTGCTTCATGAAATTTGCGTATCATTGCGGGCAGCACATGCCCATTTTCCGTGTCGTAGGTATCTTCCGGTCCGTAGAGGTTGGTGGGCATTACCGAAATATAATTGGTTCCGTATTGCCTGTTATAATAGGAGCACAGTTTTATTACTGCAATTTTTGCGATCGCATAGGCATCGTTTGTCGGCTCAAGCGATCCTGTTAGCAGATATTCTTCCTTCAGCGGCTGGGGCGCCAGCTTGGGATAAATACAGGATGAACCCAGGTTGAGCAATTTTTTAACCTTATTCTTATATGAAGCGTTTACTACGTTATAACCGATCATCATATTTTGATAAAGGAATTCGGCGGGGTAGGTGGAATTTGCGCCGATGCCGCCCACTTTAGCGGCGGCCAAAAAAACATAATCCGGTTTTGATTTGTTAAAAAAATCCTCTACCGCACGCTGATCCGTTAAATCAAGTTCCCTATGTGTTGATGTAATAATGTTTTCATACCCTTCGGATTTGAGTTTTCTGAATAAGGCGCTTCCCACAAGACCGCGATGGCCGGCTATGTAAATTTTACCCTGCTTATTCATCATCTCTACACCACATCAATAAAGTTCTGTTCATTCTGATTGAACAGTATCAATCCCAGGATAAGCATAACCACGGTGATTCCCAGGCTGGTTAGTATCATTGCAGGCGAAACGGTTCCTGCGCCGAAGAACCAGATGCGGAAAAGTTCAATGGGGGCGCTTACGGGGTTTACAAAATTGACCCAACTGAAACGCGCCGGAATTTCCGAAAGAGGGTAGACCACCGGGGTTGCGTACATGGCAAGTCCCAGGGCAAAGGCCACCAGTTGTTTCAGGTCCCGGTACTTTGTGGTAAGGGAAGAAATGATGATACCCATACCCATACCCAGAGCCGCAAGCCAGGCGAATATAAGGGGAAAGGCGAGTATCCGGAGCGATCCTTGGATAGGTGCGCCTGAAAAAACATAGTAGGCGTAGAAGATCATCAGCATGACAAATTGCACGAATATTTTGGTAACGTTACCAAAATATTCGTGCAATTTGTCATGCTGATGATCTTCTACGCCTACTATGTTTTTTCA
>BNUY01000209.1 GCA_025997715.1 Spirochaetia bacterium
GAAAGCCCCTCCATGGTGGACTTTGACAATGAAGGCCGGGACTACATCGCCTGGGCCGGTGAAAGCATCTTCACCACCTGGACGGTCTTCTCCATGCGGGGGGGCAAGATGACCGGCCGGGAACTCTACCGCACCCGTTCCGCCGCGGAGGAAACGGAATCCCTGGAAACCTTCATCGCCGCCTACTACACCCCGGACCGCCCTCCCCCACCCCGGATATTCATTGGTTTAGGAATGGAAACAAAAGAGAAACCGTCCGCGAATGGACGCGAATGTCCGCGAATAATACAAGAACCGGTAGTTTCATTCGCGGACATTCGCGATAATTCGCGGACAAATTCTTATTTTGCCTCCCCTGATTTTCCTTTTTTGAAGCGGTGGTTTAAGGAGCAATTCGGGTACGCCCCGGAATTACTGACGCCCGACGAGAAACGGCACCAGGCGGTAATCGCCATGGCCCGGCAGAACGCCCTGGAGGACCTCCGCCGCCGGCTCAAGGAACGGGGTGCGGGCCCCGCCCTGGAGGAGCTTGCCCGTGCATTAAGCCTCCGCGCCCGGCCGGAACGCATTGAGGGCTTCATACTCGTTGGCTACAATGATGGTTTCTATGCTCCGGGCGTGGCGGATCAGGGTTTCGGTCTTTACATCCTTGGTCCCGGAAAAATAGGACCCTAAGCGGTTCCGCAATACCTTGGCTTTGCCCACATAAATGATACGGCCATCCCCATCCCGCCAGAGGTAAACCCCCGGCTCCTGGGGAGCATCGTGGGCAATGGCTTTGAGCGCGGCAAAATTTTCAGAAAACCTTTCATTGTCCATAGTATATACCGATATTAAAGGGGATTATCTGAAAATTGCGTAATTATTTACTTCGTTATATTACATTCCGTGTTTTTTTGCATAGTGGATTGCGCAAAACAGGGTTATCGAAATTCCTACCAACACAATACCTAAAAACAGCTGCATAATGCCTCCTACTTAAACCACCCGACAACGGTGTCCGCTATAGCGATAACACCGGCGGCCCCCGCAATGGTGGCGGCAATCTCAAATACCCTCATAACATTGCTTTCCGGTTTCGGGATGGCCGCAACCAGGCTGTCAACACCATCAGCAATCCGCCGAAAAACAGCTTTATCTTCGGCATCCATGATTCAGTGTACTGCGCCGGAAAGCCATTGTCAAGCAAAATGTCACCGTTGCGCTTGCCGACGATCTTGCCTTTAGAATAGATTCATCCATATTAATGTTTTCATGCAATTCTCCGATATAAAAAGGGGAATTTATGAGAAAAGCAACCGTTGCAGTCCTTATAGTCGGTATTTTTTTACAAAACAGCCTCCTGTACGCCCTCGGGGAGAGTACCCTGGTGCTGGGCGGGGCGCAATCCTGGGGTGACATGGTTACCCGGGTGGATATCGCTGAGGTTCCTGCCGTACGGACTAACCCGGTGTTGACCCTTTCCTCCGCCCGCTCCGGGGATGATCCCTCCCTGGATATGGCCCTGTCCTTTGACGAGGGGAAGCCGGAATTGTTTGCCGATAAGACCGGCCATTACTCGGTAAGCGCTTCCCCGGTACTGGGCGGGGTGAACTACCGCTGGTCACGGGCGGGTACCGGCGCGGCGCTTTTCGCCGGGGATTCACCCCGTCCTGCTCCATTGATTATCAGCCCCCGGACACCGGCGGCGCTGTTCTATTCGGGCCGGCATTTTAAGGATTTCAGTATAGAATTCTGGCTCTATCCCCAGAATATGGAAAGCGGGGAGCAGGTAGTGTCCTGGAGCGCCACCCGGCAAACCCGGCAGGGGGCGAATACCTTCCAGCGTATCCAGTGTATTGCGGCGAAGAACCGGCTCAACTGGTCCTTCCTGGAGTTCTTTTCTTCCCCCGATGACGGCCGGCAGATGACCCTCACCCTGAGCGGTTCCCCGGTGCTGCCCCGGACCTGGAGTCATCACCTTATCCGGTTTAATTCCGATACGGGGCTCCTGGAATACCTGGTGGATGGGCGTCTGGAAGGGGTGATATATGCTACCACTACGGGCCGGGAAGGGGGAGAAGTCTATGCCCCGGTGGCAGGAGACGGGGGAACCATGGTTTTGGGCGGCCGTTTTGCGGGGCTTATGGATGAGTTCCGGGTCTACAGCCGGTACAACGAGACTCCCCAACTGTCCAAATATCCCCTGGCGGGGGGACGTATCGAAACGCGGCCCCTGGATCTAGGTGAACGGAACAGCAAAGTTCTGAAGGTGGAAGCCCTTGGGGGGAATTTTTCTCCTAACGGCGGGAATTCTATGCAGAATGAGTACGCCGGGTCGGGACGGTTCCGCTTTGCCAATAATGCTACGGTGCAGTTCTTTATCCGTGCGGCGGATACCCCTTACCGGTGGGGGGATTCTCCTGAGTCCGAATGGCGGCCCTTTGAACCGGGAACGGATTTTACCGGGGATATCCGGGGCCGGTATGTCCAGTTAGCGGCGGCCTTCTATCCCTCCGGTGATGGGGAAGCCACGCCCTACCTGGACGAAATCCGGGTGGTGTACCAGCGGGATGATCCCCCCCTGCCGCCCTCCCTGGTGACGGCGGTTGCCCGGGACGGCGCGGTGGATATTGTGTGGAGAACCAGTCCGGACAAGGATGTTAGCGGGTATTTAGTATATTTCGGAACATCATCCGGGGAATATTTTGGAGAAAGCGTTATACAGGGAGTATCGCCGATAAACGTGGGGAGACAAACTTCCATCCGTATTGACGGCCTGAAAAACGGCGCGCTTTATTATTTTGCCGTGGCGGCCTATGACCGGATGAATCCTGCAAATGCGGGGGCATTTTCCCGGGAAGTATCGGCCCGCCCTTTAAGGATGGTTGAATGAGCGCCCAGGATGTGCAGGATTTAACAAAACGGGCCCGGATGTTTCTCCGGGACGAAAAATATACGGATGCCCTTGATATCCTGAAGGCGGCCCTTGAGCTTGATGCCGAATGTACGGCGGCTCATAATCTTATGGGGATAGTCTGGAGCAGGCAGGGAAACGGGAAAAAGGCCCTCACCGCATTCCGTAAGGGGAAGATCCTGGATAAGGATAACCCGGTTATTCACTTTAATCTTGCCATAGCCCTGGAAACCACGGGACAGTTGGACAAGGCCGGGCCGCGGTACCGTGCGGCATTTCGTCTCCATCCGGGCTGGCTTGACGCTATGAATGCCCTGGGACTGGTTCTGTTTAAGCAGGAGGACTATAAAGCCGCCAAGCGGAGCTTCTCCACGGTCTTGAAATTCGACCCCGCCAACACCGAGGCCCTGAATAATCAGGGCTTGCTCCTCTGGGAGCAGGGCCGGCGCAAAGAGGGGATTAAGAAATTCCGCGCCGCCCTGGCGATTGATCCCGCCTATGTCAACGTCGGCTTGAATTTGGCCCGGGCACTGGAGCTCACGGATGTTTTTACCCCCGCCCTGGAGGAACTGGAACGCCTGGCGGACCTGTTCCCGGGGGATTGGGAGGTCAGGTCCCGCCTGGCATCCCTCTATGAGCGGCTGCAGCGTCATGACGAAGCTATGGACCAGGCCAAGGCGATTCTGGAGAAGGACCCCAACAATATCCAGGCACTGCGGATTGAAGGGGCGATCCTGGGCTTACGGGGGAACGACGAAGAAGCAAAAAACATCTTTGAGCGGATAATGGGAATGAGCCTTTCCGGGGGGGAGGAAGAAGATTCCTTCCGCTTCATGATGGTGGCCCCCGAATCCCGGTATTGGCTGGACCTGACGCCGCCCCCTGCGGCACAGCTCCCCGATCCGGCCGCGCCGAAGCCCGCATCCACCCACCCCGGCGCTATTGCCCTGGCAAAGGCCCGTGCAGCCAGGAAAGCGGCGCAGGCAGCAGCGGAAACCCCTGAACCGGCGTCCCCGGAGGAAGTTGTGGAAGTGGCCTTTGAAGTGGAAGTTCCTGAACTGACCTTCGCCACGGAGGAGAATTTGGCTGACCGTACGGAAGGGAGTTTGCTCGACTTGATGCGGTATTTGATGAACCTCACCAAAGCGCTGCCGGAACCGATATTGGATGAATTTATGCATAGTGACGAATGTGTGGAAATGAAGTATATTATCGATACCCTGGAACGTACAAATGAATGAAGATTTAAACAAGAAGCTC
>BNUY01000210.1 GCA_025997715.1 Spirochaetia bacterium
TGTTTCATAGTCAACTCCACGGTACCCCCAAACTTCTTGTTTTAGGGTTTGATTGTAGTTGGCTATGGTTAGATTTTTACATGAGATTCGTCCGGCTCCATGGTTAGATTTAACGTGAGGCTATGCGCCGCTTGACAAACTCAGAGAAATGGATTATACTCGAGCTAATATGATAACCGCATCAATATTAGAAATAAGGGGTCAGCTTTCTCACTACCTCCAATATGTAAAGAATGGAGAACGAATAGGCATAATTGAAGAAAATCATATTATTGCGGAAATCAGTATGCCGGACGCAGAGGCAAAAACAAATATTCCGGCGGAACAGTACCGGCAGTTAGTAGCATCGGGAAGAATCATACCCGCCAAGAGTCACGAATTACTGGAAAAACCTGCGATAAGCGATTTGGATAAACAAATTGATTGGGTCACGGTATACAATGAGAATAGAGCGGATAGGCTTTGAGTACCGCCTATTTTGATTCATCGGTAATACTATCAATTATATTACATGAGCCTCGGCATGATGAAGCCTATGCGCTATGGATTTTATCAGAAAGGAGTTTAGTTCGCTGCTCCTGAGGATCGAAACGATTATTTCTCTGCGCAGAACATACGTGCGCAATATGTCAATACTTGATGAGTCCTGGTTAGATACTAAACTGGCCGTATTAAAGAAGTATCTCAGCGAAATTGAATATATGCCTATTGATGAGATATTTGAAACTGCGGTAAGTTCAAACGAAGAATTAGCCGGTTGCAGGACATTAGACGCGATACATATTGCCACAGCGTTAGAGTATAGGAAACTGGAAGATGAGAATATTCGGTTATACACTTTTGATACGGAAATGAATAAACTTGCTGAATATTTTGAATTTATTACGAATGATAAAATTGAATAACCCATTGCATGGCGGGGAAACATGCCGGTTTATCGGCGACGGAGCGTACCTGACGCACGGCGTAAACGGCTGGAGGGATAGATATCAGGGAAGTGATGGATATTTATTTTCACAGCAGACTGTCCGCACAGATTGACGGTGGCGTATATGGCATTCAATATCTTGATGCGCGGAATCTCGCGGATGATCTGATGGAAAACGAGCCTGAATTGTTTGCGAAATAATCTTTCATTCCAGCAGCCCCCAAAAAGGGGCTGGAAATAGTAAACTAGAAGGCAAAACCCAGGGAAATCGTGCTGAGCAGGCCCACCTCAATGGACTTTCCGTAGGCGCTGCCCTTGTCCCTGCCGATAAATACGGGCACGGTGATGGCCGGTATAATCACGAAACCGCCCGGTTTGCCCGGATCGATTTTCCAGCCCGCTTCCGGGCTCACCAGGAACCCATCCCGGTTCTCATCCGCAAATTCCCAGGAGTAACCCAGGCCCAGATCAGTAAAAAACGGGCCCCCTCCGGGATACCATTTCACCCGCGTCTGAGCGCCTGCCATCCCTCTGAACCATGAGGTATTGTCATAGGTGTTAATCTCAAACGCAAAGTTGCCGAAGGTTTCAAGGCCCAGGCTAAAGGAGCGTGTAATCGCCCGTTCGTAGGCCATAACCAGGCCGGGCCCGGACAGACGCGTGGTATCGCTAAACACCACACCCACACCGGCCAAGCCGGCCGTTATCGTGTTCGGGTTTTCCGGCTGCGCCGTCAGCACATTTGTTCCGCCCAATACCGTCAGCACGATCATCACCAGTATTTTCCGTTTCATCATCAATCCTCCGATTTCCTGTTTTGTTGTCCGCATACGCGGCTTCCATTTGAACATAGGTAATTTTCAGCAAATGCGGTATGTGTATCTAATGATCTTTTGGCTGTTGTTTTGGATATAATAACCCGGCAACAGATCTGTTCCGTTAAAATCCTCCGTAACAGGATTTTTACTTTTACCCACAAATTATAAGGAATTTAACCACTTTTTCATCTAATGAAGTGAAAAAGTAGACCACACAGACGACACGGACAAATCCAACAAACAAGGAATTTTCACCGCAAAGTAAACAAAGTCAAAGAAGTTTTTGAGGATTTTAACTCTATTTTCCTCTTCTTTTTCGACTTCTTCGACTTTGCGGTTGTTTTTCCTCATAGTTTTTGCGTCGGTGAGGTCGGTGTGGTCGGTGGTTTTCCTAAAAGTAAAACTACTGCTACTGGTCCCCCTTACCGGGGTATCTCAATAACCATACCGGGCTCTATCAGGTTAGGGTCTTCCGGGTCTTCCAGGCCGGTCCGGTTTGCGGTATAGAGCCTGGTCCATAAATAGGGGTCATTGTAGACCTGCGGATTTGCCGCGATGTTCCAAAGGCAGTCTCCTTCTTTCACTATATACTTGGCAAACGGTGCTGTTAACGCTTCCTGAACCGCCGCCGCTTCGGCTGCCACCCGGGCTGCTTCCTGCTCCTGAGCTTCCAGTAGGGCTGCTGCTTCCCGGGCCAGTCTGGCGTCTTCAATGGCTTGTACCTGCATGAAGGAGACTTCTATCTTTTTGGCGGCTTCCTCTACTTGTTTCGCCGCCTCTTCCGCTCTTTTGGCAGCGTCTTCCGCCCGTTTGGCGGCGGCGTCCATAGCTGCCTGGGCTTTCTTCTGGGCTTCGGCTTGCCGGGCCGCTTCCGCCGCTTCGGCTTTCCTCTGGGCCTCAGCCTTCCTGGCGGCTTCCGCTGCTTCGGCTTTCCTCTGGGCTTCGGCTTTCTGTGCGGCCGCCGCTTCGGCTTTCTTCACTGCTTCCGCTTCGGCTTTTTTTCTTTAAGGCAAATCTCTTCCGCATGGAGGCGGGGCGGCGGAAAAAAGAAGGGCTTTTCTGTACTACCAACCCCGATACCCTCGCCGTGATCCAAAAAAATGCCGCGGACCTGTTTGCCCGAACCCGTACAAACGGCGGGGACCGGGTCACCATCTTCCACCTCTGGCCTGAGCCGGGAACGGAAGGGCACTGGTGTTCCTGCCCAAGCTGCCGGGCCTTTCCCCCGGAAGAACAGAACCGCATTGCCATTAACGCCGCAGCGGACGCGCTGGGCGCCATCAACCCCCGGGCATTGCTCTCCTATTACGAGCCCCTCACGGAACACCGCGATAGTACGGAACAGGCGGGGTATATCACCCCCCGGGCGAATACCTTCCGGCTTAGATGTTTGCCAGATATAGAAGAATTTTAACCACGAAGCGAACCTTATTTGCCATCTGAAGCCAGTTTGTTTATCGTCTCAAGAGGCAGCCTGGTAATCCTTTGAATAAAATCCACGGATGAACCCTCGTTGAGGGCATTCCGGGCAACTTTGAACTTACCTCTGGACACCCCTATGGCATCCCATTTCGCGGAGTAGCCGTGTTCCACAAGTACCAGGTCCATGGTCTGTGCTACATCGCTGTCCGTCATCATTAACTCCCTAAATACGGCGGGATTTGCCTTGATTATTGCTTCAAAATAGGGGCCTGCTTTAATGCCATCCTTCCGCACAGGCTGAGGCAGACCAAGGTTCTGTAGATTAAAGATCTGATCCATCTTCCCGGTCATCCTATGAACAAAATCCACGGATGAACCCTCATTGAGGGCATTCAGGGCAGCTTCAAACTTGCCCCTAGTTTCCCCTCTGGCTTCCCACTTCGCGGTGAGGCCGACTTCCTCAAGCACCTGATTCATGGTCAGCTTTGCTTTGCTCATCTAAAACGCCTCCTTAAATACGGCGGGATAATGCCGCTTTATTCCCCCGGTCATCCGGAAGCCAATTTCTTTATAGTCTCTAACGATAACCCGGTAAGATCACTCAAGGTTTCTATAGGATAGCCCTTCGCAAGCCCATTCCGGGCAACTTTGAGCTTGCCCTCGGCTTCCCCTCTGGCTACACCTCTGGCTACACCTCTGGCTTCACCTCTGGCTTCACCTCTGGCTTCACCTCTGGCCTCCCATTTCGCGGTGTAGCCGACTTTCTCAAATAACTGATCCATAGCCCGTGATGCGTTGCTGTCCGTCATATATACCTCCTCAAATACGGCGATATTTGTCTTTTGTAAGTACGGTCAGCAAATATGGGAATGAAGAAACAATAACAGAATACGTAAAGAATCAAAGGACCGAAAAAGAGTATAAACAAATGATGAAGAAACAACTGGAATTATTCTGATATGTCAAA
>BNUY01000211.1 GCA_025997715.1 Spirochaetia bacterium
ATCCCAACAATACTACGAAGTGATACTGGAGCGGTTCCGGTCTGAAGCTTCCTGGGCCCGCTGCACCAGTAAGGCCGGGGTAATCGTATCGGGAATGTTCACCGGCCCGGATGCACAAGCGGCGGAAAAAAATACACACAATAGAAGGACGGTTAATTTGAAGAAACGCATATCTTTTTATAACACGGAACGCCGGTAAAAACAAGCGGCCCTATAAATTATTCACAATTTACGGTATTATGTATCCCGATGAGGAGGTTCTATGATCGTAGGTATTATCGGCGCCACCGGCTATGCGGGGGCCGAGCTGATTCGGCTGCTCGCCCTTCATCCGGAGGTGAGCGGTTTCGCCCTGGCTTCGGTCAGCTTTGAGGGCGAGCGGATTGAGCGCTTGTACCCAAACCTCTGGGGCAAGGTTGAAGCCGCTTTGGTTAAGCCGGAGGAGGCGGTTTCCCAAGCCCAGGTGGTTTTCGCGGCACTGCCCCACGGGGTGGGCGAGCCCCACGCCAAGGCATGTCTCGATGCGGGCATCCCCTTCATCGACCTTTCCGCCGATTTCCGTTTTGATGATGACGAGGCAACCTACACCGCCTGGTACGGCAAACCCTATGCTCATAAAACACTGCGCAGTCATTCGGTGTACGGCCTTCCGGAATTGAACCGTTCCCGCATTAAGGAGCTTGCCGCCGCGAAGAAGGTGATCATCGGTAACCCCGGCTGTTATCCCACCGGAGCCTCACTAGGCGCCTTCCCTGCTCTGGCGAAGGGTATCGCGGGGCCGGGAACTATTATCGTGGATTCCGCCTCGGGCATCACCGGCGGCGGACGGGAACTAAGCCGCGCCTTCCACTATCCCGAATGTGCCGATTCCATAGCCCCTTACAAGGTCGGCGCCCATCGGCACACCCCGGAGATTGCCCGAAACTTTGCGGCGATGGCTGCCCGGCCGGTTCCGGTGATCTTTACCCCCCATCTGGCGCCCATGAACCGGGGCATACTCAGCACCATTTACATCCCACTGGCAGCATCCTGGCGGCCTAAAACGGCGTCTGTCGGCGCGCCCCGTCCGCCCACAAAGGAAATTGAGGAAAAGGCTGCGGAGATCCGCCGGGTATACGAGGATTTTTATAAGGATGAGCCCTTCGTCCGGGTCCTCCCCGAGGGGATCATTGCCGCAAGCGGGCGAGTCCGGCAATCCAATTTCTGCGACATATCAATTCACCTGGATCAGGCCGGGACTACCCTGGTGGTGGTTAGCGCCATCGACAATATGGTCAAGGGCGCGGCGGGACAGGCGGTGCAGAACATGAATATCATCTTTGGTTTCGACGAAACTGCGGGGCTGAAGGCGATACCGGCTTTGTTTTAGCGAGGAAGAGAAGAAGAGGAAACAACCACGAATTACACGAATCAACACGAATAATATAAGAATCTGTTGTTTTATTCGTGTAATTCGTGGTTCTTCTTCTTGTTAATTGATTAGGAGTGAAAGTGAAAGAGATAGCAGGGGGTGTGTGCGCCCCGAAGGGTTTTTTAGCCGGTGGTATCCGGTGCGGGATCAAGGCCTCCGCTACGAAGCGGGACCTGGGGCTGATCTATTCCGAAGCGCCCTGCACTGCGGCGGCCATGTTTACCAGCAATAAGGTGAAAGCCGCCAGTGTCCTGGTGAGCCGGGAGCATCTCGCCGAAACGGGGGGCATACTGCGGGCGGTGATTGCCAATTCGGGGAATGCCAACGCCTGTACCGGGGAAGCGGGGCTTTCCGCAGCTCGGCTCATGACCCGGCTTGCCGCAGTAAAACTATCTGCCAAGCACAGTATTACTATCACCGATAATGAGGTGGCGGTGGCCTCCACCGGGGTTATCGGTGTGCCCTTTCCGGTTGGGGCGGTGGAATCCGGCATGGACGCCCTCATCGCATCAATGACAGACGCCGGTCACGACGCGGCCCTGGAAGCTATCATGACCACCGATGTCCGGAAGAAGGACGGCGCGGTGGAGCTTGCGATTGGCGGCACGACCGTGTGTATCGGGGGCATGACCAAGGGCGCGGGGATGATCCATCCCAACATGGCCACCATGCTTTGCTTCATCACCACCGATGCCGCAATAAGCCGGGACTGCCTGGACAGGGCATTGCGTCATTGCGTCCGCCGTTCCTTTAACCGGCTCACCGTGGACGGGGACACTTCTACTAACGATACGGTGATCCTCATGGCAAACGGTTTGGCGGGTAATCCCCCCATTACCGCCCCCGGCCCGGAGTATGACCGCTTTACTGAAGCCCTCTTATCGCTTTGCGTGAAGCTGACCCGCGCCATGGCCCGTGACGGAGAGGGCGCTTCCCGGCTGGTCACCATTACGGTGCGGGGCGCTGCGGAGGAGGCTGCGGCGGAAACCCTGGCAAAATCGGTGGCCGCCTCCAGCCTGGTCAAGGCCGCCTGTTTCGGCGCGGACGCCAACTGGGGCCGGGTTCTCTGTGCCCTGGGCTATGCGGGGGTTGACCTCGACCCCGGTACGGTGGACGTCAGCTTTGCCTGCGCCGACGGTGAGATCCCGGTATGCCGGGGAGGCGTGCCCGTCCCCTTTTCCGAGGAAGACGCCAAGCGTATCCTCTCCGGGGAGGAGATAGAAATCCGTATTACTGTGGGTAAGGGCCCGGGGGAAGCTACGGCCTGGGGCTGTGATCTAACCTACGAGTATGTCAAAATAAACGGAGATTACAGGAGTTAATATGAAGGGAACCAGTATCAGTAATAATGACCGGGTGGAGGTGCTCGTTCATGCGCTGCCCTATATACAGGCCTTTACGGGCAAAACGGTGGTGGTGAAATACGGCGGGAACGCCATGATCAACGAGGCTTTAAAAGCGGCGGTTATCCAGGACCTGATCCTCATGAGCTGTGTGGGGATACGGACCGTGCTGGTCCACGGCGGCGGCCCGGAGATTGAGGCCATGCTCAACGCGGTGGGCAAGGAGAGCCGCTTTGTGCAGGGCCTGCGCTACACCGATGAGGAAACCATGGAAGTTGTCCAGATGGTCCTCTGCGGCAAGGTGAACAAGGATATTACCGCGCTGATCCAACAAGCCGGGGGCAAGGCCCTGGGGCTCTGCGGCATAGACGGCGGGCTTCTCCAGGGGCGGCTCTTCAAGTCCGAGGGGGAAGACCTGGGGCTGGTGGGGGAAATCGAAACCGTGAACACCGCGGTTCTGGAGAATGTCCTGGACTCAGGGGCCATCCCCGTAATTTCCTCTGTGGCATTGGGTGTCGGCGACGCTGCGGGGCATACCCTCAACGTTAACGCGGACATCGCCGCCGCCGAAATTGCCGTGGCCATCAAGGCGGAGAAACTCATCCTGATGACCGACGTGCAGGGCATACTGCGGAATATCCAGGACCCGGACTCCCTCATAAAACAGCTCTCCCGTGCGGAGCTTGAGAACCTTAAAAAAACAGGGGTCGTGAGCAAGGGGATGATTCCCAAGACGGACTGCTGCAGCCTTGCCCTGGACGGCGGGGTCAGGAAGGCACACATCATTGACGGGCGGCTTCCCCATGCGCTACTGATAGAATTGTTTACGGATGAGGGGATAGGGACTATGATTGAGAGATAGGGATTATGATTGAAGGATAAACTCGTTGGCAAAGACAGAAAAGAATGCCGGAGAATATTACTGGGGGTCCTGTCAGTAGGAAAAGAATGGGACCCCCCGGAGGGTCCCCCCATTCTTTTCCTACCGCCACCCCTAATACTATTACTGGGGCATTCTTTTCTGCCGTTGGTGGGGTAATCATTGTCCCTATTGGGAGGCGCTTAGGTTTGTGGAAGGCATATGGCAATCATTGTTCCTATTGGAGCGCAGGGGTTTTATTGGGGTGTGGTGATCATCGTCCCTATTTTGGCGCATAGCTTTTGTTGGGGCGCAAAATGTTGGCGAGGAGGGTAGAAAAGTGTGCCCTCGGCAAATGGTATTGGGGGTGGCAGTGGAAAGTATGGGGGGAACCCCTGGGGGGCCCCATACTTTCCGACTGACAGGACCCCCCAGTAAATTTATTTGGGGCACACTTTTCTAAGGAGAGGGTATGGATGTTTTTATGAATACGTATCATCGGC
>BNUY01000212.1 GCA_025997715.1 Spirochaetia bacterium
GAGGCGAAGATAGAAAGCGCGGAGGTCTACGCCGAGGAAGAAAAAACCAAGCACAACATCCGCGCCCTGGTGAATGTCCTTAAAACCAAGGTACCCCCCGAAACTGCCCCCCTGGTACATCTGGGGGCTACCAGTGTGGATATCCTGGACACCGCCCTTTCCTACCGTATGCGCGGGGTTACCCAGGCGGTGGTCCTGCCCCAACTGAAGAAGCTGGAATGTTTGCTCTGCGATTTTGTGGAGCGAGAGGCGGCAACTCCCCAGGTGGGGCGTACCCACGGCCAGCATGCGGTGCCTATCACCGTGGGTTTTGCCCTGGCGGAATACGTTTCCCGGCTGGGGAAGTCCATCCTGGAAATACAGCGTCTTGCGGCACAGCTCAAGGGGAAGCTTGCCGGGGCGGTGGGGGCCTACAACGCCACCAGTATGATCGTCAAGGACCCGGAGGAACTGGAGCGGCTCTACCTGGCCGAACTGGGTTTGACGCCTTCGGAACATTCCACCCAACTGGTGGAGCCCGAGTACCTTTTGCGGCTCCTGCTGGAATTCAATGTGGCCTTTGGGATCATCGCCAACCTGGCGGACGATCTCCGGAACCTCCAGCGTAGCGAAATAGGGGAACTCCGGGAGGGCTTTTCCGCCGACCAGGTGGGAAGCTCCACCATGCCCCAGAAGCGCAACCCCTGGAACTCGGAACACGTTAAGAGCCTTTGGAAGGCCTTTATGCCCCGGGTTACCACCTTCTTTATGGATCAGATAAGCGAACACCAGCGGGACCTGTCCAACTCGGCGAGCCAGCGGTTTATCGCGGACTATGTGGCGGGGTTTTGTATGGCGGTGAGCCGTATGGCGCAGGTTTTGCAGGGCCTAGGGGCGGACCGGGAACGGCTGCTCTGCAATCTGCGGGGCGAGACCGGCATTCCCGGCGGAATCTTGGCGGAACCCGCCTACATACTGCTTGCGGAGACCGGCGTTTCCGATGCCCATGAGGTGATACGGAAGATTACCCTGGCGGCAGAAAAGGAAAACATTAGTTTTGCTGCGGCCCTGGCGAAGGAAGGGGATGTTCTTGCCGGGATTGGGGGCAAGATGGCGGAACTTGGCTTGGTTAGTCAGACCGGTAGGTCTGCTGCTGCGGATGCCCTCTCATGGTTTGAAAAACCTGAACAGTACAACGGGCTTGCGGTAAAGAAAGCGAAAACGCTTGCTAAAAAGTATCGGACGTTAATGGAGAAATAGAGAAATTAAGAATTTTAACCACGAAAAACACGAACAAAACACAAATTGTACTAACCGTTCGTGTGGTTCGTGGTAGTTTTTTTATAGGAGTTTGTAATTATGTATGAAGAAGCCTTATCCTACGATGATGTCCTCCTCCTGCCGGGCTACTCGGATATTCTGCCGAAGGATTGTGATGTACGAACCGTTTTGTGTAAAGGAGTGGACCTGAATGTGCCCATCATTTCCTCCGCCATGGATACGGTGACCGAAGAGAAGCTGGCCATCGCCATTGCCCTGGAGGGGGGCGCGGGGGTGATACACCGGAACCTGACACCTGAGGAACAGGCCCGGCAGGTGTCCAGCGTAAAGCGGTACCTCAACTGGATTATCAGTTCCCCGGTTACGGTGATGGAGGATGCGCTCATTCGTGATGTAAAGGTTCTGCGGGATACCTTTCGGGTTTCCGGGATGCCGGTGCTGAACAGGGACGGGCAGTTGGTGGGGATTATCACCAACCGGGACTTGCGGTTCTGCCAGGACGATACCCTGGCGGTGGCGGATGTGATGACCAGGGATGTGGTAACCGAACAGGGGGAGCCATCGGTTTCCAGCGCCCGGGAAAAGTTTGACAAGCACCGGATAGAAAAACTGCCGGTGGTGGATGCAAAAGGGCGGCTCACGGGGCTTATCACCGTTAAGGATATGGAAAAACACGCCCGCTACCCCAAGGCGGCCACCGATAAGGGCGGGCAGCTCCTTGTGGGGGCGGCGGTTTCCCCCATGGATTATCCGGTGCGTATGCCCCTCCTAAAAAACGCTAAGGTTGACTTTGTGGTGCTGGATACCGCCCACGGGGATTCAAAGAACGTGATGGATGCGGTGCGGGGTATAAAAGAACAATTCGGCGTCCCAGTTGTCGGCGGAAATGTGGCGTCCAAAGAAGGTACTCGCAGGCTTATTGAAGCGGGGGCGGATGCAGTAAAGGTAGGGATCGGCCCCGGCTCAATTTGCACCACCCGGGTGGTGGCCGGCGTGGGGGTGCCTCAGTTCACTGCGGTGTGGGACTGTGCCGAGGAAGCGGTTAAGTCGGGCATCCCGATCATTGCCGATGGGGGGATCAAGTTTTCCGGTGACATCAGTAAAGCTATCGGCGCCGGGGCCAGTGTGGTAATGATAGGGAATCTTTTTGCGGGGCTCAAGGAAGCGCCGGGCAGCGAGATTATCTACGACGGCAGGATCTACAAGGAGTACCGGGGCATGGGCAGCCTGGGGGCCATCGCCGACGGCGCCGGGGACCGGTATCAGATCACCAAGGATGAAACCCCGGTACCCGAGGGCATTGAAGGCCGGGTTCCCTACAAGGGGGAGATGCGGGGCTACCTGCATCAGTTGGTATCCGGGCTCCGTAAAGGTATGGGGTATTGCGGCTGCAAGACCATTGATGAACTAAAGAAGTACCGCAGGTTCACCCGGATCACCGCTGCGGGTTTGAAGGAGAGCCACGCCCACGACGTGACCATCACCCAGGAAGCGCCGAACTACAGCCGGGTCTAGGATGGAGCATTATGAAAGGGATAATCGCCCTGTGGATGGGCATGGTACTGGCCGCAGGGTTTTGTTTCGCGGACCCGGTGGAGGGCTTCTGGATCAGTGTGGACGATAAAACCGGTAAGGCCACCGCCGGCTGGGAAATATACCGGCAGAACGGCAAACTCTATGGCAGGATACTTTCCATTGCGGACTACCCCCAGGATGCGAAGGCTCTTTACTGCAAGGAATCCTACCGGGACTTTCCCCTGCCGGGCAAGGTGAACCAACTGCCGGTCATCGGGACCCCCTGGCTTTTCGGCCTCTCTCCGGACGAGCCGGGAAAGTGGAGCGGCGGCCAGGTGATCGATCCCCAAAACGGCAATATGTACAAGTGCAAAATCACCTACCGGAGGGCGGACGGGAAACGGCTCAAAACCGACGCCCTGGAAATGCGGGGAGAAATCGGCCTGGGCATAGGCCGAAGCCAGTTCTGGCAAAAGAGCACCCAGGCGGAGGCGGGGGGCTTGCGGTAAGCCTGCCGGGAACATTTTGTACAATAGTTTCACTTGATTTTTCCCCCAAGTAATGCTATTCTTGGCACATTGTGAAAGGCGTAGTTATTCTAATTGCCGAGGAGTAATATATGAAACGATCCGAAATAAACCGTATTATACAGGACGCAAAAGTTTTTATCCAGGAGATGAAGTTCGCGTTACCGCCCTTTGCATTCTGGAGCCCAAAGGATTGGGAAACGAAGGGCCCTGAATACGATGAAATACGGCGGAATCAGCTTGGCTGGGATTTAACCGATTTTGGCAACGGGGATTTTGACAAACTTGGATTATTCCTTTTTACCATACGGAATGGAAATCTTTTTGAGCCGTCCTGTAAAAAAACCTATGCAGAGAAACTACTTATCGTAAATCCCGGCCAGATAACGCCCTATCATTATCATCAAAGCAAGATGGAAGATATTATTAACCGCGGCGGCAAGGGAACTTTGAATATTCAGGTCTATGGCTCCCTGGGTGAACGCAAGCGGGATGAAAAATCCCCGGTACCGGTGGCGGTGGATGGACGGAACTATACGGTGGATGCCGGCTCCATTGTGCGGCTTAAACCGGGGGAAAGCATCACCCTGTTCCAGGCAGCAATTCTAAATTTACCCTGAATCGGCAAGTCCGCCATCGGTATAGAGAAAGACGAGGAAAGCAGACCATGAATCGTGATAAGCGAAACGCAGGCAAAATCGCATAGCCTCAAAAAAAGCAACCC
>BNUY01000213.1 GCA_025997715.1 Spirochaetia bacterium
GCGGTTACTGTTTTTTAAAGATGTCGGGCTCCGCCCGAATGCCGCCGGATTACCCGGCCGGATACCGCCGGAATGCTGCCTGGATGTTTCCGGATTTGCTGGGCTGAATTGACCGGATTACGCAAAAGCGACACAAAAGTTAGACGCAATGTTACAATCTGTTGAAGACGGTCTTCCGGTTAGTGAAAATCTGTCTGTGAAAATGTTTAGAAAGGTTTATAGAGAAGCGAACAACGATAAAACAGGAAAGTACGGCGTTGTAGAAGGAAATGATATTGTTCCTAATAGTCAACCGACATCAAAAGAAATCGCCTATAAAAAATACAAAAATACGCCTGCTCATGGAAATACAAACCCAACTTTATCAAAGGTAAGTCCAGAAACAAAAAAGGCATTATTGCCTTCTGGTTCGGAAGAAAGAGTTGCTGATGATCAAGTCAATCTTGTATCTGCGGTAGTTCAATTTGACAAAGCCGAAATAGATAAAGCGGAAACCGCTTTTACAAAAGGTGTTTTAGAAAGGATGAAGGTTTCACCCGACCTTGGGGCAAGAATTGCTTATTATCAAAAAACAAACCCATCCGTTTTGGATAACCTATCTAAATCTTTATTAAATGTAGTCAGAAAAGGATTAGGATTACCGCCAATAGACTAAATCACGAAAAATAGCCTTGTGTGTATTGATGATATGAGATTTCATTTTATAGCTATCTTCTTCCGTAACGCAATTCTTATGTGTAGTCATTGAAGCCTTGGCTTTCTCCCACAACGGACCGTACTTACGCCGGAATTTTTCCCATCCCGTACAAGAAATCTCAAAGTGACTGATAATCTGTTTATCTGAATGGAGCAAAGCAATAGCTAAATCGTCCGGTTGTGTATTTGCTACGATCTTCATACATCCAAGCCCAGACATTTTCTCTTCAAGAAGGCCCCAAGTAGCGTCTATTTCCTTTTTCTGATTTTCGGAGAGTAATGTCTCCTTTTCCAGCGGAGATTGTTTTTTTCTAAAAATGGCAAAAATGTCAAACATAGATACCCCTATTATGCCTGTTATGTAAGCATTTTTCAAGGATTTTACGGAACAATAGGTGTGTCAAAATGACGCATTTTCAGGCTATGCCGGCCAACTTTTATAGTAGGCCCCGCTTTATGGAACAGAGCCAATATTAAACGCGGCGATAGCATCGGTGTTTGTGCGGGCAAAGATAACGTTTTGCAGGGTTATTCCCAGGGACCAGAGGGTTTCATTAACGATCACCGGAGCGGCGATCCGGAAAAACTGCGCAATAAAACTGCCGGAAAGATGCATAAGCTCATGGAGATTCCCCGCCGGGGCATAGCCCTTTGCGTAACTCACGGCTACCAGGATCAGCATTTCCGTGAACCGGGCGATTACGGTTGCCAGGGCGGCGCCTGCTACCCCCATGGCGGGGATGGGGCCTGCGCCGAAAATAAAGAGGTAATCCAGGATAACGTTAATGGACAGGGCTATGACGGTGGTGACCATGGCAAGCCGCACCTTTTCTACCGCCCGGAGGGTGATGATAAACACAAAGCTTATGCCGAAGGGGATAAAGGATGGCGCCAGGGTACGGAGATAGCTGGTTCCCGCTTCAATAACCGCGGGGTCACGGGAATAGAAGCCGATAATTTTTCCCGGCATGGTCAGGATGAGGGCCGTAAAAATGAGGGCCGCCGTCGTATTAAGGATAAGGCAGAGGCCGGTATTTTTTCTGATGCCCTGAATATCCTGCTTGCCCCAAAACTGGGCGGTAAAAATAGCGCCCCCGGAACAGATGCCGAAAAGGATGATGGTGAAAAAAAAGAAAACCTGATTCCCCAATCCCACCGCGGCAATCTCAACGGTACCAAGCCGTCCAATCATCACCGTATCAACCATGTTCACAAAGGAATTAACCAGATTCTGCAGCATGATGGGTATCGCAAGGACAAAGAGATTTTTATAGAATTGTTTATCCTTGAATAATTCCCGAAACTTTCGTATCAAAGCATTGCCCGTTATAATTCTTCCCAGTACTGCTGTATGTATTTCGCGGTTTCTTCCGGGCTCTGGTCTTTCTCAAACAGTGCGTATATTTGTTCCCGGACCATGGCCTCAAATTCGTCAAGGCGGGGGACACCGGTAAATTCCCGGACCGTCTCCCCGGCGGTGTACATATCATAGGCTTTGGCATAGAGGGGATCATCGGTGATGAAATCCGTAACGTTGTTCCTGCTTCCCGGCACCGCATGGGCCTTTTCGGCGACAAGGGCGCTCCGTTCCAGGAGGAAGGACAGAAAAGCCCAGGCTTCATCCTTATGCGCGGCACTCCGGGGTATGCCGAGGTACCAACCGGTCAAACCCAGTACCGGCTTCCCCCCGGAGGATGATTCACCGGGGGGGACCAGGGTTAGTCCAAAGGTTTGCCCCCCGGCATTTTCCCCCATACGTTCACGCAGAACAGGGATATCCGCCACAGAGGCGATCATCATGACGGCGCGGCCTTTAATAAAATCTTCCCGCTTTTCAGCCTCCGTTTTACTGAAGGTCCCCGGCAGCAGCAACTCTTCCCGGTGCAATTGTTGCAGAAAAGTAAGTACACCGGTAATGGCAGAGGCGGAAAAGTCCGGCTTAGCACCGGATGCCCATATCCAGGAAAAAATATCCCGATATACGCCCCGGGGGTTTTCCGGGCTGAGCGCCAGAGCCAATGCGTAGCGCCCTGCGGATGTATCCGTAACCGCCCGTGCATAGGTGAGTACCTCCGCCCGGTTTTTTGGCGGCCGGTCAAAGCCGACGGATTGCAGCAACTCAATATTATAGAAGAGATGGCTGGTAAAAAAGACTAAAGGGCGGCCCCAGGATGGTGTCGTAGCATCATAGGTATCCAAGGGTTCAAGGAAGTCCTGCAGGGCTTGCTCCTCAAACCAGAGCGGGTCCAGCCCAAGAATATCTGATTTTAGGGGTGATTCCCCGTTCGACCTGAGTGCGCTCAGGATTTCCGCATAGGGCCGGTTGTCCAGACGGATGGTAATATCCGGGTTAAGGGTTTCAAATTCCGTTTTCAGCGCCGAAAGGGTTCCGGCATCCATTTCATCCTGCCACCACTGGGTAAAGACCAGGGTCGTTTTTTTGTGCAGATTTATTTTTTTTGCCGTAAGGGCAAAGATGAGCCCCGCGGCCAGTACAATCAAGCCCAAAATCAGCAGCAGTAGGTCAAATTTCCTGGTATCTATCGATCTATTCATATTTTTATTAAAGCAGAAACTTTATATGATGCCAATTACCAGGGCCGCTATCTCCCGGCCTATGTCGTCGGGAGTTTTCCCCTCGGCGGTGATGGTAAAGGAAGCAAATTCCCTATAGGCGGCTCCCCGGCGCGCATGGAGGGCGGCGTGGGTTTCCCGGGGATTTTCGGCATCAAGAAAGGGGGGTAATTCCCCGGTAGCTTTTGCCGCCCCGCTGATCCGTTCCCACGCCGTATCCGCCGTTACCTCAAGATAAACCGTTACGGGCATAACCCCGGAAGGCCCCGGCCTCCGCAACAATTCCAGTGCTCCAGGGTTATCAATAAGCCCCCCCCCGGCGGCGACAATCATGGTATCAACCGCTGGTACAATTTCCTGGAGGATGCTTGCCAGCGCCCGGGTTTCCGCCAGCCGGAATACATCGGGGCCTTCTTTGTAGAGGGTCCGGGGACTTTTACCGGTTTGCCGCTCTATCAAATCATCCAGGTCGGTAAATCCGGCTCCCAGGAGGTTTGCAAGACCCCGGCCTGCGCTGGTTTTGCCCGAATGTTTCGGCCCGGTTAAAATAAGTATCCCCGGGATTGTAGAATCTTTCATGTATGGACTCTATTATAGAGAATAAACTACTATTACACTATACATATGAACGGATTTTGGATATTGCTCCTTTTGATTTTTATCTCCGCCCTGCCGGCCCTGGCTGTTTTAATTTGGATAC
>BNUY01000214.1 GCA_025997715.1 Spirochaetia bacterium
ACCCTGCTGGACGATCATGAACAACTGGGGCCGGTCATTACCCGCAAAGGTGACGTGACCGCATCGGCCCGCTTTGTCACCGGTTTACCCGGTAATGCCGGCACGGCTGCTCCCGCCCAGGCCGACGACGGCCATAAGGGTCTCCACTTCAACGCCCTTGCCGCAGATAAGGGGGGGCGTCACATGGAGCCCTTCATCGTGGACATCGAAGCCGATGCAGAACAGCCCAAATCCACCCACGAAGGGGAGGAATTCATCCATGTCCTTACGGGAGCCCTTGCCCTGGAATACGGTGTGGAAAAGTACACCATAAACGAGGGCGATTCGGTTTATTACGATTCCATCGTGCCCCACCGGGTTTTAGCCGGAGGCGGCAAGCCCGCCCGGATTCTCGCGGTAATATACACCCCTGTGTAATTGGTAATAAGGAATGTGTGTGAGTAACGAAACAACCTTCATCGAAAAAACCCTGAGCCAGGTGCTGAGAGAAACGGCGGCGAAACAGCCGGATCATGAATTCCTTGTCTACGCAGACCGGGATCTCCGTTTTACCTATGCGGAATTCGACAAGCGGGTGGACGAGCTTGCCCTGGGTCTTTTGGGAATGGGCTTGAAGAAGGGGGATCATGTAGGATTCTGGGCCACCAATGTGCCGGACTGGAACACCGCCCTTTTTGCCTGCGCCAGGGCCGGCATGGTTTTCGTCACCGTGAACACCGGCTACAAGCTCCATGAACTTGAATACCTCCTAAAGCAGTCGGACCTCGCCTGCCTCTGCATTATAGACGGCTGGCGGGATTCGGATTATGTGTCCATGGTGTATGAACTCGTACCGGAACTTAAAACTGCACAGCGGGGCTACCTTAAAAGCGAAAAATTTCCCTCCCTTAAAAGTGTGGTCTACATAGGCCCGCAAAAACACCGGGGCATGTATAGCCTCAATGAGGTGTTGCTGTTAGGACGGTACACCGATATTAAGCAGCTTCACGAAATTGAAGCCACCCTTGACCGCAACGACACGGTGAACATGCAGTATACCAGCGGTACCACGGGCTTCCCCAAGGGGGTCATGCTCACCCACCGGAACATACTCAACAACGGCCTGGGTATTGGGGACAATATGCGCTTTACCGAAAAAGATATTGTGTGTCTCCCGGTGCCCCTCTTTCACTGCTTTGGCCTCGTCCTTGGCATGATGGCCATACTTACCCATGGTTCCACCGCGGCTATTGTGGAGTGGTTCGAACCCCTGCTGGTTTTGGCGACCATACAAAAAGAACGGTGTACCGCCGTCTACGGGGTGCCCACCATGTTCATCGCCGAACTCAACCACCCCATGTTCAAGATGTTCGACCTCTCAAGCCTCCGCACGGGCATCATGGCGGGCTCCCCCTGCCCCATTGAAGCCATGCGCCAGGTTATCGATCTTATGCACATGAGCGAAGTTACCATCTGCTACGGCCTCACCGAATCCTCCCCGGTGATGACCCAAACCCGGTACGATGATTCCCTTGAAGCCAAGGTTGAAACCGTGGGCCGTGCCCTGCCCGGCGTCGAAGTAACCATCCGGGACCCCGATACGGGCGAAGAATGTCCCATCGGAACCCACGGTGAATTCTGCTGCCGGGGCTACAACACCATGAAGGGCTATTACAAACTGCCCGATGACACCGCCAAGTGTATTGATGAACAAGGCTGGCTCCATTCAGGGGACCTGGGGGTCAAGGATGAACAGGGCTTTTTCCGCGTCACCGGCCGCATCAAGGATATGATCATCCGGGGCGGCGAGAATGTGTACCCCAAAGAAATAGAAGACTTCCTCTACACCATGCCCGGTATTAAGGACGTGCAGGTTGTGGGCATTGCCAGTAAAAAATACGGCGAAGAAGTGGGGGCCTTCATCATCCTCCACGAGGGCGTTACCATGACCGAAGAAGATGTGCGCGACTTCTGCCGGGGGCAAATCAGCCGGTTCAAGATCCCAAAGTACGTATTTTTTGTGGACGCCTTTCCCCTCACCTCAAGCGGCAAAATCCAGAAGTACCTGCTTCGGGATCAGGGGAGCAAAAAGGTGGAGGAGTTGGGGCTTTCAACCTAAGCAAAGAATACAGCGGTTAATCCTGTATATTTTATGTATAAAAATACATACTGCCTTGACAATACTCCTTTTGTGGTTTAATTTTGTATAATCTTGGGGGTACAATGGGTATACGAACGATCAAGCAGGCGGAGAAAAAGACGTACCGGCGGGATCAGAAATTGACCAAAACCGTGATGAACATCATCGACGATGTTCGGACCAATGGGGAAGCGGCCCTGATTTCGTATGCGGAAAAATTTGATCATATTAAAATAGCCGGCGTCAAGATTGATGGAACCGCTATTAAGGATGCCTACAAGCAAGTGCCGGAGGAAACGGTAAAACACATTACCTTTGCCGCAGGCCGCATCCGCGCTTTTGCGAAAAAGCAGCTTGATTGCATCAAACCCCTCCATTATATAAGTGATATTCCCGGGGTCGAGCTGGGGCACCGGCTGGTTCCGGTGGAGAACTGCGGCTGCTATATTCCCAGCGGGCGCTATCCCCTGCCAAGTACCGCCCTTATGAGCGTGGCGGTGGCGAAGGTGGCCGGGGTGCGGTATGCGGCGGCCTGTTCCCCCCCGATGGCGGGGTATGGAACCATACACCCGGCGGTGCTGGTTGCCATGGATATTGCCGGGGCGGATGAGATTTTCTGTATGGGCGGAGCCCAGGCCATTGCCGCCTATGCCTACGGCGCCGGGGCGGTACCCAAGATGGACCTTATTGTGGGGCCCGGTAACCGGTTTGTAACCGAGGCGAAACGGCAGGTGCTCGGGGATGTGGGGATCGACAGCCTCGCCGGGCCGAGCGAAGTCCTGATCATTGCCGACGGAACCGCCAATCCCGTGCATATCGCCATCGACCTTCTGGCCCAGGCGGAACACGACCCTAACGCGAAACCCATTTTGGTCTGTACCGACCGGGGGATCATTGATAAGTCCCTGACCGAATTGGAGCGCATCCTGAAAGATCTCCCCACCGGAGATGTTGCCGGCCAATCCTGGGCGGATAACGGGGCTGTTTTTCTTGCGGACAGTATTGCTGACGCCGTTGCCCTTTCCAACGAGATCGCGCCGGAACATCTTGAGGTGCAGGTCGATCCGGGGATTGAACGGGATGTGGCGGATAAGCTGCTGCACTACGGTTCCCTGTTTGTGGGCCACTATGCGCCGGTGGCCTTCGGCGATTTTGTATCCGGTACAAACCATACGCTCCCCACCATGTCCACCGCCCGGTATTCCAACGGCGTTTGGGTGGGGACCTTTATCAAGGCGCCCTTCCATCAGTTTGTTTCCCGGGAGGGCTGCAGGAATCTTTCGGTTCCCGCCATGCATTTCGCCGAAACAGAAGGACTGTACGCCCACAGGGATTCTGTCCGCCTGCGGGTCGAGGAGACAAAGTGATGAGCGGGGTGGAGGGTTCCCCCGGGGAAGTCGTCCTTGCGATGCGGAATATTACCAAGCTCTACGACGGCGCTACCATGATACTCCACGGCTACCAATAATCCCCAGCTCTGGGAAAATCAGATTTAAGCCATGTGCGCAGAAACCGTGCTCCAGGGGAAAAATCCCTTTGATCTCAGCGGTAAAATAGTACTCATCACCGGGGCCGGCACCGGCCTATTCCGGAAATAGCAAGATAAAAGGGCAGCGCAGATAAAATCCGGCTGCCCTCCCCCCGCATTAGCCCATGTTTTCCATGGGCTTCCCGCAGCAGAGCGGAATTTCTTCACCCTTTTTCAACTCAATGGTTTTATTGCAGGTTTTGCAATACACGGTGCAGTCCTCCTGCACAATCTCGCCTT
>BNUY01000215.1 GCA_025997715.1 Spirochaetia bacterium
ACATCCTGCCTCGTTTTGAAGGGAAAACGGAAAAATTGAAGAACCCCTATCCCAAAGATAATCTGGCATGGTCAGCATGGATTATCGCCCGGCTTGGCGGCTGGAAAGGGTATTCCAGCCAACGCCCCCCGGGGGTCATTACGCTCCATGATGGCTGGTTACGGTTTCATCACCTCTTCGAAGGCTGGGTCATCGCTAAAGATGTGTATAAACGTTAGCCCCTGGGGGGCCCCATATTTTCCGACTGACAGGACCCCTCAGTATCGTTTTTAGGGCTATGCTCTTCTCACCCACAATCGTGGCAGTCTGCGCAGTCCCCTTCGTCACAGCCCTCGTGGCTATGGGAGTGGACGTGGCCGTGCTGTAGTTCTTCCTCATTCGCTTCCCGGACATCTACCACAGACACCGCGAAATTGAGGTTTTGTCCTGCCATGGGGTGGTTGGCGTCAATGGTGACATTCTTCCCATCGACCTTGGTTACGGTGATCATTTGGAGTTCACCCTCCGCCGTTTCCGCGTGGAACTGCATCCCCTCTTCGACCTTGTCTGCCCCACTGAAACGGTCCAGGGGGACGGTGGTGATAAGTTTTTCGTTCCGCTCCCCGTAGGCATCGGCGGCGCTTACGCTAATCTTGAAGCTATCCCCCGCTGTCTTGCCCTCCAGGGCGCGTTCCAGGCCGGGGACGATGTTTTGGTGACCATGGAGGTACAGAAAGGGCTCCGCCGCAGGCCCGTCGCCGGTGCTGTCGAGGACCTGATTTTGGTCATTGGTAAGGGTGTAGGTGATACTAACCACCCGATCTTTGGTTATATTCATGATTATTTATATCATATTAGGGGGCGGTTGTACAGAGACTAACGCCGAGGCGCTAACGCCTTTGGTTAATCTTCTGTATGGGCGCCGCCAGCGCCCGGAGCCGCACCACCTTACCTCCGCCAAAGGCCCGGTACCGTTCGCCATCGTCGGAGAAGGCCGAGGCTTGCTCACCGGGGAAGGGGGGGTACCGGGACTGGCTCCAAACCAGTGAGGGGTCGGAGAGGCTTGTCGCGGGGCGGGCGGGGTTGAAGTAGATGAGGGATTCGTGGACACCCCGTTCCGCCAGGGGCGCTTCGTCGGTGCTTTGGAGGTAGCGGATAAGCCCCGCCTTGAGGTCCACCGACTGGATCACCGCGGAGTGGACCATGCCGCCCTTAGCGCCCCGGAACAGGAGGACATCCGCAGGGCGTATGTTGCGAATCTCGTCCTTTACGGCGATTATTTCCCTGCTGCGGGAGGCGAAGAACCAGGTGCCTACATAATAGGCGGCGTCCCCCTTGCCGCCGATGACCTTGCGCAGGGTTCGGCCCAGGTCTATGCCGCCCGTTTTGGCTACATGGGAAAGGGTGTGCCAGACAAAGCCGGAACAATCCATGCCCGTCCAGCCTATGCAATAAAGGTAATTGTACACATCGGTTTCGCTGATGCCGTCACCTTCTACGAGGACGTAGGGGCGGTGGGGCAGACCCCGGTAGGCGCCGGCCTTCATCCGGGCGATGTCGAAAAGGTCCCGGGAGTAGGTCCATGCCTTGGTGGGAATATCAAGGATCATAACCTTTTCCTTGCCCTCCCCCAGGGTTTCCGTATAGGCTTGAAAATCGTCACTGTCCAGGGTTTCGGTGATGTTTTTCCAGAGGGAGCCGGGATCCGCCTTGCCGCCCCCAATGAACTCCCAGGACTTGTCCGAAAGCTGATCCCGCTCGTTGTTCTGGGCAAAGGGCATGCGAAGGTTCATCACCTTGCCGTCCAGGATGTAGGTCTTAAAGCATTGCCGGTAGGCCTCTTCGATAACCCCCTCAACACCGCGCCCCCAGACCTTGGCGGGATCCGCAAAAGCCTTCAAGTTCCGCTCGGTTTCCTCATCCGCACCGGGGGCGAAGGTAATCAGGAGGTATAGGGCATATACAAACGCAATCCGTCTTCCCATGTCAGCCTTTACTTAATATAATGCTATATATATCGACCGATTTTCGGGTGAATACAAGGGGGGCAGGGCCAGCGCATACTTGCTAAGTAATAACAGGAGTAAACACAAAGAACACAGAGGTTTCACAGAGGACACAGAGGAAGAAAAGAATGAGAAAAAGAAACTTCCGACACTTTTTCCTCTCAGTGTCCTCTTTGTTCCTCCCTTTGTGACCTCTGTGTTTAAATTCTTTCTCATCTCATGCAAGTATGCGCTGGCCTAGGGGGGCATGGCAGGAAGCGGCGCAAAGACATTCGGGATTCTTACCGCCGGGGGGGATTGCCCCGGCTTGAACGCCGCCATCCGTGGTGTGTGCCGGGCTGCTCATGACCGGTATGGCATGAGCGTTGTGGGTATCGCCGACGGCTACCGGGGGCTCATTGACGGGGACTGCCGGATATTGCGGCCGGATGACTTTAGCGGGATACTCACCCGGGGGGGGACCATCCTGGGGACCAGCCGGGAGAAGCCCTTCAAAGCCCGGGCCCGGGAGGAAACCAACGATATCGGGGAAGATAAGGTGGCGGCCATTAAGGCAACTTATCAGAAGCTCAAGCTGGACTGCCTGGTGGTGCTGGGGGGGAACGGCACCAATACCACGGGCTACCTCCTTTCCCGGGAGGGGCTGAACGTGCTGGGGCTCCCCAAAACCATCGACAACGACATCATGGGGACCGACCGCACCTTCGGCTTCCATTCCGCCCTGTCCATCGCCACCGAGGCCATCGACCGGCTCCATTCTACCGCCCAGAGCCACAGCCGGGTGATGATCATTGAACTTATGGGGCATAAGGCAGGTTGGCTGGCCCTGTATGCGGGGGTAGCCGGCGGGGGAGACATCATCCTCATCCCGGAAATCCCCTATGACATTAAGGCCATTGCCCGGCATCTGGAGAAACGGACCGCAAGCGGCAGGAGCTTTTCCATTGTGGCGGTGGCCGAGGGGGCTCTGTCGGTGGAGGAAGCGGCAATGGAAAAGAAGGAGCGGAAGAAGTACCGGGCAGAGGCGGGGGCGCCCTCCGTCGCTTATCGGCTGGCCCGGGAGATTGAGGCGGAAACGGGGCTGGAGACCCGGGCTACGGTCCTGGGCTATACGCAGCGGGGGGGTATCCCCAGTGCCTCGGACCGGGTCCTGGCTACCAGCCTGGGTACCGCCGCCGCGAATCTGCTGGCCAAGGGGGATTATGGCAAAATGGTCGCCCTCCAGGGAGACAGGATCGGCGCGGTGGAACTTAGCGTCCCTGCGGGAAAGGTTAAAACCGTGCCGCAGGATCACTACATGATAGATACGGCTATGGCAGTGGGAACCTGCATGGGGGTATAAGGATGCAATTTGAACTTACCGAAGCTTTGATTGATGATATCGTCTTTACCATGGAAAACCAGGATGGATTTTTTTTCCTGGACACCGTCGAAGGGGTAGTGGTTACTGAAGAGGATATGCATTACGAAGATGATGTGGAGGACGATGACCGGTTCATCGGCCTTCCCGACTGGGATTCCTCCGACGGGTTCAACCTGATGGAACAGTTTGCGGCGGGGTTTAAAAATAAGCTGGTACGGACCAAGCTCAGCGCCGCCCTGAACCGGGGGAAGGGGGTGTTCCGGGCTTTTAAGGATACCCTCTCTCAGCATCCGGAGGCGGAGAAACTTTGGTTTGCCTACAAGGATCAGGAAATGAAACAGGCGGTGATCCTCTGGTACAATGCTCTGCGGGAAAAGTGGGGCTTGGAACGTATCGGTGCGGAACCGGAGGAAACCGGGGACCTTGTGCTGGAGGACTTCCGCATCCGCCCTCCCGTCCCGGAGGATATGGATGCGGCAATGGAACTGCACCGGCTGTGCCTGGCGGAAAGTCCCCTGTCGCACACCCTTCC
>BNUY01000216.1 GCA_025997715.1 Spirochaetia bacterium
CCTGCGCTATGCGGTAGCGGAAGGCGCGAACGTAAAGTCCGGCGACACGGTGCTGATCATCGAGTCCATGAAAATGGAACTGGAGATTAAGGCCACATCATCAGGCCCGGTGCACTTCCTGGTACCCACGGGAACCCAGGTTGCGTCCCAGCAGCCGGTGGCGGAGATTGGCGGCGGTGCCGTCGGTTCCGCGCCGGTTGCTGCGGCCCCCGCTCCTGCGGCGGCTCCGGCCCCTGTGGCTCCCTCGGGCGGTACGGTGATTCCGGCCCCGGTGGCGGGAACGCTCCTGCGCTATGCCGTGGCGGAAGGCGCGGCGGTAAAGTCCGGGGACACCATCGTCATCATTGAGTCCATGAAGATGGAACTGGAAATCAAGTCCACGGCGGCGGGCACGGTTCACTTCCTGGCGCCCACGGGAACCCAGGTCGCATCCCAGCAGCCTATCGCTGAAATAAAGTAGGAAAATGCCATGCTAGAACTAAAAAAGAGCCCGGTACTGGTGGTCAAGGTCTGCCTTATCCTGGTCATCGGGGCCTTTGCCTTCAACTTCCTGAGCGCGTCCTTGAGCCCACGGGTACAGGCCGCCGGTAATGCCGAGCAGATAGTCGACTCTACATCGGAACTGCCGTCATTCAGGAACCCGGATGGGATAATCCCCGGCAGCAAGGATATACCCCAGGTGAGTCTGCGGAGTTTTCTCAAAAACATCGTGGAAACCACGGGTATCTATGCTTTTATTACCGACGTGATACACGGCGAAACCCCGGCGGGGGACCCCATTACGGTCTATGGCTGGCAGGAATTACTCATGGTGGCGGTGGGCTTCCTCATCGTCTACCTGGGGGCGATCAAGGGCTTTGAGCCCCTGCTGCTCATTCCCATCGGCTTCGGGACCATCTTTGTAAACATCCCTTTGGCGGGGATGGGGGCTACGGAAATAATACAACATGTGATCGTAAACGGTGAGGTGATTGAACAGGTAGTCCGGCATCCGGGTTTCCTTGATATCATCTATGAAGCCGGGGTGGGAAACGAATTCTTCCCCCTGATCATCTTTATCGGTATCGGGGCCATGACCGACTTCGGCCCCCTCATCGCCAACCCCAAAACGGCTATCCTCGGCGCGGCGGCCCAGTTCGGCGTATTCGGCACCCTGTTCTTCATCTCTGTAGCCAATTACCTGCCCGGCGTTGCCTTTAACCTCAAGGAAGCCGCCTCGGTAGCTATCATCGGCGGCGCGGACGGCCCCACCACTATCTACATCGCGGCAAAGCTTGCCCCCCACCTCCTGGCAACGGTTGCGGTGGCGGCCTATTCCTACATGGCCCTGGTACCCCTTATCCAGCCGCCTATCATGCGAGCCCTGACCACCAAGCAGGAGCGGCTTATCAAAATGAGGCAGCTCCGGCCGGTTTCCAGGACCGAAAAGGTTGCCTTCCCCCTGACCGTCTTTATTCTTACCCTGCTCCTCCTCCCCTCTGCGGCGCCCCTTATCGGCTGCCTTATGTTCGGGAACTTCCTCCGGGAATGCGGGGTAGTGGCGCGGCTTTCCGATACCGCCCAAAATGAACTGATGAACATCGTTTCCCTGTTCCTCTCCCTGGGGGTGGGCAGCCAGATGACCCCCGAGAAGTTCCTGAACCCATCGTCACTGATCATCGTGGTCATGGGCCTCGTAGCATTCTCTGTTGCCACCGCCTCGGGACTTCTGATTGCTAAGTTTATGAATCTGTTCCTCAAGGAGAAGATCAATCCCCTTATCGGGTCCGCCGGTGTTTCGGCGGTCCCCATGGCCGCCCGGGTTTCCAACAAGGTTGGCCTGGAGTCTGACCCGGGGAACTTCATCCTGATGCACGCCATGGGGCCGAACGTTGCCGGTGTTATCGGTACGGCTATTGCGGCGGGTGTCATGATCGCGGTGTATGGGGGCTGAGTTAATGGGAGCCTGAGCGTATCGGGCTCCCTTTTTTGTTTACGATGTGAGTATTTGAGAAAAATCTCTTTTTTTGTAAATAATCCGGTGAATTTCTATTACCCCTTCCAGAACAACATAAAACACCAGATAATTTTTCACCGTCATTACCCGGTATTCTGTGCTGATTGGCTTTAGTGGATGGTAGAGACGATGCCTGCGGGGATTTTCTTTAAGCGTAACGATTGCCGCTTCAATAGCGTCAAGGAGATTAAGAGCCGCCTGCGGGGCTTCCAGGGTGATGCTGATATAATCGCTTATGGCTTCAAGGTCTTTCTGAATCGCCGGAAGGTATTTTATTTCATACATCACCGATGCGGTCTTTTATTCGCCGGCGTAAGGCAGGAAAAACTTCTTCATGGGACAGCCGCGTATCACTGAGCCTTGCTTCGGTTTCGGCTTCCAACAGCTTATTGTAGATTTCACTTTCAAACTGCTTTTCTTCCCAAGCCTCCATACTCATAACCACCATATCGCCGTACCCATTTTTGGTAAGAAATACCGGTTCGGAAGATTGATGGACGGATTTAGAAATATCCGCAAAATTGTTCCGTAAATCGGAAACCGGCCGTATGTTGGGCATTGTATCGCCTCCCTTATTCTTATCATTACACTAGCATAATTATGATAAATATACAAGCCCAGGTAGCCGATTTTAAGGTACATAAAAAGAACCGGTTCAAGTATGACATTTTACTCCTTTTTGTCACAATAGATTACCTGACTATATGAGCCAGTTCCAAAATTAAGAATTCAACCACGAACCACACGAAAAACACGAACTAAATAATCTTTTTGGTGTGGTTCGTGTTTTTCGTGGTTAATTGATTTCTATTTTGGAACTCGGATGAAACCATTTTTATGATAAAAATAAGATTTTTTAGTGATTTTTCGTAAATACGGATTTGACATAAACCCCCATTTTATCTACACTGATACTTACAAAGAGGGTTACCCGCAGCATACGGGAAAGGAGGCGCCATAATGTCCGATTCGGACGGCGGTGGTGGTAGTAGTACTAACCGCCCCAAACACAATCTGCGGACCTTTGGTCCAATTTAATGCTGACGGCCCTTCCCCGCTAAAACCCCGACGGTTTCTTTTGTGGTATTGGAGATGACGCCAACAGCCAACAGGAGAAACCATTATGGAAATGGAAAAAGAAAAAATTCTTGAACTGCTCAACACACACCCGATAAGGGTGGCGGAACTGCATGACATCTTTGCGGAGATGAATGTGGTAAATATTGCGGATATTTTTAAGGATGAAAGCAAGGAAACGATTCTGCGGATCTTCCGGCTTTTGCCCAAGAGTATCGCCTCCGAAGTGTTTTCCTACATAGAAGGGGACGAACAGCAACTGCTCATTGAAGCCCTGTCGGATAATGAAGTGCGGGACATCATGAACCGGCTCTTTGTGGATGACGCGGTTGACCTAATCGAAGAAATGCCCGCCGATGTGGTAACCAGGGTATTGCAAAACATCCCCTCCGAAAAAAGAACTATCATCAACCAGATGCTAAAGTACCCCGAAGATTCGGCGGGCAGCATTATGACCACCGAATATGTGTGGTTAACGGAGGACGCCACCGTCCGGACAGCCTTTGCCAAAATACGGAAAAACGGGGTCAACAAGGAAACAATTTACACCTGTTATGTGATAGACCGGGATCGGCTGCTCTTAGGGGTGGTATCCGCAAAAACACTGATGCTGTCAAAAGAGGATGATAAAATCGGTGATATTATGGATACCGACTTTGTGTCCGCCCGTACCACGGATGATCAGGAACTGGTTGCAGGATCTTTCAGAAAATATGGGTTACTGGCAATGCCCGTGGTGGACGCCGATGAACACCTGGTGGGTATTATTA
>BNUY01000217.1 GCA_025997715.1 Spirochaetia bacterium
GATCCGGCATGTGGCAGAGATTGTGAAACGTCAAACGCCTGAAAAACCTATCCTGGTATTGTCCGCCATGGGGGATACCACGGATCATCTCCTTGCGGCCGCCGACTTGGCCTTACGGGATGGCACGGTTTCGGTGGGTATAATAGAAGAATTGCACCGGAATACCCTGCGGGACTTAGGGTTAGGGGAAAAAGCACTGGGGGAAGTTGAGCCCCTCCTGGCGGAACTGCGGAGCCTCCTTACGGGGATATCCCTGATTAAGGAACTGAGCGGCAAAACGAAGGACTACCTGGTTTCCTTTGGGGAACGGCTTTCGGTGCGCATCGCGGCGGCCTACCTCAATGTTTTTAAGATAAAAGCCCGGGCTTTGGATGCCTGGGACGCGGGGTTTCTGTCGGATTCCAATTTTACCGCTGCGGAGCTTGATGCGGAAAGCTGGGACCGTATCCCCAAAGCCCTGAACGCCTTGCTGGAAAAGGGTGTGCTGCCGGTGGTTACGGGGTTTATCGCCAAGGACCGGCAGGGGAGCATCACCACCCTGGGGCGGGGGGGCTCCGATTTAAGCGCCACCATGATTGCTGCGGCGATGCAGGCGGCGGAGGCCCAGGTCTGGAAGGATGTGGACGGGATACTCACCGCCGACCCCCGGCTGGTCAAGGCCGCAAAGCCGGTGGAAACGGTGACCTACGAGGAAGCGGCGGAGCTGGCCTATTTCGGCGCGCAGGTGCTCCACCCCCGGGCCATGCAGCCCTGCATCAAAACCGGTACCCCGGTGCGGGTAAAGAATTCCTACAACCCTGAAGCGCCGGGCACCCGGATCATCGGGGCGCTGGGCAAAAAGGCCGGGCCGGTGCGGGCCATCACCTCCCGGAAAAATGTTACCCTGGTGGATATCGTATCAACCCGTATGCTGGGGCAGTACGGTTTCCTGGCGGAGGTGTTTGCGGCATTTGCGGCGCATAAGCTTTCGGTAGACATGGTGGCCTCCAGCGAGGTTTCCATTTCCCTCACCCTGGACGCGGTACACGATCTGGGGAAATTAAAAAAGGACCTGTCCAAGATTGCGGATGTGGAAATAAAAACCGGTAAGGCCATCGTTACCATTATTGGTGATGTGCGCCGGTCATCGGAAATTCTCCAACGGGCCTTCGGGGTCTGCGTGCTGCTGGGCCTGCAGGTGCAGATGGTGAGCCAGGGGGCCAGCAAGGTGAACATTAGTTTTATTGTGAACGACACCCAGGCGGGAGAAGTGGTTACCGCCCTGCACCGGTGCTTTTTTGAGCCGCTGGAATCGAATTACACGAATAAAAATTAGGAATTTAACCACTTTTCCACTCTTTAGGTGGAAAAGTGGTTAATCCTTGAGATTGGATAAATATAGTAAAGGAGACGCTATGAACATTGCCCTTATCGGATACGGCAAGATGGGACGGATACTGGAACGGACAGCCCTGGAACGGGGGCATAAAATAGTAGCGGTGGTGGACCCCTTTGTCCAGGGAACCGTTACGGTTTCCGGCGCCCCCCTGCATACAAGCATAGCCGGAACAGAACAGCTTTCCTGTGCGGACGTCGCGGTGGAATTCACCCGGCCCGATACGGCGGTGGGGAATATCCGGGCGCTGCTGGAACGGGGTATCCCCACGGTGACCGGGACCACCGGCTGGCATGATCACCTAAAGGAAATTGAGGAATTGGTGGGGGCAAAAAAAGGCGCTCTGTGCTGGTCCTCCAACTATTCCCTGGGGGTCAACCTCTTTTACCGCATCGCCGCTTTTGCTGCAAAACTGGCGGACCCCTTCCCGGAGTACGACGTGGGGGGCTGGGAATTTCATCACAATAAAAAGGTTGACAGCCCGTCGGGGACCGCGAAGATCCTGGTGGAAAAGATACTGGGGGCGATGACCCGGAAAAAGAAGGCGGTCTGGGAGAAGCTGGATCGTCCCCCTGCGCCGGAGGAAATCCATTTCCCCAGCCTGCGCGTTGGCTCCATGCCCGGAGTCCATGCCGTAGTCTTCGATTCCCCGGCGGATACCATCGAAATCACCCACACGGGACGCAGCCGGGATGGGCTTGCCCTGGGGGCGATAGTCGCCGCCGAATGGCTGGTCACGAGCGCCGGGCCGGGGGTGCACACCATGGATGATTTGATGGCGGCTATTTTGAAGGATGCGCTGAGCGGGAAGGCATAGCGCTATAAATAATGTATGTCGAATTTTTTATGCGTAACAAATACTATTTCAACATCCTGGTTTTCAGTTGCGCCATGCCACATAAATCCCCTTCGGGGAACCAAACAAAGGAGCCCGGAGCAAAATCGCCTTTTGAAGTATGAAGAATACCCTTAAGCACATACATTCCATGGGCGCAATGATGATCATGTTTTGGCTTCCGTGCTGCCTTTGCTTCCATGATTCCCCTCCCAAAAAATCGGTCTTGCTCCGATTATACCCGATTGGTGAAGTGGAATAATACGCTGGCCCTGAGTAGAATGGCTACGACGACGAATACGGCAGATATTTTGGAAACGCTGGAAACGGGCACGAACGCGATGTGAGAACCTGATTCAACTAGGAACATCCGAAGACAAGGCATGGCAATGGGCCAATACCCGGAAAAGCTACTGGCACACCGCTAATAGCTGGATACTCACCACCACCCTTAACAACAACCATTATCTTGAATCACTTGGATTCCCAAATATATCCAAGCGATATGAGATACTACACGCAACCCGTTGAACCGCCGTATACGGAACCGTACGTACGGTGGTGTGAGAGGATGGCTACCCAAATAATGGGTAGCCTCCTACTCAATTGTGTTTTCCGGCTACTGCTTAATTAATGTAGCAAAAGTATACCCTGAAGTTGACAGTTCAAGTTCTCCTGAACCATTGATGGAATAACCATAGACAGGGGTAGTTGTTACAGGGATGCCGGGGCCGCTGTATTATATGAAATCTGCCCACCAGTGGCAATCCAAACAAATTGATAACCGGTCCCTTGATATGCTGTGGTAACCGCATTCAACGAGGAACCAGCACTGCCGCCCCATGTTACTCTTCCATCGGATCCAAAGGTAACGGTTATTATGGTACCACCCAGATTATCCTCCCAAGTTCCAAGTAAGTTTGTATCAATATCGCTTACAAGGCCGCCACCACCGCCGGTTGTCCACTGTGCGGTAAATGTTACATTGGCATTCACGGTATAGCTTGCCCCGGCGCTGTATGGAGTACCACCATCGTCTTGCCACCCATCGAATGTTTGCCCCGATGGCGCCGTCATACTCCCTTGACCCGGCAGGGTGATAGCGGTTCCCGCAGTAACCGTTTGGCTTGCGGGTGCGGCGCCGGTACCGCTCCCGGTGGAATAGGTTATGGTGTATTGGGTTCCGCCACCGCCGGTTGTCCACTGTGCGGTAAATGTTACATTGGCATTCACGGTATAGCTTGCCCCGGTGCTGTATGCAGTACCACCATCGTCTTGCCACCCATTGAATGTTTGCCCCGATGGCGCCGTCATACTCTCTTGACCCGGCAGGGTGATAGCGGTTCCCGCAGTAACCGTTTGGCTTGCGGGTGCGTCGCCGCTGCCGCTGCCGGTGGAATAGGTTACGGTGTATTGGGTTCCGCCGCCGCCGGTTGTCCACTGAGCGGTAAATATTCTATCAGCATACATGGTATAGGAATATCCGGCTGGGTATGTGTTCAGCAATTCTAAATTTGCCCGATTTATGATAAAATCGGGGGTATGGGTGGGGAAACATTTGAGCGGCTAATGAGGAATCTAGACAAAGCGGCGGAGAAGATACCCGACAACCGGCATGGGCCGAATA
>BNUY01000218.1 GCA_025997715.1 Spirochaetia bacterium
CCGTGCATAAAAGCTAGGGCTCCACTTAGCCAGAACCGGGAATCGAACCCGGGACCTACGCATTACGAGTGCGTCGCTCTACCGTCTGAGCCATCCTGGCAAACTTGTCCTATTATACCAAATCCCACCTAAAAGGGCAAGTCACCGTTTTTGACGGTATGGCTATCCTGGGGCAATCCCCCTATTGATCTTTCTCCCCCCTTTCTCTATACTAAATTCCTAAATTAGCTTTCACGACCTTTATATAGATAGGAGAAATTCCCATGAAACGGACTTATCAACCCAGTAAAGTAAAGCGGAACCGTAAATTCGGGTTCCGGGCCCGGATGAAAACCCGGGGCGGACGGCTTGTTTTGAAGCGCCGGCGGGCAAAGGGCCGGATTAAACTGTCCGCCTCCGATGAAAAGAAGCCCTTTTAGGCTTAAGGCGGCAGCCTATGGCGGGGCTCTTTCGGTTTCGGCAAAACGAACGGTTAAAGAAGCGGGAAGAAATACGGGCGGTTTTTAACCATGGAAAGGTGGTTGGCTGCTCCGGCGCTAAGCTGTTCCGGGTAGAAAACGGGCTGTCCCATAACCGGATTGCCTTTACATTTGCGCGGAAATTCGGAAATGCGGTGGAACGGAACCGGGCTCGGCGGGTCAGCCGGGAAGCGTACCGGTTTATACGGAACCGGCTGAAAGACGGCTATGATTTGGTTTTGTTGGTGTATCCGGGCAGGGATTTCCTTGCGGACCGGATGGATCAGTTGAAAACCCTGGTTGTTAGGGCCGGTTTACTAACGGGAATTTGATAATGGCGGTTTTACAAAAAGCGATGTTGCTTTTTATCCGGTTGTATCAGCAGGCGGTATCACCCCATTTTCCTCCCGTGTGCCGTTATGCACCGAGCTGTTCCGCCTATACCTACGAGGCGGTGCGGAAATACGGCGCCTTCCGGGGCGCCTTCCTGGGGCTTAAACGGTTTCTGCGCTGTCATCCTTTCCATCCCGGTGGTTACGACCCGGTACCAGAGGACCGGTAGGTCCTGGGGGGACGTCCCTAAAAATTAGGGACATCTAAGTCCGTGGCTCAATAGAGCCCGTGGTTCAATAGAGCGTGGCTCAGTAGAGCCTTGGAGTTTACATGGAAAAAAGAACATTACTTGCCGTGGTACTTTCAATCGTGGTGATATCCGCGTTTTACCTTATCCAGGGGGTGTTTTTCCCTCCCCCGCCGACGGTCCCCGCCAATACGGTGACGGAACAAGGCGGCGGGCAGCAGGTGGCGCCACAGGTGATCACCGAAGAACTTACCGGTCCGCAAATCCCGGCGGTGAACCCCGAGGCCGTTTCTGAGGACCCCATCAATGCCGGTCCCGATACGGAACAGCGGATCAACATTGACACCGGCCTTGCGATGGTGGTTCTGACTAATGCCGGGGGGGATATCGTTTCCTATAAGCTCCGTGAACATAATGACCAGGATGACTTTGTGGAGATGGTCCTTCCGGGGAATACGGAGTCCCATGCGTTTACCCTGGCTCTGGGGGGTATGAACGCCCAACCGATAAACGCCCTCTTCAACGTAGCCAGGATTTCCAATTATATAGTAGAATTCTCCCGTGATTTCGCGATTTCCGGTACCGGCGGCCGGGTCAGGCTGACCAAACGCTACGACTTCAGGCCCGATGAGTATATGTTTGAGCTGACGGTTACCCTGGACGGCGGTCCCATCACCTATACCCTGGGCTCAGCCCCCCAGTTTGGCCCGCGTTTCGAAAAGCTGGACCAACGCTACGAATACCGCCGCTATTACACCTTTACCAACGGCAAATTCAAGAACGAAGGGGACCAGGCTAAGGTGGGTAAAAGCGGCGGCACGACCATCAGTCCCGGCTATACCTGGGGCGCGGTGGCGGGCAAGTATTTCACCCTCATCGCCATACCCTTGGCGAGCCAGGCGGACATGGTCTTCTCCACCCGCGCCGAGCCGGGCTTAAGCGACGCATCCCGGCTATACCTGGTACGGCCCGCCGGGACCGGCTTTCAGACGGAGGGCTCCCAAACCACCGACGTGTACCGCTTCTACCTGGGGCCCAAGAGCCAGAACGCCCTGGGGGTTTACGATACGGCGGCCAATAGCTTTAAGCTCCGGGATTTGCAGCTCATCAAGGTTGCCAATACCTCGGGCTTCCTGGGCCCCCTGGAAAGCCTGTTAAAATGGCTGCTCATGATCTTCTATAAAATTATCCCCAATTACGGGGTGGCGATTATCCTCCTTACCCTCCTGGTTAAGGTGATCATGTTCCCCCTGACCAAGAAGGGCTCCGAGGCGACCCTGCGGATGCAGACCCTTTCGCCGAAGATCAAGGAAATCCAGGAAAAGTACAAGGATAATCCCCAGAAGATGAATACTGAAATGGGGGCGCTCTACAAAAAGGAAGGGTACAATCCCCTTTCGGGCTGTCTGCCCATGCTCATCCAGATGCCGATCTTCTTCGCCATGTACAATCTCTTCAATACCCATTTTGATCTTCGGGGAGCGATGTTTATCCCCGGGTGGATACCGGACCTGTCCTTGCCTGAATCGATCTGGAGCTTTGCGCCGTTCCGGATACCCCTCCTGGGCTGGAGCGCACTCAGGGCGCTGCCCTTCATTTACGTGGGCTCCCAACTGCTCTACGGAAAGGTGACCCAGACCCCGGATCAGCAGGGCAATGCCCAGATGAAAATGATGCTCTATGCCATGCCCATTGTGTTTTTCTTCATCCTTTACGATGTGCCTTCGGGCTTGCTGGTGTACTGGATCATGTCCAATGTGCTCACCATGATTCAGCAATTGACCATTAATAAGTATATTGCCAAGAAAAAGGGGATGCTGGCGGCGGCCCCGGAACCGGCAAAGGTGATTGTGCCGCCTAAAAAGAGAAAGAGGAGATAATATGTATGATATATGAATTTGAAGGCCGTACCGAAAAAGAGGCAATTGACCGGGCGGCGGAAGAGCTGGGGCTTGAAAAAGATGGTTTCGATGTTGAAATCCTTGAAACCCAGCGCTCGGGTTTATTTAAAAAGGGCTTTGTGAAGATCCAGGTCCATACCGATAAGCAAATTGCATTGCAATCGGTATCCCCGGGGAGCAGTCAGCCCAGGGAGGCGGCGGTTTTCGGTCCCCCGGAATCCCAAAATGAGTTTGAACAAAAGCTGATTGATTTTGTGGAAGGGCTCATCGAACACATGGGTTATTCCGGAACGGTATCGGTGCAGTTCAGGGAGGACCGGAAGATCGGCCTTAAGATCGATTCCGACTATTCCTCTATCCTTATCGGGAAAAAGGGCAAGAACCTGGACGCCCTTCAGCTTCTGGCGAACATCTACGCCGGCCGTCTGGGCCAGGATGATATGCGGGTCATCCTGGATAGCGAAAACTACCGTATCCGCCGGGAGGAATCCCTGGTTCGACTGGCCTATACCGTGGCGGACCGGGTTCGGAACAACCGGGGCTCGGTTTTGCTGGAACCAATGAACCCCTTTGACCGCCGGCTTATCCACACCACCCTGAACGACATCGCCGATGTGGAAACCAAGAGCGAAGGGGAAGGGTTGTATAAGCAGGTTCGGGTTTATTATAGAGGTAGTATGCGGTAGAAAAGATATGCCCGGAGAGATTAGTGGGGGGTCCTGTCAGTAGGAAAAGAATGGGACCCCCCGGAGGGCTAACGTTTATACACAAGTTCAGAAACGTATGGTATAATAAGGGAAATCCTTGGGAGGGAGAACAAATGGTCACGATAGATGGGAGCAACCGGTTTAAAGACAGGCGCTTGGGAAAAAGGGGGG
>BNUY01000219.1 GCA_025997715.1 Spirochaetia bacterium
GGATCGCCCTTACCCAATTTCTTCTTGTCTGGTTTGGATCGCTTCCGGTCTATGGAAACCGCGAAGGGGATAGCGCAGAGCAGCCCTACCACAAAGGACGCAAAAATCGGCAGAAATACGGGAACCTCCTTTACCGTCAAAAAGATAAAGGAAATATTACAACGGTTTCCCAGGTTAAACCCGGTAAACGCGAGAAACACGACAAAAACAAGGGCCAGTCCAATCAGTCGCCAGGGCATAGGGTTAACTCCTTTGCGCGTAAGGTATTGCCGCAGAGGGATGAAATGCTTACCCGGGCAAAGCGGCCTATGGCATCCGCCTTGCCGCTTACCACCGCCATTTCATCCCGTTCAGTGCGGCCTATTAATTCATCGGCATTTTTTCGCGAAATTCCTTCAATTAAAATGGTTTCCCGGGACCCGATGCGTTGTTTCAGCAGTTCCTGGGTGTGTTTTTTCTGTAACGCGATAACCCGTGCCAGCCGCTCCCGTTTGACCGCCTCCCCGATACGTCCCGGCAAATCGTAGGCCGCAGTCCCTTCCCGGGGGTTGTAGTGGTACATATAGGCGTAATGGAACTTCACCCGCTCCATCAGATCCAGGGTGAGTTCCAGGTCCGCCTCGGTTTCGCCGGGAAAGCCCACCAGGATGTCCGTGGAAAGGGTGATGCCCGGTATGGCCTGCCGGATTTCGTCCACCAGGTCCAGGTACCGCTCCCGGGTATAGCGGCGGTTCATGGCGGTCAACACCGCGTTGGACCCGTGCTGCACACAGAGGTGGAGGTGGCGGCAGAAAACTCGATGCTCCGCCATAACCCGGATAGCATCTGACGATAGGTCCTTGGGGTGGCTCGACAGAAACCGAACCCAGCGTATGGGACTTTTTTCCGTCTCCCGGGCCGTCAGTTCCAGGAGCGCGGGAAAGTCCGTCACCCTCCCTGCCTCATCCTCAAAGCGGTAGGAATTGACATTCTGCCCCAACAGGGTAATGGCGCGGACCCCCCGCCCGGCCAGGAGCCGAATCTCAGCGGTGATAGAAGCGGGACTGCGGGATATTTCCCGGCCCCGGACATAGGGCACGATGCAGTAGGAACAGTAATTGTTACACCCGTGCATGATGGGAACAAAACTGTGAAAGGACTTTAGCCCTAACCGGCCTTCTTCAAGGTGGGATGCGGAAAAGGAAAACTGCGGCTTTTCGTCGGTTAGTATTGCGGTAAGGGACTGCCCCTTTTCCAGGGTTTCCAGGATTACCGGAAAAACAGAACGGGCGGCGGTACCCATCACATAATCCACCGCGTCAAACTTTTCTTTAAGGCTATCCCCCAGACGCTCCGCCATACAGCCCGCCACGACAAGCGCGAAGGTTTGCCCCAAACTGCGACGGCTTCTTTTCAGCGCCTGGTACTGGGCCAGCCGCCCCATGACCCGCTGTTCCGCGGTTTGCCGGACGGCGCAGGTGTTGAGGAGCACCATGTCGGCGCTTTCCCCGTTTTCCGCCGGGGACCAGCCCCGTTCCCGCAGCACCAGCGCCAGGGCCGCCGATTCGGCGCTGTTCATCTGGCATCCGTAGGTTTCAAAAAAATAGGTCACGGTACGCTAGGATCTGCCCTTAAGGCCCCTGATGAATTTGATGCCGTTCCAGACCCCGACGGCCAGCAATCCCAGGGCGCTAATTCCCAGCAGGGTTCCCGACAGCGCGGCGAGTGGTTTTATCGGGATACGGGAAAGGACGGCAAGCCCCCCCGCCACCGCCGTCAACATGCCGAGCTTCCGGTCATCCCTTTCTTTGGACATAGCCCCGCCGATACCGACAACACCGACAATCACCCCCGCAATAAGCCCTATGAACGAAGGAAGTGCCCGTATTATCATCAGCACAACGCCGCCCACGATGCCGCCAATGGCGGTTACGCCCTGCTTAGCCAGTACATTGGTGGGGGTATTGTTCCCGCCGCCGGGTATTAAATCACTCATAGCGTTCCCCTTTATCTAAAATATAAGAATTTTTAACCGCAAAGGCGACAAAGGAAGGAGAAAGGAGCGAAAATCGAACTTCGTGCTCTGCTTCCTCTTCTTCCTTATCATTTTTTTTCTTCCCTTCGTGTCCTTTGCGGTTTTTTCCTCTTCCTCTTTTCAATCTTTCCCAAAAGGCAGGATCACCAAAAACCGCCCCCGTATGACACGAATCTCAAAACAGCCATCCAAAGCCACGTTGCTCACCCCGAAAAAACCCCGTTTCCAGGGGAGTCCCGCCAGCGGCCACTTAAGCCCCTTGCTTTCCGCTTCCCAAGGCCCGCATCCCAGGGGAAACACCGATACCAGGCGATTCCCTGAACTTGCCGCTGCGTTCAAGATACGCCCCTCCCGGACCTGCCGCATATCCTCCCCGGCGGTGATCCACCGGTCGGGGCTCCGTTCCCGCTCGAAAAGGGCATGGACCGCCAAAAGGTGATCCGTCCTGCCGCCGCCGCCCCCGGCCAGCCACACCTCGTCACAACCCTGTTCCCACAACAAGGAAAGAAGCAGTTCCGTGTCGGTTTCATCCTTGTCACGGGGGCAGCGGATAACCCGATCCGGAGGGTACGCACCAAGCCGGCGGGGATCGTCCAGGGAATCCATGTCCCCCACTATCCAGTCAGGCGCCAAACCCGCAGCCTCGGCGGCCATGAGCCCCGAATCGGCGGCGGCAATAAGGTCCGCTTCCTTTGCCAGGGCCGCGCCCAATATTGCCCCCGGCCCTTCACCACCGATAAACCCGATTCCCCGCACCGTTTCTCCCATTACCAGAATCAATTTATTATAGTATAGTAGACTTCTATGGGCAATGTAGGCATTCATCCTATACTGAAAGAAGTTTCCGCCATATTTAACGGGGTGGGGAAGCAGGTATTCCTCGTCGGCGGCACCGTGCGGGACCTCTACCTGAGAAGGGAGCACCAGGACTGGGACCTTGCCACCAACGCCACGCCGAAGGAGGTGACCGACCTGTTCCGCAGCAGGCGGTGGCGGGTTATCCCCACGGGGATCAAGCACGGCACCGTTACGGTCCGGTACAAGGGCTATTCCCTGGAGGTAACCACCTTCAGGACCGAATCCACCTACAGCGACGGCCGCCACCCCGACCATATCGAATACGCCTCAACAATTGAGGAAGACCTTTCCCGGCGGGACCTTACCATGAACGCCATCGCCCTGACCCTCCCCGGGGGTGAACGGGTGGACCCCTTCAAGGGCCTTGAGGACATCAAAGCCCGGCTCATCCGCTGCGTGGGCAACCCTGAAGAACGGTTCCGGGAAGACGGCCTCCGTCCCCTGCGGGCTCTGCGCTTCGCCTCCCAACTGGGCTTTACCGTGGACGAGGCCACCCTGGCCGCCATCCCCGGCGCACTGTCCACCACCGCCAAGGTGAGTCCTGAACGTATCCGGGACGAGCTGGACAAGATCATCGGCTCCCCCAAGCCATCCACCGCATTGGCGCAGGGCGTAGATATCCTCCAGGTTTTTCTCCCCCACCCGGATGATGAACCGTCGCACTGCGGCATCGGTCCAGGTATCTTCGTAATGGAACATATGTTCCGCTATCAGGTGGACCATCTGGTCGATCACCGTGTTGGGGTACCGGAGGCGGAGGCCGATGTCCCGGGCCATTTTGGCGGAAACTTTTTCGTGCTGGTAGAAGGTCCATACGCCGGATTCGTCGAGTTTGCGGACCACCGGTTTACCGATGTCGTGGAAGAGGGCGGCCAGGCGTACTTCTTGGGGGGGGAGGGGGGGGGGCATACGGGCGGCGTAGTCGCCGGC
>BNUY01000220.1 GCA_025997715.1 Spirochaetia bacterium
AATCAACTTTCCAACGTAGTAAAAAAAAAGCTCATATTCGGGGCTATAAACGTCAAAACAATGGCATTAACGATGGAAATAAAAGATTTTTTACCAATCATGCAACAAGTGCATTCGATTACCGTTCCCAATTGGGTTCTTTAAATTTCAACATTAATGGTTCAAATAGGTTGTTCATGCCTTAATCATACCGTTTTACAGGGGGTTTGTATAGGGGCTTGACTTTAGGGATGGACACTAAATACATCTGCCATATACGCAAGCGCCCAACCGGAATGTTGAACGGCAATGTTACACAGTTCATCAGTCTGTTTTTCCTTTGAAATATATTCTAAGAGAGACCCCCATTCCGTATTGCTTCCATCATCTCGTTTTACCGCTTCCCGGCACATGTCTTCGGTTAGGAATTCTGCCGGGATATATTTTATGGCCCACTGTGTTTCATTAAAAATACCCGCCCAGTCCTCTTGCGTAGTATAGACACTTGAAAGGTATTCCTTAATTTCATCTTTACTTTGACTTTGCTCGCTATATTCAGGCTCATAATAATATATATAATCCAAATAATGAATATCCTTTTTTAAAAGACTTATACAATGATCAGGCGTCATATACAATTCAGTACTGTCTGCATAATAATAAGAACCATCATGTTTTAGTTCAGATTCTGTAAAAAAATCATCAAGAGCATTTTCGTAATCCCCAAGTTGGGTATACAATTCCGCCCGTTGATGAAACAGCGAAGCATCACTTTGATTTTTTTCAATTTCCAGTGTTATTTCTTTTACCTTTGTTACAATTTCAGTATTGTTAATTTCCATAGTATGCCCGTACTCCTTTATCGCTTACTGAATCATATAAAAACTTATGCCATTCGTCAAGGCCGGTATTTTTAACATTTTTTAAATTGTTTTGAAAAAATCGCCGCATTTTCTTATATATGAGCCAGTTCCAAAATGCAAGACCGACCACGAATGACACGAAGAACACGAATAAAACAATTTTTATTCGTGTTCTTCGTGTCATTCGTGGTTAAATTCTTATTTTGGAACTGACTCATATATCAAGTACGGAGATACCAACTTGACAAGGAAGTGTAAACCAGCATAGACTTGTGCGTATCAGGAGGCAATAATGGTAAATCTTTCCAAATCACGGTATTGTGCGGGGCTCCAATGCCCTAAAATTCTCTGGCTGCAGAAAAACAAACCCGATGAATATGACGATGGCGTGATGAACCAGGGGGTGCTGAACACCGGCAACGAAGTCGGCGACCTTGCCATGGGCTATTTTGGGCTCTTCACCGAAGTCCCCTACAATGCCGATAAATCCCTGATGATAGAGGAAACCCGCCGCTTACTTGAGCAAAAAACTAAGGTAATTGCCGAAGCCTCCTTTTCCCATGACGGGAACTTTTGCAGCGTAGACATACTGCGGCAGGTTGGTGATGCGTTTGAAATAATCGAAGTAAAAAGTTCCACCTCGATAAAACCCATCTATATTGACGACATGGCTTTTCAATACCATGTACTCACCGGGCACGGCATAAGGGTCGAAAAAATATCCCTCATGCACATCAACAATCAGTATGTCAGGCAGGGCGATCTTGACATCAAGCAATTTTTTACCATAGAGGATTGTACCAACGAAGTTATTGCCAAACAAACGGGCATAGAAAAACAAATAGCCGCCTTCAAGGAAACTGCGGGGCAGGAAACTGAACCCGGCCTGGATATCGGCCCCCACTGCAACGCCCCCTACGAATGTGGTTTTAAGCGCTATTGCTGGGATCACATCCCGGAAAACAGCGTCTTTACCGTTGCCCATCTAAACGGCAATAAAGCCTTTGACCTCTATCATAAAGGAATCGTCTCCTTCAAAGATATTCTTGAAAGCGGCGTATCCCTTCCGGAAAGCCAGCGGCGCCAGGTTGAAACAGAAGTCAAGCAGCTCGACCCAACCATCGACACAAAAGAAATCCGCGCCTTCCTGGACACCCTGACCTACCCCCTCTACTTCCTGGACTTTGAAACCTTCAACCCGGCAATCCCGCCCTTTGACGGCTGCAAACCCTATATGCAAATCCCCTTTCAATATTCCCTGCACATACGCCAAAGCCCCGGCGCGGAATTGGAACACCGCGAATTCCTCGGGAAAGAAGGAACCGACCCCCGGCGCGCCCTGGCGGAAACCCTTTGCAGGGACATACCCCGGACAGCCTGCACCCTTGCCTATAGCAGCAGCTTTGAAAAGACACGGATCACCCAGCTTGCAGAACAGTTCCCCGACCTGTCGGATCATTTAACCGGCATCCGCGATCACATCCTGGATTTAATGGCCCCCTTCCAATCCAAAGCCTATTACTGCCGTGAGTTTAAAGGGAAATATTCAATCAAGGTTGTGTTACCCATCCTGTTCCCGTTTGAACCGCAATTGAACTACCACGGCCTTGAACTAATCCATAACGGCGGCGAAGCCATGAGCGCCTTCCCCGGCCTTGAGAAAAAGCCCCGTGAAGAAATCGCCGCAACACGCCAAGCCCTCCTTGCCTACTGCCGCCTGGATACATTAGCAATGGTGAAGATACTTGAAAAACTGCGGGCAATAACGGAAGAGCAAACGTAAATGGGTCTTTATATTAACGCCTATGGCATCAAACTTGATGAGGTATATGCCATCCTTGGCTCAAAGGATGAGGCGCTCTATGGCCGCATACTGGAGCACAATAGTTTCTATAATCTTGATGAGCCGTTGCATGGTATGTTTACTACTGATTCGGAAATCCCCATTTCAAAGGCTATTCATGATCTGGTTTACGACGACCGGGATGCCATAAAGGCCGATGCCTTTGCCCTGCTCTGTATCTGCCAGTATGTCGAGAAAACATTACCCGATTCACTCGATATTAAATCGGGTGTCCATACGGCCCAGATAAACAAAATCCTTGCGAAGGACTTTAAGCTCCGTAATTTCGACATTGAAGTCCTGCTGCAAAGCCCTTTTTATCTTTTTGATCTCCCCGACATCTACCGCGAACTGGACATCGAACCATACGAGTGCCCGGTGATGGGGATTTTAACCCAAGCGAATCTGCGTTACCTCAAGAACCGTTTTAGGAAAATCAAGATAAGCGATGAGACGATTACTGAATTAATAAACAGCGGTGACCCGGAAGCCGCAGTTTTATCCGAAGACCAGCTCAAGGGCTATGACTATCGGATCATCAAATGGATTATTGAGGATATTGACTATTGCCTTGACAATGGGGTAGAGATGTTTACTACGCTGGGGTAAGGGCTTCCCGCCGTACATTAGCGCAACCACAGATGGCAGTGATATTTTATGAAACTTATTATAGATTTTTGCACCATTCTTTATATGGTACAATTTCAATTTTCGGTTCACATTTACGTAAACGTCAAAAGCAGCCACTCCCGAAAAATCAGGGGGTGATGTTCCAAGGCAGCAGTTGCCCCCAATCGTCGCCGGGGGCCAAGGTTGGCACTTTATCAAAAACGGTTTTCAGGTAACTGTAGGGGTTCAGGTCGTTAGCCTTGGCCGTCTCAATAAGGGAATAAAGAGCGCAGGCAGTTTTTGCGCCCTCCGGAGAGCCGCACATGACCCAGTTTTTCCTCCCCATAACAAACGGCCGTATCCCCCGTTCGGCAGCGTTGTTGTCCGGGGTCAGTTCCG
>BNUY01000221.1 GCA_025997715.1 Spirochaetia bacterium
ACGGGTCTTGCTTATACATAAGTGTTGGAACAAAAGCGCCTGACGCAGTTCCGAAAGAGGCGCTTGGCGCCTAGAAAAACAAACCAATTTTTAAGGAGATAAACTATGAAAGCTGTAACCCTGTATCGCCCGATGACCGGCGGATACGCCATTGAAAATGCCCTGAACGACTTTGACCGGTATATGGAATCCTTCTTCGGGGAATCCCCTCTGACGCCGGCACTGCGGAACTATTCCACGGAACCCGCGGTGGACATCCGGGAGGCTGCGGACGCCTACGTGCTGGAGGCGGAACTGCCGGGCTATGACGAGAAGAATATCGAAGTCCATGTGGACGGCGGTGTCCTGACCATTGAAACCAAGCAGGAGGACAAGACCGAACGGAATGTGTCCCCAAAGAAGGACGAAAAGGCGACCGAAGAGCGGTATGTTATCCGGGAACGCCGGAGCGCATCCTTCAGCCGGTCCTTCAAGCTGCCGGAAAACGCCGATATGGAGGCCATCACCGCCAATTTCAAGAACGGGCTCCTCAGCCTGGAGATTAAGAAACGGGCGGAGACCAAGAAACGGGTCATCCGGATTGACGGGGAGAAGCCAAGCACCCTTTAGCTTAGGTGGGGCCTGTCAGTAGAAAACACGGAGGGTCCCCTCCATATTTTCTACTGACACCCACAATTCAATTATTAGCAGCGTGTTTTCACCTATGTGGGGGCTTGGCTTCCCCCTTACGCACAGTTCGGCGATATAATGGCGGCGTAGCGGGAGGAGAGAGGCATGACGGGTCGAATGCATTTCCCCACTCAGTTCAGCGATATAATGGCGGCGCAGCGGGAGGGGAGGGGCATGCCGGGCGCTCATGCTGGCCGGGGAGTCTGCTCTGGGAGCCCGGCCCCAGGGGGCCTGAATAGGTCTCCCGACGCAGAGAGACCCAAATGCATTCGACCCAGTCGGGTAGAACCGGGCAGTCACCCACCCGGAACCCCCACAGATCCGGACATGCCCAATTTTCGGACCGCAGGTCCGCGGCATCCGGCTCCTCTGGTAAAAGATTCGCTTAACCATATGAGTGTACAATCCTGGGTGCTGGTAGCGGGAACTGTTTCAAGTACTCCGCGAATCGCTCCCAGGTATAGGATTTTCGGTTAGACCGGCGATTAAGCCCTAGGCTCTGTTCCATAAAGCATCAGATACTCTTAAAATTTAACGGCATAGCCTGAAAGTGCGTCATTTTGACACACCTTTTTGCCTTGACCTTATGTTGTCTTATTTTGTATACTAAGCACTATGAACGCAAGGTATGGTATTGATTGGGAGAAGGGGTTTGAAAACTTAACAAAGGAAGATTATGAGAAAATCTTTGTCGAAACCTCAAAAATCATTGAAGCAAAACACCCCACGGAATTATTACCGGGGGCGTTTTATGATAGAGGCTTGGTGTATTATGATAGGAGTGATTATGGCAAAGCCATCCCTGATTTTAGCTCGGCTATTCAATTCGCTTTTAATCACCCCGCCGATGCTTATTATTGTCGAGGATTAGCCTACTACTCCATTGACAAATACGATAACGCTTTATCAGATTTTATAGAAGCCATCAAAATTGCCCCCGATTTTGAAAACGCAAAAAGTATGAGAGACCAAACGATTAAGGAACAAGAAAAACAATAATCTATTTTTCCTGTTTTAGAGCATCATCTAAAAGTTGAGCAAATTTTGATGGTGGCTTTGGTGGTTGTTTTGGTTCTGGTTTTTTATCTTCCCCCACAGTAATGTCAATGTGTTTTATTTCCTCATCATTTGTAGTAATAGAGTTCGCTTCATACGCATCAGCAGCTTTTTTCATAGTGAGAGGGTCTGATTTTTTAGTATCTTTATCTTCCTCTGTACCTTCCCTAACCGGAAGACCATCTTCAACAGATTGTAACGGTGCGTCTAAATCTTGTGTCGCTTCATAGACTTTATCGAAGTTCATACTTAATTAGTCTAAAGTGTCGTGTATAAATGCTTGTTAATCTTCTTACATAAGAAATACAAGAAAAAGGAGTATAGGATTATGAAAAAGACTTTTTTAGTATTAGTTTTTGGATTATTAGCAAGCGGATTATGGGCGAAATCGATCTATGTTACAATAGAGGGAGACACTTGGTTTATGAGTGATGGAAAGGTTGAGGACAGCAGAGAGCAAGGACACTTGGATTTTTTTAATAGTCAATGGAAAAGGAAGGGTGGTATTGATGAAATAGATGATCTCTGGGCGTGGAGACACTCAAGGGTAGTTGAGTATATGGTATCAAATGGTTATTTTATAGGGTATGAGGTATCAAAGAAAAAAGGATTTTATGGAATAAGTATAAGTAAAGATAAACGGCAAGTAAAAAGCCGGGAGGGACAAGTTTTTTGTAATTTTAATAATTCTATATAATATAAGGAATTACAGTACAGGGGTTTTAGGGATGGGGTAGGGTATTTTTCACGGGAAAGATATCCTTCTTGTCATATTTTCCACTTGCCATAAACAAAATGTGTCAAAATAACCCATGTGGGTCATTTTAGGCTTTATGGCAGGTCAAAATGGAACATGATGCGGATCCCCGGTAAGGACATCGAAATCCTCCCGCTTAAAGCGTTTTGCGTCGGGCTTAGAGCAGACTGCTTCCGCAGCGATATACTCCAAAAGCGACTTCGCCAGATTCCTGGTATGGGCATTGCTCTTATCCCGTGGAATACGATTCCCCGCGCTATCCTGAGTCCATAGCTGGCAATGCCAATAGTTTACCCGGCTTGGTTTATGCGAAAATGAAAGTAGGTGTGCATCGTCGTTGAAGTCAATCTCCTGCCTGTCCAAATTCCTGCCCTTTAAAAAGAGAGGATAGACGGTTTCCTGCTCAAACTGAATATCCTCTGTACGTAACTCCGGCTGTTCATTCGTCCAATCGACGCATAATGTGCTATCAACTACCCGAATGCCGGTATACCGCTCATGGTAATAGCCATACAGGAAGACCGAAAGCTCAAAGATCTCCCGAAAAGAGGGATTCGGTGCGACAATGTGCCGTACAATGTCATCCGGCGTGTACCCCCGCTTACTAAGGATAGGATACAGGTCAATAGGGGTTTCCCGAACAAGAGCGCAATCCGCAATATCCTCATTCGATAAGATAGGGTACGACCGCTTGGGGAGAAGGATTTCAGGATAGGGCATCAAAAAAGCTCGAAGGTTTTGGCTATATCAGCCAGCGTGCAGTCTTTAACGAATAGTTTGCCGTCCTTGCGGGATAAGATGAATACGCTGTCCGGCTCTTCAAAATTATAGCCTATTGCAAAGTCCCGGCCCCCGGAACTAATCCGAACCTTTATCGCATCGCTGTAAAAAGTGATATGCGGCTTTGTTTGAGGCCCAAGCGCCTGTACTGCTTGTAAAAACGGCTCCGCCAGGGCCATATCAAAGCCGGCGTTGTTATTGATGACCTTATACCGCCGGAGGGCGTCAATAACGGCTTCGTCGTCCAAAATGCCGCGCCCCTCCCCCTGCTTTCGCGGTACATTCAAGGTAAAAGGAAGGCTCTGTTCCATGACGTGTCACCCAATAAAAGGACATAAGTTTTACTTACATAGTAGGTATGGGGGACAGAATGGCGAGTAAAATAGATATTTGTGAACATTTTGGGATGGGTGATTGTGATAA
>BNUY01000222.1 GCA_025997715.1 Spirochaetia bacterium
ACCCGGCACCCCAACCTATAATCCCGCGACCCAGTCAGAAAAGATATGCTCCCCCAATGGTATTAGGGGCGGCCCCCCTTCTTTCTCCCACTCAGTTAAGCGATCCAGTCAGAAAAGATATGCCCTCATAACGGGTATTAGGGGTGGCGGGTTGATGTGACTGTGTTGGGATTTTCTATGAACTGTGCTGATGATATTCTGAAAATTAGGGCGGATATCGCGGGGCTTTCGGTTTTTTCTGCCCTGAAAAGACATCCCCTGGTTCAATCCCTGGATGCTTTGCTGGCGGACCTTTCCCGTGTATCTTCCTCCGATGGGCCTTTGGTCGCAGATCTTCGGCCTGATGTTTCCCCTCTGGATTTAATCCGGGACTGGGCGAATTTTACGGAAATCCTGGTACGCCGGAATCAAGGCGGTTCTTTCTATGCGCAAATTTATTTCCTAACCATTACCGATGATAATCCCTTTACCCGATGCCTGGAGTCGCGAAGTTGTCACCCAACGCTCTATGCCTTGGCGGTAAGCGACCTTTCCCGGCTGGGGCGGATCGCTTCCTTCGACTTGCCCGGCTTGGGCGCCCTCCTGGCGAGTCTGCTCGAAAAGGCCGGCTTGGGGGAAAGTGCCGTCCATATTGAAGAAGCGGCACGGCTGATAAGTAGTACCGACAGTGGGGGCTTAACGAGTGGAGTAAGCCTTGGTATTCCGGCGGGGCTTTTTTCGAAAAACGCCGACTGGGGGAAATCCCTGTCGGTACTGGCAGACTATATCCGTACCCACGGCGCCGGGGAATTGGGGCTTTATCGTTCCTTCTCCTGGGCCTCTTCAGTTCAGGCAACTTCAGTTGCAGCGCTCCGGCCGGTGCTCAACCCTGACCCCATAGGCTTGGCGGATCTTTCGGGCTACGAGGATCAGCGGTCCATCGTGACGGCCAATACCCTCCGTTTCCTTGAGGGGAAACCGGCGAACAATCTGCTCCTCTACGGGGATCGGGGGACGGGTAAGTCCGCCACGGTTAAGGCGGTCTGCCATGAATATGCCCACCGGGGGTTGCGGCTCATCGAAGTGCGTAAGGAACACCTCCCGGAACTGCCCGCCATCCTGGATACCCTCGCCTCCCGCGCCCTGCGCTTCATCGTCTTTATCGATGACCTGTCCTTTGAAAGTACCGGCGACTCTTTCACTTCATTCAAGGGCCTGCTGGAAGGGGGCGTCGAATCCCGGCCGGATAATGTGGTGGTCTATGCCACCAGTAACCGCCGCCATCTGGTAAAGGAGCGCCGTTCCGACCGCCCCAACTCCGCCGAAGCCGCCAATGCCGCCGATACCGGAGACGTCCGCGCCTTCGACACCATGCAGGAACAGTTCTCCCTGGCGGACCGCTTCGGTGTTACCGTGGTCTATACCGCCCCGACCCAGGACGAATACCTGCAAATCGCCTGCTTTATCGGCCGGCAGCGGGGAGTCCTGGGGACCGGAGAAGCGGAACTGCAACACTTTCGGGACAACGCCCTTCGCTGGGAACGATGGTTCAACGGACGCTCGCCCCGGACTGCGGTGCAGTATGTAGAATGGGTCGCAGGGGGCGCAGGGTTTCCCTGGGAAACCTAAACTCGGCAACGTATATCCTGCGACATATGCCCCGCGACTCAGAAAAAAAATATGCCCCCCATAATGGAATTAGGGGTGGCGGTAGGAAAAAAATGGGAGGGACCTCCGGGGGGTCCCATTCTTTTCCTACTGACAGGACCCTCCAATGAGTACATCGGGCATATTTTTTTTCGCCCTGCCTTGACGAGCACCCCATTTTTGATACAAAATAAGGTAATCATGTTTGAAAACCGTAAAAATATCAGATTCCCCACCCTTGCGAGGGCTCATGTTCCCGCAGTGTTTGACGGCGAAGCATTGTTAAAGGATCTCAGTATTACCGGGTGTTGTGTGGAATATACCATGTTTGTGGATGTCAAACCAAACACCCCCTATGCGTTGAAGGTTATACCCGATTCTGCCGCAAAGATTGCTCCCTTTGAGATTCAGGTGGAAAGCCGGTGGGTCCGTTCCGGCGGCTATTCCTGTGAAATCGGGTTTGCCATAACCATTTCCCCAAAGGGAAAGGATTTTCAACGGTATGTTGATTACCTTGCCTGGCGAGCCGCCTCCGGGTGATAGCCAAGGGTACGTTGGAATACCTTCCCGGCCGGATTTTTCAGGCGATTCCGGGCTTTGAAGGTCATCTGGAACAGGAACTGGGCGGTTCTGTTTCCTGGGGTCCTTTTTACCCCATGCAAACCTCGCCGGAACCGGTATTTTGGTTCCAAAATTGCTGGCTTAAGCCCTTTCGCCTGGAATTTACCTCCATTTCTGAAGCCGCCGCCTGTTTACGGGCCATCCAGCGAAACTGGGCGCCCAGTCTTTTTACCCAATTCCGGCGGGGCGCGTTGATAGCCGAAAAACTGCCGCCCCTGTCGTCAAAACGGCGACCCTTCCCCTGGACGCTCCCGGACAATCCCATGGGAAGCTGGACCCTTCTGGACGCCCATACCCTGCTGGGCTCCGCCCAATGCGCCAGCCCCTTTCCGGGGGGCATCATCGAATTTGATGAAGACAAACTGGGTCCCCCCAGCCGGGCTTACCTGAAGCTCTGGGAAGCCCTGGTCCGTTGCGGCAGGTCGCCTCTGCCTGGTGAACGCTGCCTGGATGCCGGAGCAAGCCCCGGGGGCTGGACCTGGGCACTTGCAAACCAGGGCGCCGCAGTCCTTGCGGTGGACCGCACCCCCCTGGAGGACCGTATCATGACCATGCCCGGCGTTACCTTCCAAAAACACGATGCCTTCACCCTGCGCCCTGAAGATATCGGCCCCCTGGACTGGCTTTTCTGCGATGTGATCTGCTATCCACAACGTTTATATGAATGGATTGAAAAATGGCTTGCCTCGGGGCTCTGCAAAAACTTCATCTGTACGATAAAGATGCAGGGCGAGGGGGACCTTGAAACAAGCCGCCGTTTCGCCGCCATCCCCGGCAGTACCGTGGTGCATTTGTACCACAACAAACATGAACTAACCTGGATAAAACGGGAAAAAGATACCGTTATTCCAGCATGGTGACGTATTTGTCCCCATGCACGCCGACGAGTTTCCCCTGTATGGGATCGGGCATGAGGTCAAGCAACGCTATCGCCGTCACGCTGAATACGTTAGTTGCCCCTTCCGGAACGATAATAAACGGCATAGGGATACTGCGGTCCTTCCACCAGATTTCCGCTAGGAAAACCACCGACCACACCGACCACACCGACCTCACAGACGCAAAAACTATGAGGAAAAACAACCGCAATGTCGAAGAAGTCGAAAAAGAAGAGGAAAATATCGTTAAAATCCTCAAAAACTTCTTTGACTTTGTTTACTTTGCGGTGAAAATTCCTTGTTTGTTGGATTTGTCCGTGTCGTCTGTGTGGTCCGTGGATAAAGCATCCTCGCCCTAAAGGGCGAGGTATTGAAGATTTCTCTTTGAAACCCTAACTCCGCTATGATATACCCCGTCTATTAATCCCCCCTCTTCATTCAGGCCCAGTTTTGGCAATTTTTGCCTTTTTTAGCAGTTTTTTGGAAAAAACCCTTGCTATTATTTCTAATCCGGA
>BNUY01000223.1 GCA_025997715.1 Spirochaetia bacterium
TGCCTACCATGCCGGAATTTCAAAAGTGGCGGTATTTAGCCGGAAAAGTGAGTCATTTTTTAGCGGCGCCCATGGTATGCAAACTAAGGATTACTATGTCTTTAACCTGGAGGATAAGCGCCGGCTTAGCCTGCGGGATATCATCCGGGATGACGCGAAGCAGACCCTGGAGGATCTGGTGGAGGAAGCGCTCCGTAAGCATATGGAGATACCCTCCTGGATACCCCTGTCTGAAGGGGGCTTCTTTGAAGATTCGGTGGACAGGTCGGAAGATTTCTTTGTAAGCCCCGGAGGGCTGGGTTTCCAATGGGATCCCTATGAAATCGCCCCTTATTCGGCGGGCATTATAGAAGTAATCTTTCCCTATGATCAGATCCAGGGCTTGTTTACCGACCTGGGCCTGTATCTGACAAACGGATTCCGTTGACCCCACCGCCCTGGGTCGTGGCCGAGACCGAAGGCTTTCTGGTGGTCCACAAGCCCCCCTTTATGCATTCGGCGCCCCTGGAGAGCGGAGGCGAACCTTCGAGGGATACCCTGCTGGACTGGTGCGCGAATCGGTACCCCGAAGTCCGCATTCCCCGGGGACGGCAAAGACGGGAGGGGGGCCTCCTGCACCGGCTTGATTACGGAACCCGGGGGCTGGTTCTGATTGCCCGGACCCAGGCGGCTTTAGATAACCTTTTAGCACAGCAGGAGCAGGGAACCCTTGTTAAGGAATACGGCGCCCTTTCAGGCATCGTACCCCGGCCTCAGTTGCCGGGATTTCCCCCCATGGAGTCCCCCGGCTTGCCTGATCTGCCCTTTACCATCGAAAGTAGTTTTCGCCCCTATGGCCCCGGGAGGAGGGCGGTACGGCCCGTCCTTGTGGGTGGGCTTGCCACAAACCGCCGGGAGTTTGCCCTGGACAGGGGATACCCCTACAAAACCGATATCCTTGAACTGAGTTCCGGCGGAAAAACCCGCGGCTTCCGGGTACGGATTGCCCGGGGCTTCCGCCACCAGATACGCTGCCACTTATCCTGGCTGGGCTATCCTATCCTGAACGACGGGCTTTACGGGGGACTCCCGGAGGCTGACGGTATGGATCAAGCCTTGGCGTTGAAAGCCCAGGGGCTGTTCTTCCGGGACCCGCTTTCCGGGGAGGCCCGATGCTATCAGCTTCCGCCAATCCTTGAGGATGATGTTTAGGCACCGTTGAAAAAAACGGCCCCATGGGCTACCATTATTACATGAACTTTGAGAAAATCCTGCAAACCGCACCAATGGTTTATTTCATCGGCATCAAGGGCACCGGCATGTGCGCCCTGGCGGAATTACTCCACAATTCGGGATACCAGGTATCCGGCTCGGACCGGGACGAGGTCTTTTATACCGACGGGATACTGAAGGAACTGGGCATCCCTTATTACGAATCCTTTGCCCCCGAACATGTCCCCTCAAATGCCGGTCTGGTGATCCGCTCGGCGGCATATACCCGGGACAGTAACGGCGAAATTGCGGAGGCGGAACGGCGCGGCATCCCGGTGCTGAAATACACCGATGCCCTGGGGGCTTATTCCGCGCTCTTCGACTCATCCGGTATTGCCGGGGTCCACGGGAAGACCACCACCACCGCCATAGCGGGAACCCTCATACGGGCCGCGGGCGTGCCGGCGCGGATCCTCGCGGGAAGCGCCGTCAGTAGTTTCGGCGGACGCTCCACCCTTACCCTTGGGGACAAATATTTTGTGGCCGAGACCTGTGAATACCGCCGGCATTTTTTGGCCTTCCATCCCCGGCGCATTGTCCTGACCAGCGTGGAAAGCGATCATCAGGATTACTATCCCACCTACGAATCAATCCGGAACGCCTTTATCGAATATACCAAGCTGCTTCCCCTGGGGGGTGAATTGATCTACTGCGCCGACGATCCGGGCGCCGTGGAGGTTGCAGAATCGGTGAACAAGGGGCGGGTTAAACTGATACCCTATGGCTTAAACGCCAAGGGGGACTTTAAAATAGTATCACTGCAAAGCGGGGAAGAGCGGACCCTCATGCGGGTGGCGGCCTTTCCCGGAGAATTGCGGCTGCGTCTTCCAGGACGGCACATCGCCCTGGACGCCGTGGCGGCCCTGGCCCTGACGGATTCCCTGGTAAAGGATGAATACGGTGGGTGGACCGATGAAAAACGCGGGTCCGTGCGGCAGGCCCTGGAGGACTTTCGGGGAAGCCGTCGGCGGCAGGAGATTATCGGAGAAGCGGGGGGTATACTTTTTATGGATGATTACGGGCATCACCCCACCGCAATCAGAACAACCCTGGAGGGACTGCGGGAATTCTACCCCCGCCGCCGGATTGTCATAAGTTTCATGTCCCATACCTATACCAGAACAGCGGCTCTGTTGGATGAATTTGCCGCTTCCTTGGAAAAAGCAGACCAGGTGGTATTGCACAAAATCTACGGGTCCGCCAGGGAAACTAACCGGGGCGGTGTTTCAGGCCGAACCCTTTTTGAAAAAACCAAAGCCCTCCGTGAGGGCACACTTCGTGATAGTGTTTATTATGTTGAGGAACCCTTGGATGCGGCGGAAGCTTTGAAGGGTATCCTTAAGCCGGGGGATCTCTTCCTCACCATGGGCGCCGGGGACAACTGGAAACTCGGAACAGCCCTTTACGGGTATTACCAATGAAAAGCATGACCGGCTTTGCCAGCCAGGAAATTCAGGATGAAACTATTTCCCTTTCGGTGGAAATTAAGGGGTACAACAACCGCTTCCTGGATATTTTCGTCAATCTTCCCCCCTTTCTGTCTTCACTGGAAAGCGAAATCCGGGACTACATAAGCAGCCGGTTCAAACGGGGAAAGATTGAGGTGAATATCCGCGTTAAGGAGCGTAATTCCGATATTACCGTTTCGGTAAACCACCGGGCTGCCAAGGTATATTATGATACGATCCTGGGCTTAGCCAGGGAGCTTGAACTGCAGGAAAAGCCAAGTCTGGCCTTGCTTCTGGGAATGGAGGGGGTGCTGGAGATTGAAAAGAACCGGGACGATGAAAAGTACCGCGCTCTTATTCAGCCGCTGCTGCAAAAGGCGGCGGACCAATTCGAGGCGGAACGGGTTCGGGAGGGGAGGCACACCCAGGAGGACATACTCCTGCACATCGCTTCCCTGGAAGAGTCCCTTAAAACCGTGACTTCCTACGCGCCGGTCCTTGAAGCTGCAATCCGGGAAAACCTCCAAACCCGGTTCGCAGAATTACTGGGGGACAAAATTGACGAAAACCGTATCCTTGCGGAAACCGCCGTGTTACTAATGAAGTATACCATTTCTGAGGAACTCTCCCGGCTGTCCTCACACCTGGCGGAGTTCCGCGCTGAAACGGAACGGAATCAGAGCCCGGGGAAAAAACTCGACTTCCTCTGCCAGGAGATCAACCGAGAGATCAATACCATTGGCTCCAAAACCCCGGTTCTGGCGGTAAGCCGGGCGGTGGTGAGCATGAAGGATGCCCTGGAGAATATCAGGGAACAGCTCCGGAATGTGGAGTAGCTTGTATCACCGCAATGCTTCTAAGCGGCAATGGTTCGGAGTACCAGCGGATTTCAGGGGATGGGCCGTCGGGGCGGCCGCTTTCCCGTGCCGCCGCCAG
>BNUY01000224.1 GCA_025997715.1 Spirochaetia bacterium
CATAGGACTCATTATAATCTGGTATGGCTATCCTTGTTAAGAAATCATCTCTAAACTCTGCCGTTATTTTCTTATGTGGCTTCTTTGGGTTTAATGTCGAACAAAATGTGGAATAAGGCCGCCCTGTTGGCAATCCTTTTTTATTAAAGTGAATAAATGATATAAATGCCAATTCATTATGAATAACTGATTTATTAAGTTCTTGTAATAATTTGTAATAATAGGGGAACATTTTATCTGTTAAATCTCTTAATTTCTCAAGGTCATAATTCAATTCTTTTACCTTTTTTGATTTTAACGTTGTGGTTACATAAGAGATATTATCGTATAAATCAAAATTATTTTTCTTATTAAGTTTATTAAATTCTTCCCTTAAGAAACAATGAATTATGTCAATTTCAGGGTGTGCCCTACTTAAATCTAACCAATTACCAAATTTGTTTTCTGCATTTCTAAAAACCATATCAAACAGGATAACATTTTTTTGATATAATCTTGTATGATGCCCAACCGAATAATTTTTAATCTTTATTAATAACCCACTTTTCAGGGCTAATTCTACAACCTTATAGATTGTTCTATTGTCAAAGCATTTAATTGGGAATCCTATTTCATCTTTTTCCTCTTCTCTATGATGTTTCCAAATTGAAAACAAAATATTTTCATAATGTTCTTGTGTTTGCTTTGCCCTCTGTCCTTCAAACTTCCATACAGACTTAAACTTTTTCAATCCAGTCATAATATACTCCTTGTGATGAAATTAGAACCAAGGACGGCCGCCTAATCCATCACAAGTTTCTATTATATCTATTAGTCGCAGAATGTCAAGTAGAAATGCACTTTATTTTTCAATTGATTCTGCAATCAATAATTATATTAACATTTTATTTTTTAATCTAATGGCATACCCAATGAAGTCTTTATTTTAAGCCGACTCTTTATCCTGTCAAGGATAATCCTTGCATCCGCCGGGTCATAATTTGCCCCAATTAAAATCTTTAAGAACCTATGGTCCGCAGTTGCTATATTTTCTTCTGCATATCTTTCATATCGGTCTCTTAATTTCATCAATGTATCTGCTCCATCAAACAGACTTAACCAGTAGATTTTTTTGAACATCGGTATATTCATTTTAGACTCCTTGAATAATTAGTTTTATTCCAATTCATATTCAGCAGAAGATAATTTTTTAGAATAAATTATTACTTGATTATTATATTCTTCTTTAAGTTTTTCTATTTCCTTATCGGTTATTTCTTCTGTTGTTAGTATGTTATATGCTTCGGGGTAACATTTTTGTAATTTTTTGTCTGGTCTATAATAATCTGCAATTTCTAATTTCCATTTTTTGTAACCTTCGATGGCATCTTCAAAACTACCATCTACAAATAGTTCTTCATTATGTGGAACTTTTTTCAAATAATAACGTAATGTCCTTTTTCTTGCCATATAGAAATTAGTGGAAAATCAAAAGATAACCATTTGTTTGACTCGAATATCTTTGGTGTAATTTTCTAAAAACTAATTGTACTCTTCGCCGGAAAGGGAATCAGGGTTAGAATCAAATATATCAATAGCAGATGTATCACTAGAAAACATAGATGAATCCTCATACGAGTTTTTCTCAGTCGTAATCACCGGCGTTATGTATGTTTGAGTATTCCCCCGTTTGTCTATGAAGGAAACTTCTTTCATATCATAAGGAAACACCTTGTCAAGGCTTTTAAAAAAATCATTAGCGATTTTTCCATATTTTTGAAAAAAACTATCGTCAAGAGCATTGCGATTATTATATCTTTCTTTCATTGATGACATATCTACTTTATGCCCCATATAATATTCTACTATATCCTCTTTCAATAATTCACTTCTATTCAATAAGGTTTTATAGAGTACTCTTAATGAATGAAACCTGTAAGCATTATCTTTCATATCTTGGCGAGAATATCCTAAATGGGCGGCCATTTGTTGCATAGCATACATAAAGCCTTTTGTATCAATTTTAGTTTCCGGGGAAGTACAAAAGAAATAATCTTTTATTTTATATTCTTCAGCATATTCTTGTAATGCTTTTATTGTCATTGGTGGAATAGGAACTTTCCTAGTAGAACTTTCTGTTTTCAAGTTTCTTCCGTCACTTTCGCTCACAAATAAATAGGGAACCGCTTGAATTACTTTTATATCTGTTTTTCTTAAATAAAATATTTCTCCTACCCGAAGTCCAGTAGTAGCAGATATTAAACACCACAACCTATATTTTTTATATGTCTTTTCATTCATTACTTTTTTAAGCGTGGATAAGTTTTCAGTACCTCGCCATTGAAAGTGAGGATTATCTATTTTTTCTTTCTTGTATAACTTCCATAAATCTAAATTATTTAATAAAAACATTGCTGCTTCCTGTGGTAATGGACCGGTTTGTTTTTGTTTTTCACCTTTCAAATTTATTTTTATATTGGTATTGAATATGCTTTTTTCTTTCTTAACAGCATTGAAGACCGGTTCTATTACGCCACTGATTATATTTTTATTTATTGTATTTCTACTTATACCTCTTTTAATTAAGAAGTCCTGGAACAATTTTATTGTATCCATTGTTATTGCTTCAATTCTTGTAATTTTATTTTCTTTTAAAAAGGGGATAAAATGATTATTCATAAAACCATCGTATTTTTTAATGATTTCCGGGGATAGTTTTCTATCTCCTCTTTCCAGTTGATTTTGTAAGTATGTAGATTTTTCCGGTTTGTAGTAATTTGAAAATAATTCTATTACATTTTTTATTCCAGTTTTTTTTCTATAATAATCGGTAATAAATGCATCTCTATATTTTACCGCTAATTCATCCGCTTCTTTCCTGTTAGAAGTATTAAGCGTCCGTTTCATAGGGATTTCTTTTTTTGTTTTCACATCATAATAACGGACATGGTATATGCCATTGATAAGCATTAAGGTATAGTAATTTTTTTTCTTTAATGAAAAATTGTTTGAAGAGCCTAACTCATTATCAACTTCCATTAATGCGTCCAGTAGCAATTGTTTCTTTAAGTTCAATATTTCCTGGTTTATCATAGCCTTTTTTGGCTATAATCTACCAATTTTCTACCATTTGGGGCTTTTTGCTACCTTTTTTAGCCTCAAAGGAAAAGCTAATTCTTTATAGCATAAAGAATTAGCTTGATGCGGCCAAGAAGACTTGAACTTCCATGCCTCTCGGCACCAGCACCTCAAGCTGGCGTGTCTACCAGTTCCACCATGGCCGCGTGAACTAATTACGAAAACATACTAATGGGTTTTTCGTTTTTCTGTCAAGCGGCCGCTGCCCCGCAATCCCGCATACTATCCCCTTTTTGCATAAATATGGTATAGTAACTATAATCTGTACCGAAATTAAACGTATACCGTCATTGAAGGAGCGTATAGGTGGCCGGAGCGGGAAGAATTATAGGCCGGGTGTTTTTATTGCTGCTGCTCATCCTTATTCTGGCCGGGGGCGGCCTCTTGTGGTTTGATTATCTCAATGTTATTGATGCCAAGACGGTTCTGGCGCCCGTATACCGGCTTATCGGCCTTCAGCCCCGTTCCCAGACGGTT
>BNUY01000225.1 GCA_025997715.1 Spirochaetia bacterium
GAACTTATTGTTAAGAAAGGGGCAAAGGGTAGGGCAACTCCTTCCGTTGCTGCAACCGCAGCGGTGGAAACCACTTCGGCCCCGGAAAGCGCCCAGTCATAGGCCGCATCCCCCGTCTTGATGGGATGAAGCTCCCTGGAGCTACCGAAGGCAAGTTCGGCGGGCCGGATTTCCCGGCAAAGCATCCCATAAAACACCCTACCGCTCTTCCCGCAGAACAGGGCATCCCAGCGTCTGGAAAGACAGACAAGGGGCAGATTTCACAGACGGTGGACCTGCCATTTGCGGCGTTTAAGGATATTGCCCTTTCCCTGGGGCTCCCCCGTGATAAACTTTCATCCTCCCTGCTTTCCTTTATGCAGTTTTTTTCGCTTCCCTTGGACCCCAAACTAATCCAACGGCTCCGTCAGGAAGTATTGTCCTTAAACCTAATGCCTGGGGATCGGATTCGACAGGGTGCCCTGGCTGCCACCGCGGCTGCCGGTAAGGGGATTACGCTGAGTGCGGAAGCCCTGGAGAAGTATGCCGCCGCTATTGCCGGGGAGGAAAGACACGGCGGCAGTGCGGGACAGGATGGCGGCTCAGCCGATGGCGACACCGGTTCGACTCAAGGTGGTTCGGAGGGTGGACAAAGCGGGACAGGGCACTACGGCGAGGAACACGGTCAAACTAACGGGGAGGGACGCCGCAGTGCGGAACACGCCGGGCAACAGGATGGCGGCGATCAAACCAACAGGGAGGGACGCCGCAGTGCGGAACACGCCGGGCAACAGGATGGCGGCGATCAAACCAACAGGGAGGGACGCCGCGGTGCGGAATACGCCGGGCAGCAGGATGGCGGCGGTCAAACTAACGGGGAGGGACGTCGCAGTGTGGAATACACCGGGCAGCAGGATGGCGGCGGTCAAACCAACGGGAAGCGCCATTCCGAAGCCGGCCCCAGCCCGGAGTTGCTCCGGGACATGGTGGAAAAGGTCGAGGGACGGAGCCCCCTTTTGGGCATCCTGAATAAGCTCCCCGGTAAAGACGGCCGGCGCTGGATAAACCTGCCCTTTTCGTTCAGTTCCGGCGGCGTTGATTATCGCGTGTCTTTACGCTTGCTATTAGCCGATACTAACGCTATCCCCTGGAAAGCGGAATGTCTTGCCCTGGATGTTGCCGCCGGTCAGGATGGTGTCCGCGATAAGCGCCGCTGGTCCTTTACGCTGGAAGGGATGGGCAAAAGCGACCCCCCGGTTTTTGCCCGGGCTATTGTTGGTATCTACCCTCCCCCGAAGCGTCCTGCAGCCCTGGAGAGAAACTTGCGGGAATTACTGGGGGCTGTTGCGGAAAAGATTATCCTTGAAGGGGGGGACCGGTGAAACAAGCAAGCGCCATTGCCTACTCCCCTGATATGCCGGCGCCGAAAATTGTCGCGGCGGGACGGGGCAGGGAAGCGGAGCGGATCATCGCCATAGCCCGTGAGGCGGGGATTACCGTGATGGAGGACCCCAGCCTTGCGGCGCTTCTTCAGGCGGGGAAAACCGGGGATTATATACCCGAGTGGTGCTGGGACACGGTGGCAAAAATACTGGCATTCGTAATCGCCAAGGAAAACGCATGAACAAAAGTTCCCGGGGCCGGGAAGGGGAAACCAGGGCGGTGGAGGCACTGGAAAAAAAGGGCATGCAGATATTAGCCCGGAATTACCGTTCCCGTACCGGCGAAATCGATATTATTGCCCGGGAAGCGGAAACCATCGTTTTTGTGGAGGTAAAAACCTGGACCCATTACGGGCTTGAAGACCTCGGGCTGGGGATAAATGAAAAAAAGCAGCGCCGGATTATCGAAACCGCTAAGTATTTCCTTCTGGAACATCGAAAATATAATGGAATGGGTATCAGATTTGATGTGATTTTTATAAGCCCCCGGGATGAGACCTTAATCCATCTTGCATCGGCGTTTATGGAGCGTGTATGATAAGGGTACCAGGGAAGATTCCACTGGTAGTTCAGCGGGAAAACCAGGCAAGGGCCTCACGAATAGACCTTTTAAAGGTTAAGATAAATAGTGCGGCATACCTTGATGAGGCAATTCAGCGCATGGCCCAGGTCATGAGCAATGAAATTCTTGGTATTCCGCAGGGAGGGACGGTTCATGAGCGGCAGCGGACGGGGAGGCAATAAGCGTCAGGGTTTTAGGCGCAGGGATAAAGACAGGGAAAACGGTGCGAACGGTCCCCGGGATACGAAAAAGAAGGGTGATAATCCCCGGTTCGATAAAACCCGCGGGGTGTTCGTTGACCGGCCCAAATGGGTCCCCCCGACAGTACCCTCAGAGCCCATTCCGGTTCCCGACTGCCCCTATTGCGGGAAGCCTATCAAGGATATTTCCGCGGCGCTTACCGATAAGACAAGCGGGGAGGCGGTTCACTTTGACTGCGTGCTGGGGCGGCTGGCGAAAAACGAAACCCTGGAACGGGGGGACACGGTTACCTACATAGGCGGCGGCCGCTTTGGTGTGGTTCGCTTCACTAGCCCCCAGGATACCCGGGGCTTCACCATAAAAAAGATAGTTGAATGGGAAAACAAGGAAAACCGCTCTGAATGGCGGAGGTCCCTGGCGGATCATTACTCCACAACATAAATTCATAGAAGGTAATCATGATTGGCATTATTGGAGCCATGGAGGCCGAGGTTGACCTGCTCAGAGCCGCCATGGAAGATGTGGGCGCCGAAACTATCGGGGCCTATACATTGTATACCGGGAAACTGGAGAAGCAGCCCGTGGTTCTGTTGCAATGCGGCATTGGAAAGGTCAATGCGGCGGTGGGCTGCGCCATCCTTATTGACCATTATCATCCCAGCCTGGTGATCAACACCGGTTCCGCCGGGGGCATCGACCCCTCACTCAGCTTCGGTGACGCGATCATTTCCAACGGCTCGATCCAGCATGATGCGAATGTTACGGTCTTCAACTATGCCCCGGGCCAGCTTCCGGGTATGCCCCCGGTGTTTACCGTTCCCGAGGACCTGATTCTTCGGGGCGAAGCGGCGGTGGACAGCCTGAAACAGGAGGGGGTTCTGCCGCCGGGGTTTAACCACGTCCGGGGCCTCATCGGTTCCGGGGATGTGTTCATGTACGAAGCGGATCGGATAAATGCGGTCCGCAAAACCTTCCCCGACATTCGGGCGGTGGAGATGGAGGGGGCCGCTATAGCCCAAGCCTGTCACCTTTTTTCGGTCCCCTGCCTGATCATCCGGGCCATATCGGATGTGGCGGGCGCGGAATCGCCGGTTACCCACGATCAGTTTCTGCCCATTGCGTCAAAGCACTCCGGGGAAATTGTGCGGCGGATTGTGCGGGACTGGGAGTAAGCCCCGCAATGGTGTATAACCAATTATAGGAGTTGGCTCTGTTCCATAAAGCGTCACCTATTACTGAGTATTTTCGTCATCATAGGACTCTTCATACTCTCCATACGCTTCTGGAAGGGGGCATTGGTCGGCTATGCTGCAATTATCACAATCACCCATCC
>BNUY01000226.1 GCA_025997715.1 Spirochaetia bacterium
CTTATTCACCATGATCACCAGTCTTTCAGGCGGGAATCAGCAAAAGGTGATACTGGCAAAATGGCTGATGTGCGGCCTTGACATTCTGTTTCTCGATGAGCCGACCCGGGGTATTGATGTCGGCGCAAAAAGCGAAATCTACAAAATTATTTTACAGCTTGCGCAAAGCGGCGTTTCCACGGTGGTGGTCTCCAGCGAAATTGCGGAGCTTGTCGCCATCTGCGACCGTTTCGTGGTGCTGGGAAAGGGCAGGGTACAGGCGGAACTTGACAAGGAAGCGGCCGACGAGGTGAACATCATCCGTGCGGCCTCTAACACCTAAACAAGGCGGGCGCGTCCCGTTTGTTACGGCTCGTTGAGCCGGATATGTTTTATTATTGCATGGAGGAATAGAATGAAAAGACGTCTCGTGTGTTTTTTGATTGCCGCAGTGATGCTGTGCGGTACGGTGGGGCAGGTTTTTGCCGGGGGTTCCGGTGATAGGGCGAAGAAGTCATCGGGCCAACTGCACTTTGTGTATGTCACCCCGCTGCTCTCCCACCCCGTTTGGCTGATTGCGAAAAACGGCTTCGACCAGGCCTGCAGGGAGCTTGGTATTCAGGGCGACTGGATCGGGCCGAGCATCATATCCCCTGAGGAAATGGCGAAGCTTGTTGATACCGCCATTGCTCAAAAGGCCGATGCGCTGATTACCCAGGGCCTCGTACCCGCGCCGCCGGTACAAAATGCGGTTGACGCCGGTATCCCCGTACTGATTGTTGACAGCGATCTTTCCGATGTTGACCGGCTTGCCTTCTTCGGTAAGGACACCGCCGTACAGGCGCAGGCATTCTATGCCGATGTGCTCAAAAAGCTGGGCCCCAATACGCCCCTTAATGTGTCGATACAGGTAGCCTCTTTGAGTTACGAAGTAGCGCATAATCAGATTGCCGACATTGAAAAGGCTTTTGGTAAGCACCCCGGCGGCTTCAAGCTGGTAAGCAGATCGGAGAGCAAGTCGGAGAAGATTCAATCCGCCACCGAATGGGAGCGCACATTCAACGCGTATCCTGCAATCAACGTGGCAATTAACCTGGCAGCCGAAGCCGGTCCCGCCTGTGCGACCGTAGTACAGGAGAAGGGCATCCGCAGCAAGGTGCTTGTGTACGCCGTTGACGATGTTGACGAGACCCTCGACCTTGTGCGCTCGGGCGGCATTGACGGCACCGTGGCAACCTCGTTCTTCAATTACGGCTACCAGGCCACCTACTGGCTTTATCAGCATATAAAGGATGGGAAGAAGCCTGCAACGGTGATCAACGACGCCGGCACCATCCTTATCAACAAGGAGAATGTAGACAACTATGCCGATGCGCTCAAGGTGAAAAAAGACTTGTAGTACAAGCGCGGATTAAAGAGGATGAGATGAGCAGTTCCAAAATTGAAGAAAAAACCACGAAAAATACGAAACACACGAAAAAGAAATAGTAATGTGCTATTCTTACTTCTTTATCGTCTTTTTTCGTGTGGTTCCTGTCTTTTTCGTGGTTGATCTTCTTATTTTGGAACTGGCTCAGATACTAAAACCCGCGGATTTTTTTCTTTAATAGGAGTACGTATGACGGGAACAGAGCGGATAATGATGACGTTGCGCGGTCAAAAAGCTGACCGTGTGCCTACGATGCTGCATGCCTTTATGCCCGCCGCGGCGGAGGCCGGGCTGAGTATGGCGGAGTACCGGAGCAGCGCGAAAAACATAGCCCGTGCCCACATTGACTTTGTTCACAAGTACGGCCTGGACGGCATTTTACCTGACGTTGATACCTGCCTCTTGGCGGGGGCAGTCGGTACGAAAATTGATTTGCCGGAACATGAACCCGCCCGTCCGGTGGGGCCCGCTTCCACTAACATAAAAGAATTGCTGGAACTGATGGACCCCGCCCGGGTGGCGAAGGATGAGCGTATAAAAATACTTGTTGAGGCGATTCACCTGATGCGGAAAGAAGTGGGCGGCGAGATTTTGATACGCGGCCATTGCGACCAGATGGCGTTTAGCCTGACCATGATTGCCTATGGTATGCAGCGTTTTTTGATGGACCTGACCGACGAAGATCGGGAAGAGGATATCCTGGCCTTACTGGAACGGGCGTATCTGGTTCATCTTGAGTTTCAAAAAATGATGATGGATGCCGGCGCCGATATTACCGGGTTTGGTGATTCTTCCTCCGGCCCCGCGCTCATTAGCCGTGCTATGTTCAAAAAATTTGCGCTGCCGTTTCACAAAAAGCTGCAAGCGGAATTGGCCCGGCGTAACATATTGACGGTCTGCCACATTTGCGGTAATGTTGACATTATCGCGGAGGATATGGCGGACATCGGGTATGCCGCGGTGGAAATAGACCAGAAAACGGACATCCCCCTGGCGGCGGAAGTGTTTCGCGGGAAGTCGGTGGTATTCGGGCCGATAGACCCGTCGGGAATGTTTTTTTTCGGTACGCCTGCGAAAATGGCCGCCGAAGTACGCAGGGTGCTGGACTGCTTTCATGGCAAGGGCATCGTAATCGGCGCCGGCTGTGCGATACCGTCAGGAGCGCCGGAAGCAAACATCCGCGCGTTTGTGGAAGCCGCCCGCGCATATTCCCTGTAGACCTCGGCGCCGGGAAGGAGGCTGCCTATGGATCAGGAGACACCGGCCTATCCGGCGGCCAGTCTCAGCGCGAAGATGTCGCAGTACAGCGTTATTCTCCTTTCATTGGTCAGCGTAATTATTGTGGCGAGCAGCATTGGCAGCGTTAGTTCTTTTCGTGAATACAACCGTATCGTAAGCCTCTACCGGGAGCTTAGCCTGTTTTATCATAATGTACGGACATCCCGTGATAACGCGCAAAATTATTTTTATGAGATGACCGGGGAGAATTTGAAAAGCTATCAAAACTCGATGTACGCTGCGTCAAAAAATATTGACACCCTTACGGCGCAGTCGAATGACGGATCCCTGCGGTTTCGTTTTCATATCCTGCGCAATATGCTGGAAAGCTGCGGTGAACATTTTGAGGAGTTGAATTCAAGGGGCGGGGCGCGTACCGCGTATATCAGCAAGTATCAATATCTGATATACGTTTTTGATTTGGTTAATTACACACAGCAGGAATACTATAATTACCTGGTGAACTATACGGAAGCGCGGCATACAACCCTGCAAACAACCTGGTTACAGCTCTCTTTTGCGGTACTGCTTGTTGTCGCCGGCATGATTCTTGTGGCGCTTATATTCAGATCAAATGTAAAAACCAGCGAGCTGAATTCAATGCTGCGCCGTAAACTTTTGGAAGCGGAAAATGAAAACCTTCGCATCAACGAGATTTTGATTCAGTCGAAGCTGCAATCCTTACAGGCGCAGATGAACCCGCATTTTCTCTTTAATACCCTCAGTATGATTTCGCAGGTAGCCGCCATGGAAAAGGCCTACGAAACGGAGAAGTTAATTGATGTCATCACGTTTATGCTGCGGTACAGCCTC
>BNUY01000227.1 GCA_025997715.1 Spirochaetia bacterium
CAGCATGATGATGGGGAAGTAAAAACCATTGTTATACTGTGTGCGGGAAAGGGCCGAAAGCACATCACCCTTAACAACTGTATAGGATTTTGAGCCTTCAAGAATGAGGTCGGACTTGTACTCGTTGTAGATCTGCTGGAGCGCTTCGTCCGTCTGCTCTTGGGTGGTAATGGGACCTGTATCGCCGCTACCGGTGGTTTTACAGGACGCAATCAACATAACGCTTAACAGCGCTACGATTAAAAAAACTTTTTTCATAGCATTATTCTCCTTAATATAGAAATTAGATAAAACCTAATATCACTATGCACCATTTACAGTGAAGAAGCAAGAGCCTGTAATTGATTCCTGGTTGGGGCTCCCCAACTTTTGCCAAGCCGTTTATTGTACACATCGGCTATTTCATTGAGAAATTCCTTGACCTTTTGCCTTGCGCCGGGATCATTCAGATTCCTCTGCAAATCCGGGACGGTCAGTCTTGTTCCCACTTCAAGCTCGTCCGGGTCTTTAACCGTGTCCCTTGAGGCGAGCAGAATCAACGGGAAATAATAACCGTTTTTGCTGCCGTATTGCGCATTGGCGATTTTTGCCAGGGTATCGCCCCGAGCCACCTGGTAGGTTTTTGCGCCGTCAAGGATAATATCCCCGGAATACTTTTCGTATACTTGCGTTTCTGTAGGCGGCGGCGGGGGAGGCGGCGGCGGCGGGGGCGGAGGAGGGGGTGGGGGCGGCGGTGCGGGCTTAGGGGCGGGTTTTTCTGCCGGCGGATCACTTACTGTCGGCGTGTTGCTTGCACAAGAAAGAACGAACATGAGGGATACCACAAGCGTTAACAGAATACATAACTTTTTCATAAGACCTCCAAAAAAATATTGTTACTCAAAACTTAAACCCATTACACTATCCACCGGCAAAGAGAATACGATTCCCTGAGCCTTGCTGTTAAGGCCATGGGCTTCGCAGACCGCTCGCATAATGGAAACTTTTTTTTCCCGGCTGACCAGGGTGAGGATCAATTCCTTTTCATCCTGAACCGAAATGCCGAAGAATTTGACCGCTCCCTCGTGGCCCTGGCCCCGGGCGTTCAGCACTGTGCCGCCGGTGGCCCCCGCTTCCCGGGCGGTGTTCATCAATTCATCGCTGTAGCCCTGATTAACAATTGATATGATAAGATCGTGGGTAAATTCGCCCGACATGGCTTCTCCTTCGCTTTTTATTTCTGCGGCGTTCAATTCCGCGACGATTTTTTCGTTTTTATGGATACTTTGTTTGAAAATCCGCAACATTGGGCTGTTGATCCCCGAAAACGGGACCGTAAAGGCTATGCCCGCGCCGGGATTGTGGAAACCGAGCTTTTTCTGCACCTCTTTCAGCAAGACCGGAACCAGCACTGTCTGTTCCAGGCAGAGAACCACGGCCTTGTCGCCGGCGCCTATGCCCAACAGGTCAAGAATATCAGAACTCGCGGTTCCCTTGCCCTTGCAGGTAAAATAAAAACGGACCTTTTCTTCCGCAAACACGCCGGAAATAGCCTTGAGCCGGTTCCAGTCAATGATAAAAAAGATCAGCTTGAGCATTGGTATGCCGGGCCGGTCGACTTCCGGGGGTTCCGGGCTTTGCTGAGCTCGGGGCCGTTTGGAAAACAATTTTGAGAACAGATTAGCCATTTGCCGACCCCTCTCCAAAAACGCTGAAAACGGTTATCTCGCCGTAGTCGATAATCTCGCCCGCAGAGGCGGCGCCGATTGAGGTGGCCTCCAACTGGGCCAGGGCAGCGGCCTGTCTGGTTTTCAAAAGATAAAACAGGCCCATTATCTGAATGACGATCAGGGGTGTCATTGCCACCATTGCCACCATGCCGAACGCGCTAATCATTAGGTCCCGGCCAACGCCTTCGCTGGTACCCATTGCCAGGGGCAGGAGAAAGGTGGATGTCATGGGGCCGGAACAGACGCCGCCTGAGTCAAAAGCGATGCCGGTAAATATTTTTGGCACAAAAAAGGTGAGGACCAGGGCAAAGGCATAACCGGGGATCAAAATCCACATGATAGGAATACCAAAGAGTATCCGGGTCATGGTGATGGCCAGGGCCGCAGCCATGCCGATGGAAAGCCCCCGGTTCATCATCTTCTGGGTTATGGCGCCGGAAGAAATATCCTCAACCTGCTTGTTAAGCACATGGACCGCCGGCTCGGCGGCCACAATGAAGTAGCCCACCAGCACCCCAAAGGGTATCAGCACCCACTTGAGTGGGGAGGCCCCCAGTTGGGAACCCAGCAGTTGACCCGCGGGGATAAAACCCACATTTACCCCAGTCAAAAAAACCACCAGGCCGATAAAGGTATAGAGGAAACCCACGACAATCCTGCCAAGCTGGTGCCTTTTATAGCGCCGGGAAAAAAGCTGGAACACGACGAAAAAAAGGACTATCACCCCCAGGGCTACAAACACATCCTTGACGTAATTGGGGGCTTCAATCAAAAAGAGCTTAACCACGTCTCTGGAAGTGTCAACAGGGTGGATAACATTGAACGCCACCCCGGCGGTGTCGGACTTATAAAAAATTCCCAAAAGCATCACCGTCATAATGGGCCCGATACTGCACAAAGCTACCATGCCGAAGCTGTCGTCCTGGGAGTTCTTGTCACTGCGGATGGACGCCACGCCGATACCCATTGCCAGCATAAAGGGTACCGTAATGGGACCGGTGGTTACCCCGCCGGAATCAAAGGCAACGGGGACAAAGGCGCCGGGGGTAAAATATGCAAGGGCAAAGGTGATAATATAGAAAAAAACCAGCAGTACCGAAAGCCGGATTTTGAAGATGGTTCTCAATACCGCCACAACCAGGAAGATTCCCACTCCCACGGCAACGGTGAGGATCAGGGTCATGGGCGGAACGGAAGGAACCAGCTTTGCCAGCACCTGCAAGTCCGGCTCGGCGATGGTAATAATCACCCCCATGATAAAAGTGACCACAAGGATAAGTATTAGTTTTGACGACTTGGTAAGCTCTATCCCGATGCCTTCCCCCATAGGTATCATTGCCATATCCGCACCCAGCGAGAAAAAGCCCATCCCGATGATGAGGAGCGCCGCCCCCACAATGAATACCAGGATGGTCCCCGAAGGCATGGGCGTTAATACTACGCTGGCTATCAGCACAATGGCAGTAATGGGAAGCACCGATGTAAAAGCTTCCATTATTTTTTCTTTGAGTACTTTGTTCATGGCTTAGTCTTAGTATAACATAACAAAGGGGATGTATTCAAATGCTTACCCCGTCCGCCGGCGAATGGCGCCGGACATCTCTACTGGAAGGACCTTCATTATACAATCGCGGCCCTCGTCGAAGAGGCCGGTTTTTTCCATGCTGTTGAATATCGCCTGCTCGATGGAGGCGGAGATGATGATGTCGCAGAATTCACGGGAGTGGGACTCCATAGCCTGCTCCGCTTCGACAGCGTGGTAGGAGCGCATCTCCATTTGGTTCAGGGT
>BNUY01000228.1 GCA_025997715.1 Spirochaetia bacterium
GAGTTTGCCGCCGGCTTCCTTCAGATTCCACCTCACGGTGGACACCCTTGCCTTTGGCTAACACTTCCTACTACCAAGCGTGTAGCGGACTTTCACCGCCAAGTTACTGCCCATGCTGGGCGCACCATAAAAAGCCCCCTACACACCGTAGGGGGCTCCCATAAAAAATGCTCTAGCGGGCGATAAAAATCAGGGCATCACACTATATTCCTGAACCACCTGGATCTCCGAACGAACCCCGCGTACCCCGGTGAGGTCCTTCGCAGCGGAAACTGCGGCTTCCACCAAGGTCTGGGAATTGGCAACCCCGTAGAGGGTCACCTCCCCCTCGGATACCGTCGCTTCCAGGAAATGAATAGGAAGTTCCTTTTCGTATAAAATATGGTGGATAATCTGCTGCCCAAGGGTCATTTCCGCCAAGCGTTTTGTATTCTGGGCCTCCATATCGGCCCCAATCGCCTGCTCCCAGAGCTCCTTGATGATCTTCGCCGCCAGGGATGGGTGCAGATTGCCCGTATTCAGGGTAAGGTGGTAATTTGAGGGGTCCTTCCATTCAATATCGAAGAAATACCGGTGGAACCCGATCCGGTCGCGATCACTCTGGTCGATAATTTGCCGGGCCCGCTTATCGTCACAGTGGAAATAGCTTTTTACCCGTTCGCAGCGTATATCCATGGGGGCAACCAGGAATACCGAAAGCACCCCGGGCATATTCTTGAAAACCGCCGCAGCGCCCCGGCCAATAAAGACACAACTCCCCGTCCCCGCTTCGGTGAGCATGGCGGTTTTCAGGTAATGCAGATAATCATCCCGATCCTGGGACAGGGACGCGAAAAACGACGGCTTCCGTTCATCATATTTTTCGAGCTTATGCCCCGCAACCCCGTAGGACTTTATCCTATCCTCCAGGCTCGGCTTATCCACAAAGCGGTAATCCAGCAGTTTTGCCAATTCGTTGGCGGTTTCATCACCCAGGGATGCCAGTTGCCGTGAAATTGTAATGATTGCCATAGAATCCTCCTAGGAACCTACTGGTTCCAATCTTTAGCATAAGGCATGGAGGGCAATCTGTCAAAAGAATGTCCGGGTCTACTCCCGTCATGTAATATACTGCGGAATATCCCATGCACCGTGAAGGATACGGTGTTCAGTTTCGTCAACGGTAAAACACAAGATAATTCAACATGAGAGCTTTTCGGTATTGGGGAACATCTTCATAGACCGGATACATAAAAGGCATTTGGACAACATTCACCTCAAATCTCTTTAATGCGATAATAAAATTTTTCGGTGTATTGGGATAAAATTGGGCTAAATACGTCAGTATGGATTCAAGGTCTTCAATCGCCGAATCCAAATAACGTATTTCATAGTACATCGCGAAACTTCTCTTCTATCCTCGTCCACAATTCTTCGCTCGTATACCATTTTGCGTCAGGTCCGGCGACATAGGCTTCAGCTTCTGCCAGTTTTTCGCGTATATATAGTTTGTGTGTATCTTCGGCTACGGTAACATCAATATCCCTATCCATCAAATGTTGTTCAAGAATGGCTTTCATTATTTTCTCCCTTTTCCTCAGTATACCGCAAGGCCGAAGTACGGTCAATGAAGAGTGCGGTAAGGTCAGCAATTCAAAGTATCAAATGATATAAGCTCCGCGGTACCCTTGACTTTTCGAGGGTTATAGGCAATACTATAGATAGCCCGTTCGAGGCGAACAGGGAACGTCATTGCGGGGCGAGTATAGAGCGTCCGGTTTACCGGGCACACCATCCGCCACTTTGTCCAGGCGTTCCCTTTTTTTACAAAACCGCATCTATCGCTTCCAGTGAGTAAATTTTGACTCACCGTACCTGATTGGCGTATTCTTTAACAGTTATCTTCACCGGTATGATCTGACCTTCATATTCGAGAGGGGCATATAAAACCCTTCTTTCTTTCAAATCTTGGTTGTTTTTATGGGGATTCAACGAAAATTCCCAAGGTTCTATAGCATTTGAGAACAGTTTATCAAGGTTTGAAACGGCTAAAAAGTGCGCTTCCCGGCTTGAAGACCGCAAAATCGCCACATCGCTGACCATTTTTGAAATATTACGTTGGGCAGGACGGCTGTTAGACCGGTTTTACTCGTTAGGGGGCCATTTTTTGCTATCTGGTTGAGGATATTGGTAGCTTCCTGCCGAGTATAGGCCGATCTGATGGGCCTTGCCATCTCCTTTACTTCGTCCAGCGTCCCAAAATCCTCAACAGTAAGGGCTTTTGCCTTCTCCGTGCTGTTTTCCCAGGGTTCCTTTGCCAAGTTTCCGTCCTTATCCATGTCCGTTGGTGTCCATTCTGGACCTTTTCTTGATACTTTGCATTGCCGCGGTAAGGTACATTCTCCCTATTCCAGGGAATATTGCCTGCGGAGATGTTCCAGGGATTGATTCAGGGAGAGGGATACGGACTTGTTGAGGGTTAAGGAGACATCTTTGACGAACCTGCCCATCAGTTCCTTTATGTCGGTATCCGCCGCCTTTTCATCATCCATAAAAAGCTCGTGTACCGCAATATCAAGGGCCTTTGCCAGGTTACTGAGGGTATCGGGATAGGGCCATTTATTCCCCCGCTCAATGTCACTGAGGAAAGTGACTGATATATCCGCCTGTTCCGCCAAATCCGCCTGGGACCATTTGCGATGGCTGCGGTATTGTCTAAGGTTATTACCCAAGATTGCCCGGAGTTCCTGGCCCCCCATCATCCAATCCTTATAGATTTTATATAAATACCATGCTTATAGATTGACATTCCTACAAACATCCACTAGATTTTACCTGTATTTTCATCTACTAGATTGTAATTGAATTATTATCTATTAGATATTTCTTGTAGAAATATTCGGAAATGGGCAATTCCTGATAATTTTAGTAGGAAATTACCCATTCAGGAAGGGAAAAATGGGGTCCTGTGATCCCATATAATAAATGAAGGAGGCTTTTCTATGAGAAAGCTGAAATTTCTTGGCTTGCCGGCAATAGCGCTGGCATTAGGGGTAACGTTCCTTGGATGTGGCGGTGATGATGATGGCAGTCCTGGTCCTCTTGGCGGTGGAACCCAATACACCGTAACCTATAACGTTGGCAGCGGCAGCGGCGACGCACCCGCAAGCCAGACGGTTGCTGCGGGAACCGCTATCACCCTGCCGGGTCAAGGGAGTATGGTGGCTCCCTCGGGACAAACATTCGACGGGTGGAACGACAGCTTCAACACATACCAGCAATTCTAAATTTACCCTGAATCGGCAAGTCCGCCATCGGTATAGAGAAAGACGAGGAAAGCAGACCATGAATCGTGATAAGCGAAACGCAGGCAAAATCGCATAGCCTCCAAAAAAGCAACCCGGGAAGAACAGGATGCGCGGGCTTTTTGATAGTCGATGTCGCAATAATCCAGGATGGTATGAAACTGGAAGGCTATCAGGTTGAGCAAGAAAAACACTTCAGCGGCATGCTCCT
>BNUY01000229.1 GCA_025997715.1 Spirochaetia bacterium
TATCCATGCCCTCCGTTCCATCGGGGTAAAGGTTATTTTAGGACGCTTCACCGAAAAGGATAAAAAATGCCCCCGCTGCCATCAGGTCTATAGAACCCATGAAGAAAAAAAGACCGACATAAATATCGCCATTACCCTCCTGGCCGATGCGGTACAGGACAAATTTGACACCGCCCTTATCCTGTCCGGTGATAGCGACCTTGCGCCGGTTACCACAAAATTGAAACAGCTCTGTCCGGGCAAAAAAATAGGTATCCTTATTCCCAAAGGGCAATATGCGGTAAACCGTAAACAACACGCCGATTGTTTCAAGAAGATACAAAGCAAGGATTTGAGAAAATCGCTATTGCCGGAGGATTTACCTATAATGGGAAAATTATCACCGCCCCGGATGGATGGCTGCCGGATGGTGATTAACTGACAACGGCGCCTGGCACTTGTGTAGTATAAATGGAGTGTGTCGAAGATTTTAGTTGAAACCTGCGGCTTCTATTATACTGATTGGCTGGGGACACCCATGCAACATTGCCAAAAACCTCATTTTATCATATATTTAGAGCAAAGAAGGAGACCTGTATGTCTGATACCTACCAGTTGGCCGTAGAACTTCCTCAATCGGCAAAAGATAAGCTGCCTCAGGGTGAAAAAACCGCAAAACAGCTCATTGCCATGGATCTGTATAAGAAAGGGGGGGTAAGTGTCGCCTGGGCGGCGCGGGTAGCCGGAATGGATCGCTTTTCCTTCGCGGATCGCCTTGTGGAGAACGGCATTGAAATACGCCAGCAAACAGCAGAAGAAGTAATGGCTGATGCGGACAGACTGGAACGCCTGCTGGCTTCCTCATGATTGTTATTGCCGATACCGGGCCTATCATATCACTTGGGGTTATCGGCAAGCTGGATATTCTTGACGCCCTTTTTGACCAAATCGCCATACCCCCTGCGGTCTGGCGGGAGCTGGAAAAATACATCAAGGAGTTTTCAATTCCTCAAGTCTTGAAGTACAAGGATTGTGTTGTCTTTGTCAAGAACAGAGCGCGTTTTTTAGAGGATCTTGATGACGGTGAAACAGAAGCGATACAACTTTATAGCGAAATGAAGGCCGATCTGCTGCTTATCGAAGACAAAGACGCGCGGTCTTTTGCCGAGTCCCAGGGTATCTCATGCATGGGGACCCCCGGCATCCTAATACTGGCAAAACGCCAAGGGCTTATTCCTTGCCTTCGCCCCCTTTTCGCCGAACTGCTCGTCCATGGCCGCTATTTCTCCCGTTCCCTGCTGGACAGTGTCCTTTTGCGCTCCGATGAACAGTCCCTTTAATACTATACCGCCGTACTCTCCTTTTCCAGGACATCCCGCCGGCGGTGGAATTCCGGGTGGCGGACTGGTATCACTCCAGGGTTATTGAAGGTATGCGGAAACAGGGGGCGTGTCCCTGGATATGCCGGATTTGGCAAAACTGCCCCCGACTATGGATGTGGTTACGGCCCCCTTTTCATATATCCGGCTGCATGGACGGAACGCCGGGGCATGGTAGGGGTCTGATGAGGTTGCCCGGTATGACTATCTATATACCGATAGGGAGCTTGAAGCCTGGGTAGACCGGATACAGCGGATCATCGTCCAGGCGGATAAGATATTGGTTTACTTTAATAATCACGCGCGGGGGCAAGCCCCGAAAAATGCTCAAACGCTTACCGGGTTATTGCAAAAGGCCGGGTTACTGGGTGGAAAGGATATGAAACATGGGGAACAAAAAGCGGGCGGTTTGTCATCTTAACATTATCGCGGTGGCGGCGCAAAGGAACGAAGCAACGGAACATCGCAGGTTATTTGGCGCCAGATAATGCCGTCTTCTGTTTCTCTATATAGCAACCCATGGCGGTTCGCATGTCATTAAAACGCCCGTTTTTGCGCTTTAGGGGCAATGTGGAGTATGGAATGAATAACCGGATATCAGGTTGTTTGCGGTGCGGGACGAATCCAGAGGAAAGGTGTTTTTACCTGCCCTTCAAATTTGGCAAGCTCGTGATGATCGCAGGTAACAAATGCCCCGCCATAAACAGAAGCGGCAGCAAGGCCGAAAGCGTCCGCAAGGGAAAACTGCTTGAGGGTGCTTTTAAGGCGGGCGACTTCCTCAAAAACCGCGCCGTCGGTGGTGTCAATAACCATGACGGCGGTTTCCCGCACAGTCTGCATAATCTCCCGCGCATGGTCTTCGCCCAGGTCTTTCATAAAGCCGTAATACACTTCAACCAGATTGACAATGCTGATATAGAGGTCCGTTTCACCTTCTTCCGCCCGGTCGAGCAAATCGTCCACCACATCGGCCCCTGGTTCATTTTTGAGCCAGGCAATAAGGGCGCAGGCGTCAAGAACCCCGGTCATGGGGCATTGCTTTTGGCACATTCATCAATCGACATGGCCGCAGACGCTTCCAGAACCCGGTCGGCGTGTTTCATGGCAAGGAAGCTGTCAACGGTAAGCGTAGAATCTTTGCACAATTCCCGCAGTTTCTGCCGTGCCACCCTGGATTTTGCCCTTCCCTCGGCTTTGTCGGCGGCAAAGAGGTCTGATGAGGCTGGCGTGAAGCTAAGTATGGTCCTTCCGGCGGGAAATTCGGGGGGAATATCCAAATGAAGGTCAAGCCGGTGGCTGACGGGTATGTCTACCGTTTGTTCTATAGTCATACCACAACCATAGCACATAAAACCTATTTTGGAAAGAATGGGGCTCACGGACGTGGTTGCTTTGCCGGGCCTTTTTGGGTATACTGCAACATAAGGAGCCTTATATGGAGACAATAACCAAGATAGTTGAATCGGACGATTTAGCGGGTGTCATGGATATTCCTGAACCCAGGAGACATTCCCAGGTTGAGGTTACCGTACGGCTCCTGTCAGGGGCAGGGAACATAGGTTCCGGGTCCCAGGCCGCCCGATCCCCGGCTCCTAAAATAAATCATGAGCTATTAGAGAAATTCAGAAATGGGTTTGTTGATATAAAAGAACAGATACGGAAAAAGGCTGCCGAGGGGTATCAGTTTGATTTCGATGTCCGGAAGTATCTAAACGGCTCAATGACCGAAGATGATTGGCAGCAATTTTATAAGGTGGAAAAACAGGCATGGGGCAGCCATGTAAAAGATATGGCGGCTACGGGGAAATATAGTCAAACACAAACTAATCCTTGATACCAATGCCTTATTCATTTCAACATGGCTGATGATCCTGAAAAGTTTAACCGGGTTGCCAATTTATTGATAACTAAGGAATGCCATGTCCCTATAGAGGTGATTGCGGAAGCTGTATTTGTACTGGAAAAATCCTTTGGATTAGACCGCCAAACCATAACAGATAAACTGAAAGATTTTATTCGTTTCCAGGAAAACCTTGTACCGGAAACGAATGTAGTATTATACGGCCTTAACCTGTATGCTACCACCGGGTTTGATATTATTGATTGTCTTCTTGACGGGTATGCC
>BNUY01000230.1 GCA_025997715.1 Spirochaetia bacterium
CGTCCCCTAACAGGGTCGGTTTGAGCCAGCGGTATTCCTCCGCATGGGCTGCAAGCCACCGTTTCGCGGCGTTCTGCTCGCAGTCCTGTTTCTCAGTCCCATCCTCATTCGTAATCATCTCCCCCATAACCGGCAGCACAACCGATCCCCCCGGTTTCACGATGGTTCCCGCCAATATCGGGTGATAATAGGTCGTTATTCCGTCTTTTGTTTTGTGCAGGCAATGCTTGCAGTGGATTTTATTTGACGAATGATACCAAGTCCCGTCCAATGCCAAGAGTACCCCATCGTCCAGCACCCGAAACTGCTCAAGCCCGCCCCGCCCATCGAGTTCTTTCAGCATTCCCCCAAAAACCCCGCTCATTTCCCGCGGCTCAATGCTGTCCAGCAGCGTCCGTATCTCGTTGTCGCTTGGTATTTCCGTTATCCTGAAGAAGTTTTTGACATTTTGCCGTTTCCAGTCCTGCTTCATCGCCGTGTTAAACTGCAATATTGATGGATGCTGAAAATAAAATACCGAAAACGCGCTCTTTAGTCCCTCAACCGTGCTAAATCTGAGATTCGGACTTTCTTTCCTCGTGTCGGTATGCTTCGCCCCGACTTCCTCTAAACTCGTGGTGAGTTCGCTTATTATTCCCCGTCCCATCCCCCTATTTTATCAGCTTTTTCTAAAATGAGAAGGCTCTGTTCCATAACACTGGACATACTCCAAAAACCCGTAATTTTCCGGCAAAATCAGCTTTGACAATGTAGTGTCAATCAATACCTACACCCGTCAAGCGGACATCAACAATAAAAATAGAGTTTAAGAGAGCTGTGTAAAAAAACTACTACCACCACATTCGTCAAGCTCATCAAAAGGTTCTTTTAGCCTTTTTTCAAGCCTATTATATTGGGAGTTTGCTTCTATAAAGACGGGATTAGTCTCATTCGCCCCATATTTTTTACAGGTATTCAATATATCCTCGTAAAAACTCTTCTCATTTTCTACATCACTTTTGTGCATTTTATCTCCTAGTATCTAAAGTAATATCTTTCTTTTTCATAAAAACTATAAGCAGATTCTTCATGAATTTCTCCTGTTTCATGATTATTATAATCATCTCCTATGTATGCGACTACATAGTGTCCATAGTCGCTATAACCAAGTCTCTGATGGGTAATATGTCTGTTAGGACTAAAACTTAATCCATAAAAAAAGTATGATCCGTCAATCCCCGGTCGTAAGTCTGTAATCTCTGTATAAGAACTCTCATTAAAGTCTGTAAGATATTTGAAAAAAACAAAAGTATTTCTAATACTACCCCCATACTGCCTATTAGTGACAACTTCACTTGGAGTTTGTCGAAAGAGAACTTCGTCGGCACCAATATCGTTTTTTATCCTTAATATATTTACATAGTAATTTATCCAATAACTCCTATATGGAGTATTATCATAAGTTACTTTTATAAGGTCTTCTGGCAAGGTATAGTCTAAATCTGTTCTTACAACAATTGGTTCAAATTCCCACCACGAATAGTAATCAATTCTAAGAATCTCAACTGGTTGTGTTTCTGATAGATTTAACTGATTTTCTGAGTGGCTTACTCCATTTTCGCAACCGACAAGAATAGTGGCAAACAAAACCAGTAACATTAAGCTTAAAAATGTAATTTTCTTCATATTCATTACTCCTTATACTTTTTACTTAAAATTAACAGGGCTCTCTATTCTAAGTCTCTCTATTTTCAATAATAGGGTCTATTATACTATGTATTCTTTTTACAATAGTGGACATTTCAAAATAAGCCACATGAGCTTCATCATTTCTTTCTTTTTCGGCGGGTTCATCCTTATTTAATTTTGCGTCTGCCTTGTTTAATTTCTTCCTCGCTTCCTCACATGTTTCATCTATATCGGAAATTCTTTCGTTTATATCTTTTATAGAACAAACAATATTTATTGTATCAAGGTACTTGACAGTATCTTTTGCTTTCTCTAAAAGGGTTTCCGCTGAATATTTTGCAACATTTTGATCTACAATTGATTCCCTTAGTGTAAATACATGATTTATTATATCACAAAATATGGCATATAGTTTCTCTAATATATCGTCTATAGATTTTAATTCATTGTCTGGTTTACAATCATCTATTGAATACCCTACTGGTTTAATCTGAAGCTCCTCTTTGGTAAAAGCATTTGCTAATCTTGGAGGTAACGCAGAGGTCAATTCGTTAATTTTTCCATTCATAAAAACTCCTATAAAGTTAGTTTATATATTATGTAAGCATTTTTCAAGGATTTTGTGGAACAATAGGTGTCGAAATGACACACTTCTAGGCTATGCCAGTCAAAATTTATAGTATGTCCAGCGTCATGGAACAGAGCCAATGAGAATTGCTGGAGATTTTATGAACATACAGGCCATAATCACCACCATCATCGGCTACGCTTCCCACATAGCCGATCTGTTTGGGAAAGCCGCCGGTATCCGCATCGGCGGCGCAAGATCCCCCCGCATTGCCCCCCTATGTTTTTGCGTTCAGCAGCAATACGAAACCGGCGGGGATAAAGACCAGCACCGGAAACCATGCGCCCACAATGGGGGGGATGTACCCCAGCTTGGCCATCATCATGGTGATCATCTCCGAAACATAGAATACCACCGCCGCCCCCAGGCTTGTTAAAAGACTCATGAGGAGAACGTTTTTTCTGAACCTGCCGCCCATGGAAATTGACAGTATCATTATCACCAGTGATACGGTGGAATAGGAAAACCGGTGATAATACTCCGCCTGTGCGCCGATAAAGGGAAGCCCCGCCGCCCGCAGGTCCTGCACGAGATCCCCCGCATCCCGTACCGGCAGGTCCTCCACCGCCACGGCGTTCCGCCTGAAGGTATCAGGATGCTCCCGGTAGTTGTCCGCATCGTCCAGGGGCCGCACCCGGAGTAAGCCCTCTTCCCAGCGATAAACTACGGCATTGGACAGTTTCCAGTATTCCCCGGTCCATGCCGCCTGGGGAGCGCGGACCAGAGCGACCAAGGCGCCGTCTCCAGCCTGCTCAACGATACTGAGGCCATTCAGGGTATTATTAATACTATCATAATAGTCAACCGAATAGATCACCTCGCCGTTTCTGGCTTTAATCACAATATCAGAATTATTTTCCGTCCGCTGCTGGTGCAGATAGAGCCGGGCAAGATCGTTCTTCACTCTCAGGGTGGGCACCACTACCCGGTCTTCAAAAAAAAAGGCAAACACCGATGCCAGGAGTCCCACCGCAACCAAGGAAATTGAAAAACGCCAGAAGGGTATCCCGGAAGAAAATATGGAGGTAAGCTCATTACGGGCGTAGAGGTCCCCCAGGGTATAGGCGGCGGCAAAGAGCAGTGATATCGGCATGGCGTAGGAAAAACTTTTTGGAAGGTAATAAAAACAAACCCGGAGAATTTCTTTGACGGGCACCTCGTAGTTAAGGTAGCGCC
>BNUY01000231.1 GCA_025997715.1 Spirochaetia bacterium
TATGTTGGACAGATGCCGCAAGGCGACCTGGGGATTGCAGGGATAACCATCGCCATGCCTGCAATGTTGGTTTTGATGGCCATGTCAATTTTAATCGGCATTGGCGCTAATTCACTTTTTTCAATCCGTCTTGGGGAAGGGCGTTCAGATGAGGTTGAGAAAATCATGGGACACGCCTTTGCCCTGCTTTTCCTCGTGCCGGGAATAGTTATTGTTATCTGTTTCATTTTTTTGGATGACATTCTTATCAATATTCTGGGGGCAAGTGAGACCGTTTTACCCTATGCAAAAACCTATTTACAAATAATCCTCTACGGCAGTGTTTTTAGTGCCATGGGGCCGGGTATCAATCATTTTATCCGTTCCGATGGGCATCCTAAGACATCAATGCTAACACAACTCATCGGTGCGGTGATAAACATTATTCTAGACCCTATATTTATCTTTGGTTTTGGATGGGGTATTGCCGGCGCCGCATGGGCAACGATTATATCCCAGTTTATTTCTTTCGTGTGGGTTCTGGGTTATTTCAATTCCCGCTTTACCAAACTCCGCTTCCGTATCCGGGATATGAAGCTTGAGCTTAAACTTACCCTGCGGATTATGGCTATTGGCTTTGCGCCATTTGCGATGCAATTAGCCATGGGGCTGGTAAGCATTTTGCAAAATCACGCGCTTGATACCTATGGCGGCGATATGGCAGTCACTTCCATGGGAATTGTGTACAGTATTCTCGTTGTGATCTTTATGCCCCTACAGGGACTTATCCAGGGCGCTCAGCCTATAATCGGTTATAACTATGGCGCAAAAAAGTATGCGCGGGTCAGAAAAACCTACAAATGGTCAATCATTGCAAGCACCCTATTTATTACCGCAGGATTTATCCTGTTGCAGCTTTTCCCCGGAGTTTTCATTTCCGCCTTTCGCAGCGAAAAAGGCGCTCTTATGGATATGGCAATTTATTGTCTGCGAGTCAGCAGCGCCTTGTTCCCGGTGGTCGGATTTCAAATATTTTCTTCAAGTTATTTCCAGGCAATAGGAAAACCCGTTGAAGGATCTGTTTTGAGTTTATCACGGCAGATATTGTTCTACATTCCCCTCTTGGCGCTGCTGCCAAAATATTTTAAGCTTGATGGTGTGTTCTTTGCTATGCCGGCTGCAGACCTTTTTGCAACCGTTCTGACGGCGGCTGTCATGTTTGTTGAATTAAAAAAGCTTGGGAAATTAATAACCAGGAATGAGGAGGTATGATGATGGATGCATTACAAGCAATTGAGAACAGAAAAAGTGTGCGGGGCTACACGGGGAAAAAGGTGGAAAAAGCCAAGTTAGAAACCCTGGCAAAAGCCGGGTGCAGTGCGCCCAAGGCGGGTAATTTCCATATTTCTGTGATTACCAACCCTGCATTGTTACGGGAAATTGATGAAAAAGCGCTGGCCGCCATGAAAAGCAGGGGCGGGTTTTCCAAACAGCGGGCCGAATTGGAAGGGTATGGCGCTCCTGCCCTGTTCCTGATTTCCGCGTCGGACGCATCTTTCAAAGAAACGAACGCATCCTGCGCCGCCACTACTATCACCGTGGCAGCTATCGCTTTGGAGCTCGCGTCCTGCTATGTGGTATCCCCGGTTGGGGCGTTTAAGGATGACCCATCACTGGGGAAGCGGGCCGGAATACCGGAAGGGTACGCCCCTGTTTGCGGCGTACTGGCGGGTTATGCGGGGGAAGATAAGTTTTCCAATACGCCGCCTCATACGGTGACTGTTGGGTATGTTGAGTAATGACATGGCGGATACGTCATTTTGACAGGGGAAAACCGGATAGCTTTCTATAACAGCTATCCGGTGTTTTCAAGCAAAAACGAAAACAACCAACGAGAACATTGCTCAATTTCTTACCCTTTCCGTAACGCCGATTCGTTATTTGCCCAAATCAGTGGGGACATACTAACAGAACTTAAAACGATTCCGCTCCATGGGAAAATCTGTTTTGAACTGACCCTGCGGGACAGCCGCATCCAGCGGATTCTCACCACCAGGGAAGTGAGCCGCCTTTTTGAAGGGGGCGGCAAATGAATTTGAGGAAAGCAATCATGCTGCGCTGCCTTGACTGTGGGGGACTGCATTGTACCTCTGCCGGGTGTCCGCTCTTGGAAATGGGGAAACGGGGCGCCCACGACAACCGGAGCTTGGCGATACGCCACTATTGCCGGTGGTGCATGTGTGGGCAGCGCATTAATGAATGTGCCGCCGCAACCTGTTCGGTTTACCAGTACCGGAAGATGGTAACAGGGGATCTACATGTGGATTTCTTGCCGGTTACCGCTCGTGCGGTAGGATCCAAAGAGGGGTAGGAGAGTTGGCAGACTCATCGCAATACCGGCTGTTTCTCTTCTTCCAATAGGGCGTTCACTGCGGTTATTTCGTAAATCCTGTTTTCAAGACAGAAGGCTATAATGAGATCGGTGATGACGCTTCTGCTCAAAGTAAAACCGGCGCTGTCCAATAATTGATCCATTTCCGTATCCGATAATTTCAGGGCCAGCCCAAAGCTAATGACCGTATTTTTTGAGGGCTGATAATCCCGCTTCCCCATGATTTTTGAATAGAGTTTCCGGTCTATATCCGCCGCCTTGTATAAATCCGCCGGGGACAGGTTCCGTTCCTGCCGCAGCCTGTCCAGAAGGACGGAAAAGGTTTCCTTGTTCTTCTCTGCATTAATAAAATCGGTTACATCCGGGGTAATTTCTCTTTTTTTACAAAGAGATTCCCTTTCCACATGAGACTCAAAATGTTCAAGCCTTTTGAATGCGTGTGTTACAGAAGCACTGCCAATAAGGCTACAAATGGCACTGCTAAAGACGGAAGATTCCGGTTCAAAATGTTTCCGGATATAGGCGTCTAATTTTTCAATAAGAGAACGGTCAACACCTGCCATATTGTCGCTCCGAAGGCGACCCCCAGAGCCGCCGCATTTATTAGTATTAACCCATGGTATCAAAGTGATACCAAATATTCAATATGAGAGGTTATGTATGAATGCACAAGTGACGGAGATTATCTTTCTGCTGGATCGGAGTGGTTCCATGTCCGATCTTACCAATGACACCATCGGCGGCTTTAACGGCTTTATCAAAAAACAGGCCGAAATGGGTGAAACCCGGCTGACTACGGTTCTCTTTGACGACCAGTATGAAGTCCTCCACAACGGAATCAATGCCGCCGATGTCCGAATCACCGGCAAGGAATACTTTACCCGGGGCTGCACCGCCCTGCTGGACGCAATCGGTAAAACCATCCAGGATTCCAAGAAGCGGATAAAGGCATTACCCGATGACGGAAAGCCCGGTAAGGTAATTTTTGTCATCACCACCGACGGCCTTGAAAACGCTAGCCGTGAATTTACCTACCAGGACG
>BNUY01000232.1 GCA_025997715.1 Spirochaetia bacterium
TCCGCTTCTCCCTGGCGGCCCTGGCTATCAACTTTATCTGGACCCCGGTGTTCGCACTTTTCCTGAGTCGGCTGTTTATGGCGGGCAAAATAGACCTTCAAACCGGGTTCATCATGCTCATGGTGACACCCTGCACCGACTGGTACCTCATATTCACCGGCATGGCCGCCGGGGAGAAGCGGATATTGCTGAATGAACGTTTGATTTCCTTGATGTCCACTGCGAGGAACACAAAGAAGAGGAGGATCATTAAAAAGACTTCTATTAAACTGCTTGCCCGGGACGCGGCGGACGGGCTGAACCGGCCAAGCAGGATGCCCATAAAGGCGGATGCGATGATGATCAGGGGTTGGAGTTTTGCCACGTTTATATAGCCTCAAGCCCGCATTGATCCATCAATTCCCCATTCCGCAGCAGTTCCGCCGCCGGCCCCTGGGCAAAGACGGCGCCTTCCCGGAGCAGAATTACCTGTGGACATAGGACGGCGGCAAAGGCCAGATCGTGGGTGGCGATGAGTTGGGTGTGGGGCAGGGATTGGAGTACGCCCATAAGGTTTCGCTGGGCTTTTGGATCAAGAAATGCGGTGGGTTCGTCAAAAAGCATGACCTGGGGGTTCATCGTTAACGACGCGGCGATGGCGGCCATCCGTTTTTCACCCCCGGACAGCCTGAGGGGGGACCGGTCTTTGAGGAAGCCGATCCCCAACCGGTGGAGGACTTCATCAACCCGGTGATGGACCGTGTCTTCGCTAAGGCCCATATTCCGGGGACCAAAGGCAAGGTCTTCATATATAGAGGGCATAAAAAGCTGGTCATCGGGGTCCTGGAATACCAGGGAAACCTGTTCCCGCAATGTTTTCAGCTTCCGCTTGTCCTGTGTTCCCGCAGTAATCTCAATTGCGCCGATACGGAGCTGACCTGAGGTGATGGGGAGTATACCGACCATGGATAACAGCAGGCTGGTCTTGCCGGCGCCGTTGGCCCCCACCAGGGCTACCCGTTCCCCCGGCGGTATACTAAAATTTATTTCCCGCAAAGCCGCATTGGCGGCCACCGCACCGCCTCCGCCGCCGTAGACCGCTGAAACAGACCGGGCTTCTATTAAGGAAACTACTGTTTCCAGGGGACTATCCATGCCCCCAGAATAGCAGAAACATCCGCCAGACGGAAGAGGACACAGAGAGCGCAGACCAGAACCAGAAAGGTGATGTCCGCGGCGTTTACGGGCTTCCTCTGCGTGGGGGCGCAGTCCAGATCGTAGCCCCGGCACTTCATGGCGGCGTAGACCCGTTCGGCCCGGTCGGCGCTGCGCAGAAACAGGTGGCCGACAAAACTTCCCATGTGCTTCAGGTCGATTCCTTTTGCACCGCCGCTCCGCAGAATATAGGCGGTATACATTGAAGAGGCTTCGGTCATCAGCACCGCGATATACCGGTAACTGATTTCCAGGAGGCTTACAAAAATCGCGGGGATGTGGAAGCGCCGCAGTTGGGCGGCAAGCCGGCACATGGGGGTAACCGCCATGAGGATCAGCACCGCCGCCACACAGAGCAGGGTCCGTAGCAGTAGGGTTATCAAAGACAGGAGGCCGTAGGTGACCGCAAAGCTTCCCAGGTGTACCGCAATACCCCGTTCGAAAATGAGGTTGGAAATTCCCGCAAAGAGGCAGAAGGGCAGGGCAATGGCGGTACGGCGCAGTAACAGTGCCGGGGGAATATCACCCCAGGCGATGAGGATACAGGGGTAGAACAGAAACGGTATGATCCGTCCCAAGGAATACCGGTCAAAGGAAATAACCGTAACCATGAAGAACAGGGTGGCGATCAGCTTTACCCCCGGATGCAGCCGGTGGAGCCCGCTCCGCCCCGCCGAAAGCTGTTCCAGGGTATACAGTGTTTGTGTTGTACGGGCCATGTCAAACATATGATCAGGCGGCCTTTGCCCTGCGGTTCTTGACCCCGGCCATGATGGGGATCTTTTTATCCCCCAGTTCCTCGGCGGGGGAAATAAGCGCGTCAGCCATGTGCATAGAAATACCTCCAAACAACGAATTGCCCCGCCAAAGAGCGGAACATCTGCATCCAGCCGCACCTTACATGCAGCCATGTAAAAGTAACGGGCTCAAGGAATCATAGCCATTACCCCGGCAGAGGCGGACGAAAAACGGTGACCACGAACGCAGCCCTTTTTACTTAAGGATAAATAGGGTGACGAATACTAACGTGGAGATAGTCAGACAAGCTATGGCCGCCCAGAAGGGCCGGTACTTCACAAACACCGTGCGCCAGGGGGCCTTCGTCGATGGCGAAGACACAGCGATAATATGCAAGCCGGGTATCTTTTTTTTGGATAGGGTGCCGTCCCCGGTAAGCAGCGACGCGTCCAGGACCATGGCGGTAGCGGCGATAACGGCATCCGGCAGCTTGGGTCTGTATTTGCGGCGGACTTCTATGGCTTCAGCCTCCACCTTTTCCGTAAGAGGAATAATGCGTACGGTTTGTAAAAACTCCAGAGCCAGTTCCTTTTCGGCGGCGCTGATACCAGGGAAACCCAATACCTCCATCTTGGTAATGACGCTTATGTGCCGCTGTTCCCCAGTATATTGGGTTTTGATGTCGATAAAGCCGGGTTTTTTGTTGATATACTTGATGACGACATTCGAGTCAAAAACAACGGGCTTTTTGTCAAAGTCCGACAGGTTAGCCGGGCAAGGGACCTCAGTCGTCCCATTCATCACGCGCTCTCCGTTGGAATTCATCACCGTCAATACCGCCAAAGATAGGCCCCTCATCCTGGCATTTTCTCAGCAGCCCCTGAATGTGCGCACGGTACACCGGGTCGGTTCGCTCCCGCTCGGCCTTTTCTGCGGCATCCTTCATTATGGCCGCCAGTTCAGGGTCCGGGGGAGGGGGGGTGTAGCCGGGAGGGGCCGGATAGTAGATCAGACCGTTCCCCAAGGGTATACCGTCTGTCCTGCCATTGCGGTCCTTCTTCCGTTTCGCAAAGGGCTTGATCAGGACTTTGATCTTCGCTTGCCCGTCCGGAACACTTTCGGGCAGCAGCATATCCAGATGCAGCCGGTGATCAGCCGGTATTTCAATGGTCTGTTGTATGGTCATTTTGGGCCTCCAGGCTCAACTATAGGAGAAATAGCGGCATGATACAAGCATGGCTACTCCGCAGATAGCAATTTTACTTTTACCCACAAATTATAAGGAATTTAACCACTGACCACACAGACGACACGGACAAATCCAAGAAACAAGGAGTTTTCACCGCAAAGTAAACAAAGTCAAAGAAGTTTTTGAGGATTTTAACTATCTTTTCCTCTTCTTTTTCGACTTCTTCGACTTTGCGGTTGTTTTTCCTCATAGTTTTTGCGTCTGTGAGCTCCCC
>BNUY01000233.1 GCA_025997715.1 Spirochaetia bacterium
TTGTCGCTTTTGCGGTTAAAAATTCTTCTCTGTCTTTTTAAATTAAAGGAAGTGCAGCATGATTAAGTCGATACACGACACAATAAAAAAGGTTCTTGTCCTTGGTTCAGGGGGCTTGAAGATTGGCCAGGCCGGGGAGTTTGATTATTCCGGGTCACAGGCATTAAAGGCGCTGCGGGAAGAGGGGATCAAGACCGTGCTGATCAACCCCAATATTGCTACCATACAAACCAGCGAGGGTATGGCGGATGCCACCTACTTCCTGCCGGTGACTCCGGAGTATGTCAGGCAGGTGATCGAAAAGGAGCGGCCCAATGGCTTACTCCTCTCCTTCGGGGGGCAGACCGCCCTGAACTGCGGGGTGGCCCTGGAACGGGAGGGGACCCTCTACAAGTACGGGGTCAAGGTGCTGGGCACCCCGGTTAAGACCATCGAGGATACCGAGGATCGGGAACTGTTCGTGGAACGGCTCAAGGAAATCGGCGCGTTAACGCCCCGCAGTATTGCGGTCACCGATACGGACGCTGCGGCGGAGGCGGCGGAACAGATAGGCTACCCGGTGATGGTCCGGGTCGCCTACGCATTGGGGGGTTCCGGTTCGGGGATCTGCCGTAACGAAGGGGATATACGACGGCGCTGCGACCGGGCATTCGCACACGCTCCGCAGGTGCTGGTGGAGGAATGGCTGGGGGGCTGGAAGGAAATTGAGTACGAGGTGGTACGGGATAAATTCGATAACTGCATCACCGTTTGTAATATGGAAAACTTCGACCCCCTGGGAATACATACCGGGGAGAGTATCGTGGTGGCCCCCTCACAAACACTAACGGACTCGGAATACCACAAGCTCAGGCGTATCGCCATTGAGGTGATCCGCCACCTGGGTATCGTGGGGGAATGTAACGTGCAGTACGCCCTGGACCCGGCTTCCGAGGACTACCGGATCATCGAAGTGAACGCCCGGCTTTCCCGGAGTTCCGCCCTGGCGTCAAAGGCTACGGGCTACCCCTTAGCGTTTGTGGCGGCAAAACTCGCCCTGGGGTATTCCCTTACGGATATCGAAAACCGCATCACCCGGGTCACCAAGTCCTGCTTCGAACCCGCCCTGGATTACTGCGTAGTAAAGGCGCCGCGCTGGGACCTCCTGAAGTTCAAGAATGTTGATGTCCGCATCGGTTCGGAAATGAAGTCCGTGGGAGAGGTAATGTCCATAGGCCGCAGCTTCGAGGAAGCCCTGCAAAAGGCCCTGCGCATGACCGGCATCGGTGCGCCGGGTCTCGCCGGGGATGACGGGCTCTGCGGAAGCGGCTTGAAGAATATCCGGGACGCACTGCTTAAGCCCACGGACCGGCGGATATTCATCGTCTACCGTGCGCTTATGGAAGGCTGGACCGTAGAGCGGATACACCGGCTCACCAGGATAGACCGGTGGTTTCTTTACAAGATTGCGAATGTGTTGGAAACGGAGAAGCAACTTCGGGAGATTGGAAGTGCGGAAGAGAGAAGAGAAAACACAGAGGACCGAAGGTCCTCGGACACGGAGGGGGGAACGCAGAGGACACAGAGGAAGAAAAAGAGGGAGGTGAATTCCGTTCTCACTTTGGAGCGGGAGCTGCTTGCACGGGCTAAGAGCCTTGGGTTTTCCGATGCAGTTATCGAATTTATCCCGTACCACCTCGTACTCAATTTCCTGCCATTATTCCAGCCATAGTATTACCCCTCCTTTAACTATACTCTCCGTTCCGTGGATTGTAAAGGCACCACGGTATCGTGCACACCCCTCCTCCTCCCCTGCACGGGTACGGTAATTGATATAATTTAGGAAGAAAAACAACGATTTCTCCAAAATAGCTTTCATGAAAAGGGAGAAATTGGCGATTTTTTCATTTTGCATTCCTAATTTTTCGGGATATTGCATAAAAATCAATAACATGGGTACCATAGGCAGGTGGAGGCTGAAATGAAAAAACAGGCGCGGCACATCGCACGGGCAAAGCTCGTGTTGGAGGATGGGGCGGAATTTTCGGGATGGTCCTTTGGGAAGGAAAAATCCCAGGCGGGGGAAGTGGTCTTTACTACCGGGATGACCGGCTACCCCCAGTCCCTGACGGACCCCAGTTTCCGCGGGCAGATCCTGGTGGCTACCTACCCCCTGATAGGAAACTACGGCGTGCCGGTGCAGCCCAAAACGGCGGAGCCCTTTTTCGATGAACAGGGTATCCCCACCCATTTTGAGTCGGACCGGGTCCAGGTTTCGGGGTTCGTGGTGGCCGAGGCCTGCGCGGAACCCAGCCATTGGGCCTCCGGCGCGTCCCTTTCGTCATGGCTCGAAAAAAATAATGTCCCCGGCATCTACGGCATCGATACCCGATCCCTTACGGAACGGCTGCGGGAACACGGGGTTATGCAGGGGAAGATCCTGGTGGAGGGCTGCCGGGAGGTGACCATGGGGATTGTCAGCCACCCGGTTGCGGAGGTGTCCCCCCATGATACTAAACGGTACCGCTCCCCGGGAACTGCGGAGGGCGAAGGGCTGCCCCGTATCGTTCTGGTGGACTGCGGGGCAAAGGCCAACATACTCCGCTGTTTACTTGCCCGGAAGGTGGAGCTTATCCGGGCGCCCTGGGACTCGAATCTTGCGGGGCTTGAATACGACGGCATCTTTCTTTCCAACGGCCCCGGTGATCCCAAGGCATGCAGTAAAACTATTGCCACCCTGCGCCGGGCCTTTGACAAGGGGAAACCCATCTTCGGCATCTGCCTTGGCAACCAGATCATGGCCCTGGCCGCCGGAGCGGACACCTACAAGCTCCCCTACGGGCATCGCGGACAGAACCAGCCCTGCATCGACACAACAACGAACCGCTGCTACATCACCAGCCAGAACCACGGCTACGCGGTACGGGGGGAAACCATCCCCAAGGGCTGGGAACCATGGTTCATCAACGCGAACGACAATACAATAGAAGGAATTCGCTCAACCAGGCATCCCTTTTCGGCGGTACAGTTCCACCCCGAAGGCTGCCCGGGACCGCGGGATACGGAGTTTCTGATCGACCAGTTTCTGGATCAGGTGAGACAGGGAATGTAATGAAGAGAAGAATAAAAACCGCAAAGGCGAAGAAGTCGACTAAGGGGAAGAAGGGTTACCACTTTCTTTCATCTTTCCTTCCTTTGTCGCTTTTGCGGTTAAAAATTCTTCTCTGTCTTTTTAAATTAAAGGAAGTGCAGCATGATTAAGTCGATACACGACACAATAAAAAAGGTTCTTGTCCTTGGTTCAGGGGGCTTGAAGATTGGC
>BNUY01000234.1 GCA_025997715.1 Spirochaetia bacterium
GCGCCGTCCCGGGCAGTAATGGTACGGGGATTGATTATCCATTCCCGGATCTTTCCCGGGGGTATCTTTTCGGGGAAACTCAGATAGAGAGGGCTTTCCCCATTGGCGTTGGCGGCGAAAATATCCGCCCCCCGGCTAATAAGCAAATCCCCCGTATCCTCAAGGTCTTCCCGTACCGCAATATGCAGGCTGGTGTCCCCCACCATATTCCGGGCATTAACCAGGGCTTTCTTCTCCAGTATCAGGGTTAAGGTGGCCCGGTCCGCATGGTTCCGTACCGCAAGATGGAGCATCGTGTTTCCGGCGTTATCGCTCTGCAGTACCGTTTGTTCGGTGATCAGGCCGGGCAGCACGGGGCTGTTATCCCACAGGGCCACCTCAAAGGGGGTAATCCCCCGGTTATCCGCCGCAAAGACATCCGACTTGGCCCGGAGGAGAGCGCTGATACTGACCCCCCGGTTTTTCTCGACCGCCAGGTAGAGCGGGGTCTTTCCGTCAATGTTCCGGATAGACACATCCGCCCCGGCTGCTAACAAACCCTCAATGAGCGCCGGAGGACGGCCCAGGGATATTACGATATGCAGGGGAGATTCGCCGTGCTCATCCCGGAGGTTCGCCTTCATCCCACGGGAAAGGACCAGAGTCTGGACCGCCTGGTGGCTGGCCGCCGGGATTCCGATGTGGAGGATGCTGTTTCCCCTGGCGTCCTGGGCGTTTACATCCGCCCCCTTCGCGATAAGGAGTTCCATGATGGGGAGATTCCCCGCGCGGGCCGCCTCATGAAGGGGGGTGGTACCCGCCGCATTCTTAACATTGATGTCTACATTTTTATCCAGGAGGTATTCCACCAGACCGTTATAGCCCTCCCCTGCGGCGAAGTGCAGGGGGGTAGTCCCATCGCCGATACGGATATTGTAATTGGATGACTGTACCGCCGGAGCAAGGTAGGTATAGGCGGGGTTCACCGAAAAAGCGCCCGCCAGGATGAGTTGTTCCGCCGCTTCCATATGGGCCTTGGATGTCGTCCTGTCCAGGGCAAGATCCAGGGCGGTTTTCCCCTCCGCATCGGTCTTGTTAAGGCTGCGTCTGAGGCCAATCTCCACATCGGTGATAATCTCCACGGCGTTCACGTTTCCCGCGGCGGCCGCCAGGTGCAGCATGGTTCTGCCCCGGTCATCAACGGAATCCAGGGCGGTGGGGCTCAGGATAGTTCGAAGGAAACTGCCCCCTAGGGTGATGGCCCCTACCGCAGGGGTTTGCCTTCTCGGCTGGGGATGATGCAAATCCGCGCCGGCCTCAATTAGTAAACGGGCGCTCGCGGCGTCCTGGTACTCCACGGCATCGGAAAGGGGGGTATGGTTTTCCCGATCCAGCAGGTCCATGGTGGCGCCCAGGGCAATATAGAGGGCCGTCATTTCGCTGTTACGGGTTTCCGCCGCGATATGCAAGGGGGTACGGCCATTTTCATCCAGGGAATCAACGGCAATCCGGTCCAGGGACAATTGTTGGGCCGGGGCGGATTGGACCTCAGTACTGCGGGAAGAGGATGAGGGAACATCCTTCCGCGGAGCAGCCTGAACCGGCAGCGCCCAGGACGCAAGGAAGAAAAAGGCAATGCCTGCTCTACAAAAGAACCGTGTATTCATCATAAATCCTAGTATCGGCCGTTTTTCGTGGTGATATTAGGGGGAAGCGGCAACGGCGTCCACTTTGTTCAGAATGAGCGCAAGCTTATCCTTTTCGATAAGATCGATAAGCCGGGCTTCGGTAAAGCGCCTCGCCTCTTCGGAAAAGGTACCCACGGTAATGCAGATACCCTTGCCGGCCTTTGCATCCTTGACCTGGGCGTGGAAGTCCCGCAGGATAAGTTCCCCGACGGAGCCCGTGGTCCTGATAAACCGGAACATCACGACATCCGACCACTTGGTGGTCTCAACTTCCGCCAGAATATCCGCCCAGTCGTTTCTGGTTACCGAAATATTGGTAATCTTGGTCTTCGCTTTATCAAAGAAGGACATCACCACCTTCCGGCAAAGGGCGACGAAATCCGCCGAAGGGGACATGAGGTAGATTTGCAGGTTCTTGTTTGCGTTGAGTTCCTGGTATTTGCCGATGAGCATGGGAACATCCTTGTAGGCGCCGTTGACCCCTTGAATGTCCTTCAAGTACCCCAGGGCCTTACCGATTTCCTGCTGCTTCAGGAGCAGGGTGGCCAGACGGTACTTCAATTCCAGTAAGACACCGGTCTCGATGTTTTGGTGCTTCAGCCCAATCTCAAAGTCCAGGATGGCCTTGTTATCCTGGTGGTGTTCCATGTTGATGGTCCCCGCAAAGAGGCAGGCGTTGGGGCCCATCACCGGGTCCGGCCGCAGGTGGCTGAAAATCTTCAGGGCCTGGTCAACCTGGTTCGCGTCGTAATAACATTCCGCCAGGATATAGAGGGATTCCTTATCGTCCGGGGCAATGTCGATGGCCATACGGATATAGGTCATGGCCTCCTTAAACCGTTTCAGCTTAAAGAAGGACTGCCCCAGGTGACGCAGCACCACGGGGTTTTCCGGGTCCGCTTTCCGGGCCTGCTGCAGTATCTGTAGGGCCTTCTCGTAGTTTTTCCGCCGGAACTCCAAGAGCCCCAGGTTCAGGTTCACCTCATAGTTATTCTGATTCAGGGCACGAGCCACCGTAAGGCTCTTATAAGCCTCGTTCTCCAGGCTTTCGGACCTAGGGTCCGCTTTCAGGGCCGCAATACCGTAGCGGAGATTCAGCTCAAACTCATTGACATCCTTATTCCCCAGGGCACATTCCAGCAGTACTCCGTAGGTTTTGAACACCTTATCCCAGTCTTCTTCCCGGTAATAGAGATCCCCCAGGGCGATTAGGGCGGGCACATCGTGGGGGTTTTGGGCCAAGCGCTTATCCGCATCCCGTAAAATGGCGTCCCGGTCCTTTGCTTTCTTCCCTATACCGGCTTTCACTCTGCTTCTTGCGCCGCCTCCCGTCCTCTTTAGACGCCCCATAATCGTTAGGCCGAGAAAACCGACGAAGATAAGCACTACTATCACCGCTAAAATAGGAATCAATCCATCCATAGCGATATTATCGGTTAGAATCGCCTTGTTGGTAAAGCCGGGAAGAAAGGGGCATGCCGGGCGCTCATGCTGTTGGGGGAATCCACTCCGGGAGCCCGGCCCCAGGGGGCCTGAATAGGTCTCCCTACGCGGGGAAACCCAAATGCATTCGGCCCAGCACGCCCCTTTCTTCCCGCTGCGCCATCACTATATCGCCGACGGT
>BNUY01000235.1 GCA_025997715.1 Spirochaetia bacterium
AAATGGTGGCGCCCGAGATAATCGTGGGTTTCAGCATGGGCAGGGCAACCTTCCAAAAATACTGCCCCTGGGTCGCGCCGTCTATTGAGGCGGCTTCGTATAACTCCACCGGTATGGTTCCGTAGGCGGCAAGGTACAGCACCATGTAAAAGGGGATATACTGCCAGCACACCACGCCGATAACGGTAAAAAGCGCCGCCTTCGGATTGCCCAGCAAATCTACGCCGCCGCCACCGAAGGCCTTGGCTATTGAGGCTAAGAGCCCGTAGTTTGCGTCAAGGGCGAATTTAAACAATACGCCGATGGCCACCGACGAAATAAGGTAGGGCAAAAACCAAATCACCTTAAAGACTAAGCCCTTCTTACCGACACGGTCAAGAAAGGTTGCCAGCGCCAGGGCAAAGGGTACCTGAAACACCAGGGATAAAAACATAATGATAATATTATTTCCAAAGGAAAGCCAAAATGTTTTATCCTGTACCAGCCGCAACCAGTTTGCAAGGCCGACAAACGCGGCCCGCGCACGGGGGGGTTCTGCCGTTCCACTCAAGGGTACTGGTAATAAATGAATCAATAATCGGATACACGATATAGATGAGCATGATAAGAATCGTCGGCGCTAAAAATACCGCCGCAGCAATCCTAACATTCTGCTGCCGCTTGTCCTGTAATGTGCCCGCCGCCATGGCCGCCCTCCTTGGTGGTAAGGGGTATGGAATTATATCCACACCCCATACTTATAGTACTACTTCTTCAAGTACGCTTTCTGTGCCTTCTCAAGCTCTTCCGCAGCTTGCAGGGATGTCTTGGTTCCGCCGAAGATCTCCTGGGAAGTGATCTTGTGTACCTCGGCAACTTCCGGGGAAAGGCTCTGATCGTACCAGAACTGAATGTCCGGCGCCATCTCAAGCTGCCTCAACAGTTCCTGGGAGAGCGCGTCGGGAACCTGTACATTCTTGAGCGGAGGGGTATGTCCGGCGGCGATACGCGCGGGCACGGCCACATCATCAAGCATGTAGGTAATCAGCTCAAAGGCCTTTTCGGGGTATTTGCTGGAAGCGGCTACGTGATAGAAGTTATCACCCACGGTACCGACCAGGGTGTGCGCATCCCCTGCCCCGGTCTCATCCTTGGGGAAGTTAAAGAGGCCAAGCTTGCCGTAGAACTCGGGGCTTTCGCTTAAGGCCTGCCCGAGGAACCAACTGCCCATGATGAACATGGCGGCGTCCCCTTTGTAGAGCATCTGCCGGGACTGGCCGGAATCTTCGTCAAGGCCGTTAAAGCCCGTGTTGAAGTAACCTTTTTTTACCCATTCCTGAATCTTATCGCCCGCCCAGACAAAGGCCGGATCGGTAAAGCTGCCCGTACCGGCGAGCGCCGCTTTGAAGGGCGCGGTACCGCCGTGACGGGTGGCAAGGAACATGAAGTACATTGAGCCCGTCCACTGGGTCTTGTTCGCAAGACTGAAGGGTGAAATCCCGTTTTTCAGGAAGGTATCCGCCGCCCGCTCCAGATCGGCAACCGTTTCGGGTACCGGAATGCCGTATTTGGCAAACAGCTCCTTGTTGTAATACACCATGCAGATAGCAACGTTCTCCACCGGAACGCCCCAGATTTTCCCCTGGTACGTAGCCTGGGCGATACCGGCGTCGAGATACTTATCCTTGTAATTGTTGGCGTTCATGTAGGGGGTCAGGTCCGCAATCGTGCCGTCCCGGGCGTATTCTTCCATGGGGCCGCCGGACCAGGAAAGGAACACATCGGGCATCTTGTTCGACGACATGGCCACCGCCAGCTTTTGTTTGAACGAATCGTTGGCAATCGGGCTGATGCGCACCTCAAAATCGGGGTTAGCCGCGATAAAGCGATCCGCCGATGCCTGAATAATCGCCGGCATGGGGTCCGCAGTCTGGATATGCCAGAGCTCCAATACCTTTTTGCCGCTGTCTTTTTTAGCGCAGCCGATAAAGGCCATGCTAACCGCGAGAAGCATAAATATGCCGCTTCGTACAATTTTCTTCATACAATTTCCTCCTGTATGTTTTGGTTGTTCGTAATACAACCGCTTTTCACCACACCCTCACACGGTTTGCCCCGCTCTGTAACGCCGCAACCGGGCCGATAATGCCGTTACTGCGCGCCTCACCGATCAAATCCGTATCCACCACAAGATCGCTGCCGTCGGGATTCTCGAAATTAGCGTCCGCGAGCCGCACCCGGCCTAAGATACCGGTATCAATGACCTTACCGTTTATGCTGCCGATAGACGCCGGAAGTTCGATGGACAAAAATACCTGTTCGTTTTCTTCTATTATATACACCTTTGGATCAAACCCCGCTTCCACCACATGGCGCTCTTCCCGGTTATATGCCTTTGCCGTACCGAAGTACGCATTGTCATTCACGTAGACATACTGCTTGCCCTCCGCAATGAACGCTTCAAAGTCCCCTACCCCGCGATCCTTAATCCGCTTGAGGTACTCCTCCATGGACGCGGTCTGGCCGTCATACTGGGCGGTACCGGTTCCGAATGTACCCTGGAGGTTTCCTGCGAAGATATTGTTGTACCAGCGGTCATCCCCGCTAAACACTACGGAGTAACCCTTCACCTGGGTACTGTGGGGCAGGTGATACGGGGTAGCCCGGTCCAGGACATCGTAATACTGCATGTCACCGCAGATAAGGTTGTTGATAAACGCGCTTCCCTGGGCCGCGTTGGTGAGGAAATCCCTGGAGGCAAATATATTGTTATCCGCCACAAAGGGACCGTGACTCACCTCGACAAACAAGTCGCGGTTGTTGTTGTAATAGATGTTCCGGCTCACCCGCGCCCCCTGGTTCTGCCAATCCAGCCAGGTACCCAGGGAGCAATTATGGATACGGTTATGCCGTATCTGCACGTCGATAGCGCCGTGGAGCTTGATCCCCGCTATCTCGTGCCCGTAGTATTCCCGCTTGGCAGAAATGTTGTAGATATGGTTGTCATAGATCTCTGAAAACACGCAGCCCAAATGCCCGACAATGGCATTTTGCCCGCAGTCATATATGGTATTGTTCCTGATAATATGCGAGCCGATATGTTCTCTGTTCCACCCCTTGGCAAGCGCGGAAAACACCGCCTCAAGCTGATAATTATAGCCCGCCTTGTCGCCCCGCCGGGTATACTGGTTGTGACCGGTACTCATCTCCTTACCGATACTGACGGCGCTGCACTTCGCGTCGTGGATGCGGTTGTTTTCTATTATCCAGCCCTTTGCCCAGTTCGGCC
>BNUY01000236.1 GCA_025997715.1 Spirochaetia bacterium
CCCCCGTTGCATTTTTTTCTTGACAAATCTTTTCACTGCGGTTACTGTTTTTTAAAGATGTCGGGCTCCGCCCGAATGCCGCCGGATTACCCGGCCGGATACCGCCGGAATGCTGCCTGGATGTTTCCGGATTTGCTGGGCTGAATTGACCGGATTGCGCACAATCGCTTACTTTTTCCATATTCGCTATAAGGACAGCAGATTAGAACCCTGTGACGCAAACCCTTACCCCTATACCTTAAAATGCCCTCACTGTGGTGAAACCCTCTATGTCTACCATTATTCCAGTCGTATGAAAGTATGCCATTGCCATAACTGTAAGAATACCTTTTCACCCTTTACCGGCACTATCTTTGAAAAATCATCTACCGATATGAGAAAATGGTTCTATGCTATCCACCTATTCCTCAATGCCAAGAAAGGTATTTCTGCCTGTCAACTCCAACGAGAAATCGGTGTGATGTATAAAACTGCGTGGAGGATGTTGAAACAGATTAGAACTGCAATGGGTAATGTAGATATGGCAAAATCCTTTGAAGCACTGGTAGAAATTGATGAAACCTATGTTGGTGGAAAACCAAGGAAAGAGAATGTCTATATTGATGCTGATGGGGTTTGTCACAAAGCACATACTGAGGAAAACAAACGCGGGCGCGGTACTAAAAAAACTCCAGTGATTGGAATCAAAGAAAGAAACACTAAAAGAGTTTATGCCCAAGTTGCTTTTCCTAACAAGGATGGTAAGAAACTTACCGGCAAACAACTCTTGAATGTGTTAGATACAGTTTGCAAAGATAAATATGAGGATCAAAACGGATACGAGCAAAACACTACGGTAGTTTCTGATGAATTCAAAGGATATAATATCCTGGACAAGAAAACTAAATTTGTGCACCTTAGTGTTAACCATTCCCTTGGACAATTTAGTAATGGTAATGGTATTCATACCAACGGTATCGAGGGATTTTGGGCAAATCTGAAACGTGGGGTATATGGTATTTACCACCATATTTCTGTCAAGTATATGCAGAAATATGTGGATGAATTTTGTTTTAGACAGAATAACCGTGAATATAGTTCTGCATTTGACGCAGTATTAAAACAAGCAATAATCTTACCCGTTCAAAAAGATAATTGCAGCAAATTAGTGGCATAAATTATAAAGGAGATTAGTATGGAACTAGGAAAACTTTTGGAAGGATTAAAAAACAGTGATGATATTTTGTTTGCTGTAAATAATGTATATAAAGTATTACAGTCTATTCAAAAATTATATGGAAAGTTATTCATTGGCATTGGATTGGTGAATGTGAATGAAAGCATTGATATAAATGAAGTTGATCAAACAAATAATACAGGTTATCAACTAAATGATATAGACCGTGAATTATATAATTTGTTTATTAATGGTGAAGACAATCTTAAATCAGCTATAGAAATTTTTAAAAGTTTTGTTCTTTATCGAAATGAAAATATAAATAATATAACTCAAAAAAGTAGAGATGAAATAGAAATGAAAATCAATGCTTTAAATGCAATTTCTCCATCATTAGAGTCTTTTAAAAAAGAAGTGAATAATTTAAATAAAAATAGAAGTTATAAAACTGGTAAAACAGCAACATACCAAATTTTTGATCTGTGTAAAAGTGCTTTTAGTGCTTTGCAAGAAATGATTGTTCAATTTAATGCCGATCAAGAACATATATCAAACCCGTTAAAAAAATTACCTACAATAAATTTGAAAGTGTTTAATTAAATTAATATTTTTTCTAATTGTTTTAAACTACTATTACAGATACTCATAATTAACAATAAATTATATTTTACTTTTTTTCATAAATTCATCAACATTTATCAAACCATATGTAAGATAAACTTATATATGGTTATTAATAGAGCATTAAAAATAAGAATTTATCCTAACAAAGAACAAGAGCAATTTATTCTCAAGAATCTTGGTTGTTGCAGATTTATATATAATCAAATGCTTGCAGAACATAAGTTTGTATATGAACAACTTAAGAATGATAAGCTCACACTTTATAAGTATAAATACAAAACAGAAAAAGAATATAAACAAGAATTTGAGTGGTTAAAAGATGCTGATGCAGTAGCTCTTCAGCAATCTAGAATGGATTTATCTATAGCGTATCAGAATTTTTTCAAACGTTTAAAGAAAAAAGTTAATTCTACACAACTAGGTTTTCCTAAATTTCATAAACGTGGAGTTAAAGACAGCTATAGAAGTATAAATAATGGCGGAATATTTATAGATTTTAATCTTAAAAAAGTCAAATTACCTAAAATTTCTTGGATTAAATTTAGAGATCCTAGAATCATTGATGACATTAATATCAAATCGGCAACTATATCAAAAACTAAAACAGGCAAATATTTTGTTTCTCTATTATATGAAAAAGAAATTTTTCCTAAACAAATTAATCTAACTAAACCAAATCTGAAAACCAAAGGTTTGGATATGTCGTTAGCAAATTTGTTTGTAGATGAACAGGGTAGTAGTCCAGAATATAAACGTTTATTCAGAACCTATGAACCTAAATTATCCAAATTACAACAGGTGGTTTCTAGACGACAATTAGGATCTAACCGCAGAAAGAAAGCACAACTTAGAGTTAATAAGGTTTATGAAAAGATAACTAATACTCGTAAAGATTTTAACTCTAAATTGTCACGACATTTGGTCAACAATAACGATGTAATAGTGGTAGAAGATTTAAATCTTCAAGCTATGGCTCAAAGTTTAAAGTTAGGTAAAAGTGTTAATGATTTAGGTTATGGACAGTTTAGATTTATGTTGAAATATAAAGCTCAAGAAGCAGGTAAAGTATTTATAGAGGCAAATAAATGGTTTGCTAGTTCTAAAACCTGCCATGTCTGTGGTTTTATAAAAAAAGATTTAGCTCTTAGTGAACGTGATTGGGTATGCTCTAGTTGTGGCGAACATCATCACAGAGACACTAATGCTGCTATAAATCTAGCAGATTATGGTTTAAAAGAAATAGGGCAAGGAATGCCCAAATTTACGCTCGTGGACATTAAAGCGCTGGCATCAGAAGCAATAGTTAATAATGCTGATGATGTGGAACTTGGTGGACGAAACGAGAATATTGATTTACATATTATTTAGTGTCCATCCCTAAAGTCAAGCCCCTATACAAACCCCCTGTAAAACGGTATGATTAAGGCATGAACAACCTATTTGAACCATTAATGTTGAAATTTAAAGAACCCAATTGGGAACGGAAT
>BNUY01000237.1 GCA_025997715.1 Spirochaetia bacterium
TGGCATAATTACCCAGCTTGGTTTTATTCAGCTTTTGGACCAGCCCCTCATCTATGGCGAACTCGATAATATAATCATCGGCGATAACCAAATCGTAGGAGCCGCCGTTGACCGCTTCCAGCTCACCCAGCATCTCTTCGTTTAAGACAAATGTTTTATCACACACCACCGCAATACCGGTGGCTTTCGTGAAACCCTCAAGTATTTCCTGGGGAAACATGTCCTCATAGGTATACAGAACCAGTTGCTTACTTCTATTTTGGGCGGATATCGGGGACACATGAGGTCCCAGCACAAGCGGAAGCGCCAGAAGCGCAAAAATAACCAGAAATCGAAACTTGTCTCGCCGAATCTTCTTCATACTTCTCCCCTTTAATGTTCTATTTTCCGGTGTCCTTGTCCACCGTCTCAAGCATGACCACCGCATCTTCGCCTAGTCCAAGATTTTGGGCCAGGGGCCGGGAAAGATCAATGATCCGAGCGGTACTGGCGGGGATTCGGTTGGTCACCGTTGCGATTGCCTGTTTCCCGGTGGCCTTGTTGGTTATCCGAACCCAGGTACCCAGGGGTATCGAGGGATGGGCGGCGGTATATTCCGTCCCGGGCATTTGCGTCGAAACCGATCCTGTTTGCATGAATTTTCTGGTTGCCTTGTTGCGCCTAGGCGCCTTGGGGACCTCTTCGAGCCGCACTTGGGTAAATCCACTTGCGTTCATCCCCAATTCACGCGCTGCGGCGGCGCAAATGTCTATGAGCCACCGGGAATCCTTGGGGATGCGCCCGCCGATTTGGACGGTGACTTTTTTACCATTCGCCAGATTGGTCACTACCACCTGGGTCCCAAAGGGAAAACTGGCGTGGGAAGCATAAAAAACCGTATCCTGCGACTCGTACCGGGTAGCCGAACCTTCTACAGCCTGAGTCTGCTGGGCAGCACAAGGCATGAGGACCATAAGACCTATCAATACAATTAAAAACACTTGCTTCATTTGCCACCTCCTAATTATAGTTTACATTGATTTCTTCTTGGGATCAATGAGGCCCGGCTGATTCTTTTATTGACTAATCTTCCATTATATAATTGAATAAATTGTATGAAATTTCACCGTCCGCTTCCAGCATCCCGCGTAGGATACCGGGTATCCATAGGATACCTTGCCCTTTTGTTATTCCTCGGCGCCGAAAGTCTTTTCCCCCAAAGTTTTGCCGATACCGGTGACCGGTCAGAGTTGGCGGCGGCTCTGGTAAACGCCATGTCCGATGAGGAAGCCCTGGCCCAGACCTTCATGCTTGGCTGGGTGGGGGCCGAACCTTCGCCGCTCATCCTGGACTGGATTCGGGACCGGCATATCGGGGGGGTGAAGATTTTCGGGTGGAATACCGGGGATACCCTCCGGCTGGCGGAAACCGTGGGAGCCCTGCAACGGGTGGCCCTGGGGGGGAAGCTGAAAATACCCTTGCTGGTGGCCACGGATCAGGAGGGGGGCTGGATACGCCATGTGAAGGGCGCCACCAGCGAGACCCCGGGGAATATGGCTATCGGCGCGTCGGGGTATCCCCGGGACGCCTACCTTTCGGGCTACTACATAGGCCGGGAACTGGCGCTCCTGGGGATCAACATGAACTTTGCGCCCACGGTGGATATCTACACAAACCGGGCCTCCACGGTCATCGGCCCCCGGTCCTTTGGGAATGATCCGGTGCGGGCGGGGCTTTTGGGGACCGCCTTTATGAAGGGCCAGCAGGCGGCGGGGGTTATCGCCACGGCGAAACACTACCCCGGACACGGTGACACGGACCTGGACTCCCACGGGGTACTGCCCCGGATCGATGCATCCTTCGAAGTGCTCTGGGACCGGGAACTGATCCCCTACCGTATCCTCGCCAAGGAAAAGATCCCGGCGATCATGAGCGGCCACCTGGCCTTTCCCAATACTCAGGCGGCATCGGCTCCGGCGTCCCTCTCATCCTGGTTCCTTGGGGACATCCTCCGGGACCGCATCGGCTTCCGGGGGCTTATCATCACCGACGACCTGATGATGAACGGCGCCACCACCTGGGCGGGCAGCCTTTCACAAGCGGCGAAACTGGCGCTTCTTTCGGGTAATGATATTATCATGCTCTCCAAAACCCCCAGCCTGAATGATCCGATATGGACCAACATGGTGACCTCCATGCAGCGGGAACCGGTGTTCCGTGACCGGGTTCGGGACGCCGCCCGCAGGATCATGGTGATGAAGCTGGAATACCTGCGGGGAGAAACCGCCGTCCCCTACATTCCGGACCTCCGCAAGGCGGAAGCAGGGCTGCCGGACCCCGAGGGAAGCCGTTTCTTTTTGGATCTGGCCGCCCGCAGCGTTACTATTCTTAAGGGCTCCGCAGGAGACCTTCTCCCCCTGACGCCGGAAAAAGCCGGTACGGTGCTCCTTGTCGGTAAGTACCCGGAATTTATTAAGGCCGGAAAAGCGGCCTACCCCGGCGCAAAAGGCTGGGGTGACCCGAGAGAGATATGGATACAGGAACTGTTGAACTACGCCCGTCCGGTGGACACGATCATTTTCTGCCTCCCCGATGACGAGGGCCTGAGCGTGCTCCGCAGCCTCCGGGGACTGGGCAAACGGGTGATTGTTTTTTCCGTCCTGAGTCCGGTCTACCTGGATCAAGTACCGTGGATTGACGGCGCCATAGCGGTCTACAGTTATGCCCCGGAATCTTTTGTGGCGGGCTTCTCCGCTATGCTGGGCCGCATTCCCGCCCAGGGGCAGTTTCCCTTGCAGGCAGTTTCGACCGCCCGGTGAAACTCCGGCCCGGGCGGCCGCGTCCATGGCGGCGGGCCGGTAAATCCGAATCACTCCGCATGGAGGAGTTTCTCCGATCCCGTGAGCAATACTGTGTAAACGCCTGCGCAAAATTTCTGCAAACACATTCTCTAACGTGGTACCTTGAAGACCCGGCAAGAACCGTCCAGGCAATGATCCTCTCTTCCGGCGGTATGCTCTTTCCCGTTTTCGGGAAGACCCGTGACATTCCCCCGCCCCGGTTTCTGAGCCGAAGTTTCCTCCACTGGGGGAAGCCCCCCATCCATTCGGTTCAGGGCATGGTTGATGACACGGAACTCCTCGAAGCGGCCCTGGCAAACCTGGGTTACCCTGCGCCGGAACACCGGGACTATGACCTCATGACCCTGAACGGCCCGCCTGAACGGGAACACCCCGAAGATGGCCTCCGGGGA
>BNUY01000238.1 GCA_025997715.1 Spirochaetia bacterium
CCCTCTGGCCCCCCGAGGCGTCCGCTTCGGCATCCTTCTTGGCTTGCTGTTTTCCTGCATCTCCCCGGCGCTGTTTGCCGAAGGGTTCGCGGAAGGCGTTTCCCCGCGGACCAAGAGCAGATATCTTTCGAACAACGGAATCATCGTGGCCCCCGGCGATCTTGATATTGATTCATACCTTTCCTCCTACAATTTTGGATACCCGGAGCCGCAAACCCCGATTGGCCTTAATATCTTTAATACCGTAAACCGGACCGTCCCCGGGGGGACAGAGGGGATCCTCCAGATCGGCATCCAGGCAAAATCCTGGGACTTCGGGGAACTGCCCCCCCTGAATCTGGTACTGGTGATAGACACTTCAGCTGAAATGAACGATGACAACAAGCTTTCCTGGTTCAAAGCATCCATGAGAACCTTCATACAAAAAGTCCGGAACGTAGACGCACTATCCCTGGTGAGCTTCAGTAATACTGCGCGGGTAGTTTTTCAACCGGCACTGATGGATACGCCCCAAAAACGCCGGGCATTTCTGGCAGCGGTGGATGGGCTCTACCCCCAGGGAGTCCCCAACATCGAAGCGGGCATCACCCTGGGCTATGAACAGGCCATCCCTTATTTCCGCACCAATTCTATCAACCAGGTCCTCCTCTTTTCCGCCGGAGATGCAAGTACGATGCGGCTCTTCATGCCGGACCTCAGCCCCGGCGATATCCGGGTTTCCCTCACCTGGAATAACCGGAATGATCTGGACCTCCATGTGATAGGCCCCACGGGGGAAGAAATCAATTTCAACCACCCCCGGGATTCCTTCGGCGGCTACCTGGATTTGGACCGAAATCTATACGGGGAAACCTCGAATCCCGAGGAAACCATTTTCTGGCCGGATAACAAGGCTCCCCGGGGCACATACCGGGTGTTTGTACAGAATTATCTCAGCAATGAAACGGACCCGGTTCCCACCCCCTTTCGGGTAGAAATAAAAAACGGAAACGAGTACCTTTCCTTTGACAGCTCCGTGCGCGGCGCCGGCCGCGTCAGCCTTACGGAGATCTGTTCCTTTGAATATACCGGCAATGATGTTTTTGACCGCCTTTACCAATTGGCGGCGATCCGGAAACAACAGGGCATTTCCCTCTCCACCCTGGGCCTGGGCAGCAATTTTGACGCAGAACTTTTGATGACCCTGGCGGAACACGGCCAGGGAGCTTCCCGCACCCTGCGTAACCAAATGATGGTGACCGATGTGCTGAATATCGACCGGGAATTTGCGCGGATAGCGGTTACCTCCGCACAAACACTGAACGTAGAACTGGACTTTAGCCCGGGAATTGAAATACGGGAAGTGTTAGGCAGCCGGGGCCGTATCGCCAATACCCGGGTCACCTGTAGCATTGAGAACCTTCATCAGGGGGACTACAAGACACTGTTTGTGCGCTACCGGATTCCGCCCCGAACAAGGGGATTGCAGGCTGCGTCTCTCCGCATTACCAGCCGGGGCAGCCCTTCCGCACCCTTTGAGCAGACCGTAATCCTCACCGATCCGATTAATGCGTATGCCGCCGCGATGCTCCGTCACTCCGGGGCCGTAGTGGATTTCGCCCTGGCCCTCAAAGAAATCGGCGCCCATTATTATAATGCCGAACGGGATGTAAAGCGGCTGGAGTTGGCCCTGCGGCTTTCCCAGGAAACAAAACTTTCCCTGGAATCCGCAAAACGGAATATACAAGCGGGCGCCCTTAATGAGGAGCTTTCCGTTATCACCAAATATGTAGAAATACTAATCGGCAGGGTTGCGGAGAACCGGCGTCCCTTTGTACCCGCCTCCCGTTCTGCCCCGGAACCTCGCCTGCCGAATGAGGCCCGTCCGGTAAGTGTGCCCCATTTGGTGAGTGAAACCCGTCCCGTAAGTGAACCTCGTCCGGCGAATGGAGCTCCGCCCGCGAGTGGAGTCCATCCCATAAGTGAAACCCGCCCGGCGAATAGCGCCCCCCTTGTGCCGGAACCTCGTCCCGCAGATGGAGCTCCTCCCGCGGGTGGAGTCCACCCCATACGTGAAACCCGTCCGGCGAATAGCGCCCCCCTTGTGCCGGAACCTCGTCCTGCGGATGGAACCCTTTCGGATGATGAGAGCCCGTTCGGTGAATGGAACCCCTTCGATGAGTGAGACGAAATTTTTAATCCTGCTCCTACCGCGCCCATGTACGTGGAGATAGAATTACAGGCAATAACAATTATGTCTAAAAATGCGAGGAAACAATGAAACGATTTGTATGCGTATTATTATTCATATTTTCTTTTTATACTGCTTTTGGACACGATTTGTCCGGGGTGTGGTTTTATGAACCACATTGTGAGAGAGATAAATGGACAACAAACTACTCATGGGGTAAAACAGAAGTTTGGGAAGGGGCTATAGTATTTGATTGTGATATAAGCAATTATATTGTTACAAATATTCCAATAAGTAGTGCAAAAATAGTAGCCCTTAAAAAAGAAACTGACAAAACATATTCTCTCACTGTTCGTACACGACATGACAAGACAGAGTATTATCGTTTGCACATGTTAAACTCGTCAAAAACAGAAATGCGGATAGAAGAATCCATAGATCCAGAATTATCTGGTTTTTTTGGTCAATGCGGCGAAGACAGGATATTTTACAAAATATTCTCCCCTCCTCCTAAAGACTTTTCCTCAACCCATTGCACCGTAGAAAACCTGCGCCTCCGCGACAACACCGGTACAAGCGGCAAGATTGTGACCACACTACCTAAAGACACGGACGTACAGGTGCTAGAAACAGGAGGACAAGAGACTATCGACGGCATTACGGCGGCTTGGGTACGGACAGGAACAGGTTATGAAGGCTGGTGTTTTAGCGGGTATTTACAAACACGGTAAAAAACAGAACGAGCAAATGAAACGAAGAATATACTTTATCTATATAAAAATGAGAGCGCAAAGATGCCTGGTACAACATCATCAACTTAAGCCTCAAAAGCTCGGTTTTTGGTTGCATTTGTATTTGTTGAAATAATTCCATTGGCGAGCTTTGCCGGGAAGATTCGAACGAACCGGTACTATATTTCGAAGCATGTCATCCCTGAGATTTTTGAACAGCATTGTACGCGTGTCGTAATCTTCTTCTATCACCAGTTGTATAAACTTTTCCTTAAACAGCCCCATGGCTATATTCTCGT
>BNUY01000239.1 GCA_025997715.1 Spirochaetia bacterium
GGTCCCGGGAATCCATTGCCCTTTCACATACACCCCGCCTGTTTTCTTCCGCTGAATCAGCGATACGTTGGGGAATACGCTCATCAATGCACTCCTGTATACGGCTTGCGTACGATCTCATACCGGACGCCGTCACGCTTCAGGTGGCCCGTATCCATCAATGGCTGCGAACTACCTTTCCGCTTAATCGTGCTATCCGCATTGGGAGTAAAATTGTTTCCCCCCATATAGGATTTCACGCCCAGTTCTCCAAACTCCCCGAGTTTCTCTAAAGCAGTCTCCGTAGTCATCCTGCCGCCAGCAACCTGACCATACAGGCGTTGGACCAATCTTCCAATCTTCTCCCGGGAAGCATCGGCCCATCCCTTGACAAATGGCCGGGGCGGGATAAACCATTCCGAACCGCCGTTCTGCGAAACCGGGGGCCCCGCTACGCCCAGTTCATTGGCCGCGGCGATTTTCACCAGCTCGCTATCAGTGCCCTCAACAACACCGACCTTGACACACATATTCTTGAACTTTTCAATTTCCGCAAAGGCATTATTCAGACCCATGTCAGTATCGGTGTTGCCGGCCACGTTAACCTCTGTTGATGTTCACATCGCCCGTGCTTCCGGAAGATTCCGGGGCCGGCGCTGATGCAGGCCGCCTGCGGCCGGTTTCTGGTTTTGCGGGTTCAGCTTCATCCACGATGAAAAACCCTTTATCAATCAGGTCTTTCCCATAGGGGTCACGCTTGAACGCCTTGAGCTGTAACGGATCGATATTCCCGCCTTTCGGGTCTATCAGGAAATCGCCCACCTTCTGGGGGCTTTTGATCTTGGTTGAATACCTCATTTCTTGTCACCGCCTAAAGCCGTTATGATGATATTGACAATCGCAATGGCCGCTGATAGTACGATTCCTATGATCGCCTCGGCACCTTCGATATAGATAACATCCTTGTCCAGATGCAAATAGAGAAACACGGAAATCAGCGCCGGGAAAATGATCCCCAACACCTGCTCCGCAACCCCTAACCATTTCAGTAGCACCTGCGGGTCGAACCCAGAAACTACTGCCATTTTTCCTACCGGCGCCTTGGCAAGCCTTACGGCAGCCAGGAGCAGGCCGATAACAATTAACGCTAAAATCATCACATCCTCCTAAGTACGATTTACGCCCATTCGGAGTATTCTGTTCCTCAGCATGAGGCACATCTTTCCGAACTTCGTTCCTTCCAATTCTCTGGTACTAGACGATGCACTACCGCCTCCTGTTCCAGATTGGAAATAGCTGATGGAAACTCCACCTTCTGAAATGCTGGACACTTCACCAACCGTTCCTGGAATGTTGCTTCCACCACCGCCACTGGCATTTTCCTCACTGAAGAGGGTATACAAATGGCAGGCATAGAACGCAATGTAATCCTGATATACGACTCCGAATTTTTCCCTGTCAGTTTCTCTAACTGCCATGTTGATATAGAAGTCAAGAGAATCTGACGCGTACAGTGCAGGACAAAGTTCCATGATAGTATTTTTTATTCCCATCAGCTTCCCTCGCTAATATTGGCAGTTTTACGATATAGCTCAAAAAACCCCTTATCAGTCGTCTCAACCGCCATCTGTACGAAGACGTCTCGGGATGGACTTGACGCCAACTCGGGACAAACGGTTTCAATTATCTGAACAGGGGTAAGAGCCATAATTACTGGGCGCCGCCACTTCCCTGGGCTGCCTGGGCCGTTTCAATCGCCGCAATTATATCGGCTTTATTCTTTAAGGGAACAAGGTCAATCTTCAGGGTCTCGGCAAGTTCTTTCAGCTCAGGAACAGTCTTGGCCGCCAAACCTTCGGGATCGCCTCCGCCCTGGTCATCGCCGCCCGCAGCGGGGTCTTCCAGGTCTTTTTCGGTGATCTCGATTTTCAGCTTTTCGCAGCGCCGGGCCAGCTTGGCCCTCACCTCTTCGCGGGTTTCCTCCCTGGTCCACTTCTTCAGCGTATCGGGATTCACGCAGTCCTCGACCAGCTTGATCGCTTCCTTCGCGGTATAGTCTTTCAGGTTCTTCTGGTCCGGGCTCCCCGGAACCTTTTTAACCACCGGGACTATGATCCCCTTGGCAAGCTCAAAAGTGATATGCGGCTTCATAACCGCATACTCGTCATCGGTGACTTCGTTAGTCCCCGGGAGAAGATTCACCTGGCTCCTGGTGAGTACGATTTTCTTCGCAGCATCGCCAACCGGAACCAGGGGAATCACTTTCAGATGCGCCCCGTTTTTCGGGGCAAACTTCAACAGCATTTTAGACCTCCATCCTGTCCAATATTTTATATGCCATCCGCAAAAGCGAAGGACATAGGATAATAGATTATCACGCCACCGCACCGGCTATGGCAGGGGATAACGTATTCCATTCCGTCCTGCTGCGCGTCAAACTGCTCAAACGGCTGCGGGATTTCCAGGGTGATGTGCTCCTCGTCATACTTGCCAACGAGAATCCGATCAGTACCACCTTCGCCGGCGCCGGCCAGCTCCAGGAGCCAGTCGATCTTGGTCAGGTGCGGATTGTTCTTCAGGATGTACTGAAGCAACGTGGTCTCGTTATCACCGAGCCGGGTATTGGCCAGCAGGTTGTAAGTGGGAAGCGGGACCAGCAGGGTATCGGGAACTTCCCGGCCATAGGTGGGAATCATTACGGCATCAGTCAACATATTGATGTCCGCAAGGATCTGGTCCACCGTCTTGGTATTCCACCGCTTGCTGGAGCCGGTCCCATTGGCGGGAATGGTGGCTTCGGTGATACCGGGATAATCCAGGAGACCGCGGGTGCCCAACTCTGGGGCACTCTTCAGTGCCAAGGAGTGGATTTTCTCCTCATGGGCTCTGCGGGCAGTAACGGCCCGGCGCTGGTCCAGATTCTTTCCGGCTTTCTGGGAGCTGCGGATTTCCTGGATAGAGTATCCATAGCTTACGCCGATGGACTTTATCTTGGAGCTGTCCTCTTCCCCGTAGACATCCACCCGGGGAAAGTCCTTGGCATAGTCGAAGATAATCTTCGCAAATCCAACGCCGGTGTAGCGATGGAACACGATCTCGGTGGCCGCAGGTCCGGCCTCGGTGCTGACGGGGATGATGGTGGTAGCTTTCAACTCCTGCAGCTT
>BNUY01000240.1 GCA_025997715.1 Spirochaetia bacterium
AAGGGTTACCTTCCCGTAACTGGGAACTGCGCGTAAGCCGCTGACTTGCCTAGGGGGATCGCGGTCAATGAGTTTTGCCCATGCCTGCACCCATCTGCTGGCGTTACCTGAGGTATCTACCGTCCCCCCCCTAACCCCCGCCCTGCAGAAGATAGCCGGCTTAAGGGCATCCTCCTACAGGTCAGATGATTTAACCAATGCGAGGGTACGCCTTGACTGGTATAACGACATCTCGGGCGACTTCAGCCAGGTGAAAATCACGTATACACACAACCGCGAGGACCGCACGGAAATTATTCCCAGAAAAGACGGCCCCAAAGGAGACCAAAGTCACGCTATTACCGGCCTGCTCACCGGCACGCGGTACACGTTCACCGTACAGACGATGGATTCCGCCGGTAATACCGGCCCCGGGGCGTCCATAGGTGTAAACACTCCCGATACCCTCGACCTCACCCCCCCCGGAGTAGTATCAAACTTAACAGCAGTCGGCACAGACAAGGGGGCAACCCTTAAATGGGATAATCCTAGTGACTTCGATCACGTGGAAGTCATGTATTGGAGTCCTGGGGATGACGCCTCCACCATATACGATGTTGGGATAGTCGATACCTACGTGGTTTCCGGGCTGATCAATCCCGTGGGCACGGAACCCTATCAGTGGCAATTTAGCGTAAGGACGGTAGATACCTCAGGTAACGCCAGCAGATGGGTGCAGGCATGGGCAAAACTCATTGACCGCGATCCCCCTAGGCAAGTCAGCGGCTTACGCGCAGTTCCCAGTTACGGGAAGGTAACCCTTTACTGGCGGGACCCCTTTGACAGTGACTTCGCTTATGCGGAAATCTATGTGGAGAAAACTTCCCCTACCCCCGGTGTCATGGTACATGACTGGCATGATGTTGGCCGGAGTACCAACAGCTACGGATCCAATAGCAAGGAGTATACCGGTCTGACCAATGACTCGGAATACACCTTTACCATAAGGACGTATGATACCAGCGGTAACGTCGACACCGCGGCTCAGTTGAGCATAAAAGCAACACCCTTTGATGATATCCCCCCGGGGGAGGTACGCAATTTACAGATAACCACCGGAGAAACAGAGGTTGTACTTACATGGCTTAACCCCACGGATGCCGACTTCGATCACGTGGTCATCACGCGGACGTTGTTGCCGTTTGGGCCCACAACAACGTCTATTATTCCCTCGACTCCCTCGACATCCCTATCCCACCGGTCTTCCGGGATGATCACTGGGAAGGATTACCGCTTTATCGTACAGACGGTGGATAGGGACGGTAACACCAGCATCGGGTTATACAGAGAGGTAACCCCCCGCGACTTGACCCCCCCGGGCGAAGTAACCTACTTATCAGTAACCTTTAACATCATTACCTATATATTAGAAGAGGTGGTCCATGAATATCCAGGTGGTAGGTTAGATATTTACTGGACTCCCCCCACGGACAGAGACTTCGATCACGTGCTCATCACGGTGTGGAGGGGCGGCACAAAATTATTCTCGGTAAATGGGACTACGCGTGATTCGACGGGGAGATATTTGGGCGAGGCTTACAATGTCCGCGGCCAGTACACCGTTTTGATACAGACGGTGGATAGGGACGGTAACAAAAGCAGCGGGCTAACGAGAGTTGTAGGACAGTAGAGATGAGAGTAAAGTCAGGGGTGTTTTTCTCGACCCGGAAACGCAGAGGTGTTCCTTATCTGGAATGACCCTGCGGACAGCGACTTCAACGGGTTGCCTTCGGGGACCGTAGTGGGGGAACCCAAACCCGCACGTTTACCGGCCTGAAGAATGACATGCTGTACACCTTTACGATACAGACGACGGATAAAGCTAGGAGCCTGTCGGACTTTGATAAAAATACATGCTAACAGCTTGTATTTTGAGTGATCTTTTAGTGAAAAAACATGCTCTTAGCATGTAAAAATAGCTAAATTTGGCGGAAGTCCGACAGCCTCCTAGTGCGAGGACGGGTTGTGTCCCCGCTTTCTGTATCAGATAGGGGGGTAGAGAGAGCGAAAAACCGGCGGGGAAATCTGCCGGTTTTTTCGCTCATTGAATCACATCACTCCACTTTACCATGGCGCCGGTAAAGATGCCCTTTACCTGATCCTTTGTGAGATTCGTTACCGGGTTTTCGTTGTTCACAATTACGGCGATTCCATCAATGGCAATCCGGGTCGCGGATAACACGGCACGTTCGCTGTCCTTTAATTCGCGGCTTGCCATGCCGATGTCACAGGTTCCGTCAATAGCGCCGGTCATACCGGCTGATGAATCGCTCATCTGAATTTCGATGGCGGCGTTTGGATTGAGAGCGGTATACGCCTCTTTCAACTTTTCCATAATTGGCGTGACGGAAGAAGAACCCGCGACAACTATTTTGCCGGAGAGCCTGCCGCCGGTATAGGGCGGCGCGTTGTCAATAATCGCGATATAGCTTTTGGCAACAACCGCCTGACCTTCCGCCGACAAAATAAAGGTGATGAAATCCGCGGCAAGCTCAGACGGTTCGCCTTTGGTTGTCAAAAGCCGCCTGATTTCCTTTGGCGCATCCCGCGAACAGAGATACCACCGCAAGTAAAAGTAGAATCGTTTTCTTCATCATAATCTTTCTCCTGGGAATATATAATCTGACAGCAGGTTTATGTAAAATTTGTGTAAAATCAGAGGGTCTGCGGGCGGTGGGATTAACGCCCTACACCTTGGCCTACGCCATTCTATCAACAATGGCCTGAAACGCCTACCGTGGTGCCTCATTTAGAAATGTACCTTTCAGCTACTTGACACAAAGAAAACGGCGTAGTACCCTCCTTAAGATTATGCGGCTTGATACGTTCAATCCCCCCCCCCAGACCGTCCGAAAACTAAGTCTCAAGCAGCCCTATTCTTGAAACATGCCTAATGTTCCCGGCCCAATTCCTGGATGGAGCCGTTTTTTTCGGAATCATGGGAGTCCCTAAGGTTTCC
>BNUY01000241.1 GCA_025997715.1 Spirochaetia bacterium
TAAATCGCACCCGGCCAGGATGAGTACGGCAAGCGCACCTGCCGCAACGATAAGACGTTTCGCTTTGTTCATAGTAATACCTCCTGAACATGTTTTTGGGGCAGGTAATTCGTTTTAGTACAAGGAATTACGTAATCATTGCCCAATTTGGTATATTTCAACATACGGAACCCTCCTACTTTTATTTTGTAATTATCGGCCATTTCTCCGATACAGTATATCCCCTGGGCATAAGAAAAGCAAATTCTTAAGCTGTTTTCTTGCATCAGATTGCAGTATTTATTGAAGCCAACTCACCAGTTAAAGGAAAAAATAGACCGTTCATGGTAATCCCGGCCCGGCCCAAAGATACAGGAGGGAAACTCCGGCCGGTTCGGGGAATCCGGCAGGTGCTGGGTTTCAAGGCAAAACCCGTCATGCCGGTTATACAGAGACCCTTCCTTTCCGGCAAGCGCGTCCAGGAAATTGCCCGTATAGAACTGGACACCCGGCTGGGTGGTAAGGACCCGCATGGTACGGCCCGATTTCGGCTCGAAAACACCGGCGCAATGCCGCAACTTCCCCGGCTCACCATCCAGCACGAAGCAGTGGTCATAGCCGGGGCCGTCGTTTCCATTGGGCAGCTTGGAACCGTTGGTTCCAATGGTACCCGCAAAATCCCGGCCTATGGGCTTGGGCGCCGTAAAATCAAAGGGGCCTCCCGCCACGGGGACAAGTTTCCCCGTGGGGATAAGACCGGCATCCACATCCACGTAGGAGGAGCCATGGATTTGCACTTCATGGTCAAGAATATCCCCCCTCCCCTCCCCGGCAAGGTTAAAGTAGGCGTGGTTGGTAAGGTTAACCGGGCATTCGGCATCCACCTGGGCCTGATAATCCGCAATGAGCTCCCGGGATTTCGTAAGCCCGTAGCTGACCACCACCTTGCAGTTTCCGGGGTAGCCCTCATCCCCGTCGGGACTTTCCAGTTCAAACCGGACAAAGACGCCGTCCTTTTCCTCGTAGGGCTGGGCCTTCCAGAGGAGCTTGTCAAACCCCCGGCGGCCGCCGTGGAGGCTGTGCTCACCGTCGTTTTTGTAAAGATTGCAGGTTTGGCCGTTCAGGATGAACTGTGCCCCGCCGATGCGGTTGCCGAAACGGCCGATGGTGGCGCCCAGATAGTTTTTGGGGGAGATATAGGGCGCCAGGGTGGAATAGCCCAGGAGTACGTCCTGGGTTCCGGTCTTCCGGGAAGGGACGAACAGGGATGTCCATGTAGCCCCCAGGGTGGAGATAGAGAGGGACAGCTCCCCCGCCTTTAGGGTGTAGAGCCGGACTTTTTTGCCGGATGCAAGGATACCGAAGGTCTTTTTACGTATATTCATGGCGCCAGTTTAGCGCAGAGACCGGGGTCCGTCTACCATTAAATAAAGATTAACCACCGACCTCACTGACGCCACGGACTCCTGCTTTCTTACCCTTTCCTTTGTCCGTGTTGTCCGTGAGGTCTGTGGTTAAATTCTTAAAAAAATACCTTGATAATCCTGGACACCTATGGTATCTTGGTGTTACTTTATTTTTGAGAGGTGCAATATGGCGTATAAGATCAGTGAAGAATGTGTGAACTGCGGTTCCTGCGAAGGCGACTGTCCCGAGGAAGCTATCTCCGAAAAAGACGGTTTCCGCTGGATCGATCCTGCAAAGTGCAAGGAATGCGGTACCTGTGTCGATACCTGTCCTACCGAAGCAATTGCGGAGGTGTAAGGCTCAGGCGTCAATGTCTATCCGGCGGCTTAATTCCGCCGCATAGGTCGCTTATAAAAGGCAAGGGATTAACCCTTGCCTTTTTTTAGGTCCCCATGATGAATAAGAACCCTTCCCTCTTTCCCTGCTTCCCCAGGCTCCGGCGTCTTGTCAAGGTCCCCGTACAGAACCAGGGCCAGGCTGCCACGGTGGGGCAGGTAGGTCTGGGGAAGGCTGAACTCCAGTTCTATCCCCCGGAAAAACCGGATATCCCCGCCCAAGCTAATCACCGCCGAACCGGTATAGGAAAGGCTGATGGAATCCCCCTCGGGTAAGGCCTGGGACACCAGGAGGTTCCCGGCGTTTGCCACCCGCAGCGGCTCGGCCCCAAGCAAGGGTAAGCCGCCCAACCGGGCAAAAATAAGCAGGAAAAGGTACGGAAGCATGCGCCGCGGATGCTGCCTGCGGCTTATCATTTTGAAAATAGTAATCTCCCCGGGTCCCGAGCCCTCCCATTCTGCAGTAACTCAAAATGCAGATGCGGGCCGGTGGACTGGCCGGTTGAACCGACTCTCCCTATAAGACTACCGGATCGGACGTGACTTCGCAAGGCCGTTTCAAATTTTGACAGGTGCCCATAGAGGCTCCGCCAGTTTCCCCCATGCTCAATGATGATATAATTGCCGTAGATGGGGTCCGTATCCATCTCGATCACCTCCCCCTCCCGGGCGGCGTACACCTCGCTTCCCATGGGCGCCGCCAGGTCCAGCCCCTGGTGGGTACGGAAGGTTCCCGTAACGGGGTTTACCCGGGGACCGAAGGGGCTGCTCAGCCGGTAGCTCCGTAAGGGGTAGCGGAAACCGGTCTGCAGGAAGAAAGCCCGTTCGGTGGGGGAGAATTCGGCGCCGGGGATAAAGAGGAAGCGCTCACCCTTGCCGTCCCGGGTCACCGTGACGGCGACACCGTTCTCCCCGGATGCCGTCCTGCCGGACCAAAGCAGCAGTTCCAGATCCGTCTCGGGGTTTTCGGGGATAAAGATGCCGGGCATGGAGGGGAGGAGCAACGAGGACGGTGCGTTCAAGGAAAACGGTACGGTGAAGCTGTCCGGGTGGGCCAGCCGGTTCAGGGTAGCCAGGGTTTCATAGGGGATATTGGTACGGGCCGCCAGGGAAAATGCGTTCAGGGAGAACGGCGCGTTCACGTCTCCGGGGCGGTAGGCGTATACCGTGAGAGCCCCCGCCAGGTCCTCCGCCGTTTC
>BNUY01000242.1 GCA_025997715.1 Spirochaetia bacterium
ATAAAGAAAAAAGAAAAAAAAGAAAGAGGAAAAAAAAAAAAAGAAAGAAAAAAGCAGAAAAAAGGGAGCGGAAAAGAGAGGCAAAGGAAGAGAAGATGAGGATGAGGAAGAAGGGAGGGGGGAGGTAGGTGGTGGAGAGGGGGGCGGAAGAGTGGTGTGCGGTAGTGTGCAGGAGGTATAATTCATTGCAGTATAAGGAATTACGAGTAGTTTTGCCATTCCATTACACCCCTTTTTAGCGCAATCCTACTGCCGACTGCCATAAAGACACCATTCGGGTATACCCGCTCTACCCAAACAGAACTAAATTGCAACCGCCGATCTTACTATAAACCATAAATTAGAAAGTTCGCAAGGGAAATTTTCGGGAATTTGCATCCCGGCGGGATGGTTTATCAGTTTTTTGGGGTTTCGTTGTAACACAGGCTACATAACCACGGACAACACGGACAGGATAACGGACAAAGACGAAGAATAAACACAGAGGACACAAAGGGAAGAACACGGAGAGACACAGAGACGGACTTGTACAGGAATTCCAAATTAGGAATTAACCACGAAAAACACGAAACACACGAAAAAAGGATTGATATTTCAAAGCAAAATTTCGTGTTTTCCGTGTCTTTCGTGGTTTAATTCTTCATCTTCACCGGTATATCTCGTTTTTAGTATGTTTTCATATAATTTGGAATTTCTGTTATCGCTGTTCCCCGGCACTTTGCCATTCGCGTTTTTTGGGCGGGGCCACTATCTCTATGGTCTGGCCGGGGTGCTCAATAACATACAGACCCTGTTCCAGGGCATATTCCCTGGCGCCGTCTTCAATCAATGCTCCGGCCACACTGCATACATATTTCCGCTTGTCTCCATGGATATCCGCATGCCGCCGCAGGGTGTCCATCCGTTGCAGATGTTCCTTCACGTTTGTCTTTGTCAGGTTCGTTTTGACTTCTACTACCATGGCATATTCACCATCTTCCAACAGTATGTCAATTTCCGCAACAACCTTGTTCGTTTCGTCTTTTATTTTATGGTTCCGGGAAATGTGGTCAAACCGGTAGCCCTCAGCATTAACCTTTTCAACGATATTTGACGCCGTTAAATGCTCTATGAGTTCTCCCAACCGGTTACCCATGCGGCTTATCTGCCGGTCGGTTTCCTTCTGGCTCCGGGCGTTCTCCTTCATTTGCCGGTCTGTCTCCTTTATTGCCTCGGCATTCTCTTTGACTATCCGGTCTGTCTCCATTAGTGCCGCCCAGACCTTCTCAAAGGTCAGGGGCTCTTCTTGGCGTTCTTTTGTCGCGGTCATATATACCTCTTGCTTCTACTATACCACAATTCTCCCCCGTCAACCACATCCCCCATCCCAAGGGAAGAACACAGAGAGACACAGAGACGGACTTGTATATGTTCCCTTGTATCATGCCGCTATTTCCCTTATACTGGAAACAAAGAGGTACCTATGTCCAATACCGAACTGCTTTTGAAGGAAGTCGAGGGGCTTCCCCCTGGTTCCATGGGAAAAATTCTTGATTTTGTGGGTCATCTCAAGCATAACGCTTCCCCGGAAGCACACGATGCAGACAAGCGCCCTGTTCCTGTCGGAAAAAAGCTCTCGGAACGTTTTGCCGGCGCGCTGCGGCTTTCCGATGAGGCATACAACGCTTTTCAAAATTCTCTGCAGGAAGGCCGGAACGAATGGGCAGAGGCTTCCTTTTAGATTCCGATGTTACCATTGGGTATTTAGCGGAACGAATCCCTGCTCCGGGAATGATGGTTGTTGCCGCAATTATTGACGACACGCCGCATCTATCGGTTATTTCCCAAATGGAAGTTCTGCGGTTCAACGATACGCCGGAAAATGAAAAAATCCTGGTAGATTTTATTGATAGTTCGATAATCCATTCCCTTAGTGAGGTTGTCGTCCAGCAAACTATAGCCCTTGCAAAAAAGAGCAAAATAAAACTTCCGGACGCGATAATTGCTGCTACAGCCCTTATTGAAGGGTTTACCCTTGTTACCAGAAATGTTGATGATTTCAAAAAAGTTGAGGGTCTCAATGTGCTCAATCCCTGGGATATAGCTGTTCCGGTCCCCAATTTCCCTGAAAAAACTTGACAAGGTATAAGAAGGGCGCCTGTATGCCTCTATTGAAGAAAATACACCTTCCTTCAGATTCCGGGAAATCACCGGAATTTGAAGAATTTTAACCGCGAAGGCGCCAAAGGCGACGAAGGAAGGAAAGAATGAGGAAAACAGAGACTTCGATCCTTTTTCCTCCTCTGTGTCCTCCGTGTTCGCGAACCAAAGGTTCGAACCCACGGTGACCTCTGTGTTTAAATTCTTTCTCATCTCATGCAAGTATGCGCTGGCCCTGCGGACTCGTATATGTTCCCTTGTATCATGCCGCTATCCCCCCTATACTTGAAACCTGGATTGGAGGTTCCTATGACCATAGAACAGACCATTGATATACCGGCGGACCGGCATGTGCGGCTTGACCTTACCTTGCCGGAGGATGTTCCGGCAGGCCGTTGCCGGATAGTCTTCTTCCCCGAGACGTCAGTTCCGGTCAAAGCAGACCCGGAAGAACCCCTGCCCAGGGTGTCCCGGGCGGAACGGGAAGAGAGAATGAAGAATGACCCGGTTATGCAGGAGCTGGATAAGCCAATCGAACTTGACTCAAGCTGGCTCCCCGAAGGCTTAACGCAGGAAACCTTTCTGGTCAAAGATGTCCGTGACATCATCATCAAGGACAAATACGGCATATAAACATACTGCTTGATAGCAATGTTGCCCTTGACGTCATACTTCGGCGGGAGCCGTTTTATCAAAACGCCAATAATATACCTGAATCCGTATATGTATTATTGTAAAAGCCCGTAAATCATTGCCAGGTATAGAGATAGGGCAAAAACCCGAAACACCCAAAAGGTGAAAATCATTTTACAAAAAACTCGTCCTCCATGGTATATT
>BNUY01000243.1 GCA_025997715.1 Spirochaetia bacterium
AGACGGCTATTCTGTTGATTTTTTTTGAGGCCTATTGTACCCTTACCCGAAATTGGCAAAACCAAATTAAGAGAGGTGCGGTATGGAACGGTTACGGTTGGGGGTCCTTGGGACCTCCGGTCACTATGAACTTCGGGTGGCGACCCCGCTCAAGTCGTCTTCGCTGGTGGAGCCCTACGCCATCGCGTCCAGAAACAAGGAAAAGGCACAGGCATTTGCTAAAAAGTGGGATTTTTCTGCGGTCTACGGTTCCTACGAGGAACTGCTGGCGGACCCCAAGGTTGATTTTGTATATGCGCCGCTGCCGAACCACCTCCATCTGCCGAACATCAAAAAAGCCGCCGACGCCGGGAAGCCTATTCTTTGTGAAAAGCCCCTGGGGCTGAACGCCAAAGAAGCGGTGGAGGCGACGGAGTACTGTGAAAAGAAGGGCGTTCCTTTAATGGAAGGCTTTATGTACCGTTTCCATCCCCAGTGGCGGCGGGCCAAAGAGCTGGTGAAGTGCGGGGAAATCGGGACCGTCCGGACCACCAGCGGCTTGTTTTCCTATGACCTGAAAGACGGCGGGAATATCCGCAATATTGCCGCAGCCGGCGGCGGGGCCATCCTGGACATCGGCTGTTATACCGTATCCAGCGCCCGGCTGCTTATGGGCGCCGAACCGGAGCGGGTAATCGGGACCTTTATATGGGACCCGGTGTTTAAGACCGATATTCTGGGTTCCGCCATCCTCGACTTCGGCGGCGGGCGTACCTCCACCTTTAGCCTGGGCACCCAGGTATACCCCTACCAGCGGGTCACCGCCATCGGTACCGGCGGCTACCTTTCGATAAAGGTTCCCTTCAATATGTTTGGGGATGTTCCCGGGGAGATAACGGTAAACAACGGCGTGGAGGAGCGGCTCATCAAAACGGAAATCGTTGATCAGTACCGGCTGGAATTTGACGCCTTCGCCCAATCGATCATCAACAAAACCGGGGTTCCTACCCCTGTTTGTGACGCAATTGCCAATATGGCGGTTCTGGACGCCCTCCTTGCCTCGGCAAAATCAGGGGTCTGGGAAAAAGTTATCAAGTATTGAGCAGAGAGGAATAGTGCATGCATCTTAGTATTTACACCGATGGGGGTTGCTCCGGTAATCCCGGGCCCGGAGGATGGGCTTATGTGATTATCGGAACCGAAGAAAGGGGGCAGTCCCCCAAAAAAGCCGGTTCAGTGCCGAAGGGAAACGCCACACGCGCAGTCCCGGTGGAACTTTTCCCCCGGGAGGGTTTTCCCGGGGTGCTGATCCACGAAAAATGGGGGGCCGAGCCCAGTACCACCAATAACCGGATGGAAATCTACGCCGCCGTGGCCGCCCTGGAAGCCGTGATCGAGCTGGGCCTTTCCCCGGAAACGGTGACGATATATACCGACTCCCAGTATGTCCAAAAGGGTATGACCACCTGGATTAACACCTGGAAGCGCAACGGTTGGCGGAACAGCGAGCGGAAACCGGTTAAAAACCAGGAACTGTGGATCCGTTTAGACGAACTGGCCCCGCAATTCGCGGTCAAATGGCAATGGGTTCGGGGCCACGCGGGCAACGAATTCAACGAACGCTGCGACCACATGACCCAGAAAGCGATCGCAAGCTTAAAGAAAGGATAATATGGACCTCTGTTAATTTTCTTCCAGCGCGGCGGTCAGGAATTCCTGTAGTTTAAGGGCTTCATCATGGGTGAGGGTTATGCCCTTTCCCATTTTTTGATGATCCGGAGCCCAATCCCGCAGGTCCAGCTTGGGATTTCGTCCGTTCCAGGACACCAGGCTCAGCTCTTTTCGCCATCCGTTCTTTTCTTCCGAAAGAACGCCGTAATTTTTGAGAATATCATAGGTAATATCCGCCATTAATCTCCTCCAGCCTGTAGATAGAGACAGTATGCCGAGGCCATGAGGGCGTGCACATAGGGCGGCCGCCCCAGGCCCTGGAATACTTCCCGGACCGGTACGGTTTCCACGTCCACATACTCGTCATCGTCCAGGTCCTGTTTGTCCAGGGGACGTAAATCCCCGGCCAAAAAGATGTGGACGTGGTTGGACATAATCGCCGGGTTGGGGCTGAATTCCCCAATCTTCCGGATGGTCCCCGGTGCATAGGCGGTTTCTTCCCGCAGTTCCCGTGCCGCCGCCTCCAGGGGATCCTCGCCGGGCTCAAACACCCCGCCGGGAAACTCCAGGCTTAGCTCCCGGGACCCGTGCCGCCATTGCCGGACCATCACGAATTCCTTCCCCCGCACTGTTTCTATCACCGGCACCACGATAGCCCAATCCGAGCCGTCAATAACGGTAAATACGCCGGATGTACCCTCGGGGGAGCGGCAGGTGGTATCCCGAACCGATAAAACCCGGGACCGGTAGACTTCCCGCCGGGATTCTTCGTGCCAGATAAGGTGGGCCGTAGATTCATTGTCGGTTTTCATAGGGATACCATACACCGGCAGGCCATCTATGTTAAGATAGGGCTACCTATGCCCATACATCAAACGGAAATGCCGGTTAATGCAAGGAAGGTTTTGGTAAAACTGATGGATGATATTCGCGGCGACTAAGGGAATACCCCATTTCGTATCTTTTTCTTCAGAAATATCTCGGTAGTTAAAAGAGTGGCTCTGTTCCATAATAGGGGGCCTACTATTCAACTGTGTAAGGATTACACAATTTTGCTTACATAAGAAGCATAGGAGAATCAGAATGAGAAAGATTAGTCTGCTCGTAATGATGACGGCTCTGGTGGGAGTATCCACCGTATTTTTAGGTTGTGCCACAACTCCGATTGAAGAAGTGAAATCTGCAACTTCAAAGTTTGTTGATTTATCAACTCTTGAAAATTGGGGTTCCCACATAGAAAATGGTATAGAACAATACCATTTTGGTATTTTTGGCTCAGTACCCGAAGATGGTGTTGATGTAAAAACT
>BNUY01000244.1 GCA_025997715.1 Spirochaetia bacterium
TTCACCCGGTCTCCCGGACTTCCTCACGGCGCCGAACTGCCTGCCACCGGCTCCCTGGCCCCGTCAGACCAGAGTACCACTTTTCCCGATATTTGAAATCATAGTATCTTTGCGGTTAAAATTCTTCAAATTCCGGTGATTTCCCAAAATCTGAAAGTAAATGCAATAGCCCTGGTTTTTCCTCTTCCGTAAGGGGGCATTTTTCTATACTATGTATGTGTGCAGAATGACCGGCAAAAGATACTAAACTTTATCGCGAACAATACCTGCTTCGCGCTTACCACCCATGACGGTGCGGATGCGGACGGTATCGGCGCCGAGATTGCCATGGTTTATATTTTAAAACACCTCGGGAAAACAGTGCGGGTGCTCAACGCTTCGCCGGTACCGGAACGGTTCCGCTTTATGGACGGCGGGCGCCTTGTGGAGATCTGGGACCCGAAAACCCACGGCGGCATTCCCGGCAAATCGGCGCTGATCATCCTGGATACCTCCGATGAATTCAATACCGGGGCCATGAAGGATATCATCCCCCAATTTCAAGCGGTCATGGTTATTGACCACCACGATCTGAATCCCCACTCTACCCTGGAGGGATATATCGACCCAAGCGCCGCCGCCACCTGCGAAATGATGGTGGATATCGCCGGAGCGCTCGGCATTGCCGTGGACCGGGAAACCGCTGTGGCCCTCTATGCGGGGTTAATCTATGATTCCGGGTCCTTCGCCTATTCCAAAACTACCATCCGTACCTTTAATGCGGCCTCGGTGCTGGTCTTAGCCGGGGCCTCGCCCTACGAAATATACGGCAAATTGAACGAAAGTATCTCCACCGCTTCCCTGCTTTTGCAGCGGCAGGTACTGTCCACACTGATACTGCACTGCGGAAACCGGGTGGCAGCCCTTACCCTGCGGAAGGAAGACCTGGCCGCCACGGGCGCCCATTTTGAGGACGCCGAACCTCTGGTCAATATTCCCCTGAAAAGCAAGGAGATCCTGGTATCCATCATGGTTAAAGAAAACAGCGAAGGTAAAATCCGCTGCTCCCTGCGTTCCAAAGGCATGGGCGGCGTTAATGTTTCAAAAATAGCCCAGCAGTTTTCCGGGGGGGGCCACGCCCTGGCGGCGGGCTTCTGCAGCGAGTTTACCTTTGAAGAAACCCTGACCCGGGTTTTGGAAACGGTACAGGACGCGCTGGAAAAGCTATGAAAGCAAAGATACTAACCCCCTTGATTTTTTTATTCACCGCTCTGGGTATCACACTCCTGAATTTTATTCCCCCGCAGTTATCCGGTGTGCCGGGAAAGAAACAGTGGCAGGCCCGGGTGGTAATCCCCCGGAATCCTGATATTGACCGCGGTACTGCGGTGGATGCCGGCGTTGAGCGGATGGTCTACGAGGATGCCTTGAACGCCAAGGTAACCCTTAATGAGGGGGAATCCATTGTGGCGGTCCTCACCCAGGACATGGACGGGGACATGATGGATGAACAGATCCTGGCGTACCGGAATATTCCGGAAACGGAGGGCCCCATCTTTATTACCTATATTGATTATGATGAGGATCTGGGGGGATACCGCCGTTTCTGGAGCGCCCCCACTGCGGTTGCCCGGGTGGGGACCGTGTCGGTATATACCCAGGATCTCATTGGGGACCGCAGTTTTTGTATTCTGGTAAGCGGCATGAACAGTGCGGAGGAACAGACCCTGACGGTATTCCGGTCAAACCTGCCGGAGGAAATTGCTTTCACCAAAATAGCGGAACTGCGCATAGACGGTTCCATTCAGGTGCAGGAAACAGAACGTACCCAGGCATATCAACTGGGGCTTGCCAAGGGAGAGAGTTTTACCATTGCGGCCTATGGCCGGGATTTTGGTTCAACAAACATTTTGGATCAGGTGGAGAATATCTACGCGTATAACAGCGTCAACGGGCTTTATGAGCAGAGCCGGATAAACCGGATTCCGGGTTCCCAGATTGAAGAGCGGCGGGTACGGGAAGTGCTGGGCGGGGGCAGGGAGGGATTTGAGCAATTCATCACCGGCCTCTGGTATTATGTGAGCCCCCAGGGAACCCTGGATAACCGGCAGTATATCTATTTTGATCCGGGAAGCCGGGAGATTATCTTTTACGGCGAGGAGATCCAGCAGGTCTTTAGCTGGCAGAATTCCAGCGCCACCCGGCGCGGCCTCTACGTTTCCAGCCAGAATATTTCGGTCACCACCCTGCGAAGGTTCCTTGACATTGAGATGGAATCCCTGGACAGCATACGGGTAAAGGTCTTTGAGGATGTCCGTCTGAAGATCTACGTTACCGCCCCCTGGGACGGTTCTTACCGGAAGGCCGCTGCCTCAGCCGCCGCCCGGGACACGCAGGCGGAGGCTGCCGAAACAGATCCGGCAGCGGCGAGCATCCCCTACATCAATGCATCCTATGACGGCTCCATCGGCCGGCTGGTTTTTTCCGCAGATGGAAACTACGAACTCTATTCCGGCGGGGCCATACAAAAACGGGGACGATACGCCTTTTTTATGCTGGATGACCAGGAACTACTCGAACTGCGCCCGCAGAACAGTCCCGGCCCCACCCATGAAACCTACCGGATAGACCGCAGCGATACTTCCGATGGCAACGGCGCGCTTACCCTGACGCGGATTCGTCTGGGAACCCGGGGGGTGCGGGAATTGCACGAAGCAGCAATATCTTTGGTGCGGGTTAGCCGGTAAGAAAAGAATATGCGCAGTAACGGTGTTGAGGGGGCCTGTCAGTCGGAAAACATGGAGCCTCCTCAGAGGGCACTGTCAACAGGATAAGAAAAAGATTTCCACAAGAGGCGAACCCATGATATACTCAGTAACGGGAGGATAACATGGGGGAAAAACGGCAGATGGTTATTACGAATACGGGCCTGTAGTGAT
>BNUY01000245.1 GCA_025997715.1 Spirochaetia bacterium
TCAAAACACCCAAGCTTTACTTCCTTGACACGGGCCTTGCGGCATACCTTACCAAATGGAACACGCCGGAGGTGCTGCGCGAGGGCGCCAGGGCGGGGGCATTTTTTGAAACCTTTGTTATCGGGGAGGTGCTCAAAAGTTATCTTAACGCCGGGGAACTGGACCCGCCCCTCTATTTTTACCGGGACAGGGATAAGAAAGAAATAGACCTGTTGATTTGGCAAAACGGCCTGCTGCACCCGCTGGAGATTAAAAAAACCGCCGCCCCTGAAAAAAATGACATCAAAGCTTTTTCGGTTCTTGACACTATTACGGATATACGGCGGGGATCCGGCGGGGTAATCTGCCTCTGCAACCGATTGTTGCCTTTAAAAGGGGATGATTTGATCATACCCCTTAAACTTGTTTAGTACCGGTAAGGATCAGTTTCCCATAAAACCACGCAACTTGATAGATGCCGGAAAAAATGACATGCTGTTTTCAATGAAGCCCATGACCATTGCCGATATTGCCAGGGAAGCCGGGGTTTCCAAAGCCACCGTTTCCCGGGTTTTGTCCAAGTCTCATCTGGTAAATGAAAGGACCCGGAAAAAGGTCACCTTAGTTATTGATAAGTACGGCTATACCCCCAATATCCTCGCCCAGGGCCTGGCGGGGATGCCCACCAAAAATATCGGAGTGGTGGTGGCTGAATTCCCCAATAATTTCTATATCGACCTGGCCGACGGCATCGACAGCGTCATATCGGCGCATGATTATTTCTTCCAGGTCATGAGCTCCCACTGGATCCCCGAGCGGGAATTACGGGGGGTTCGTTCCCTGATAAAAAACCGGGTGGATGGTATCCTGATAACCCCGATCGCCTCGGATTCTGAAACCGTGGCGGCGCTTAAAAAATCGGGGATTCCCTTTGTGCTGATGTATTGTCAATCCAGGGACCCGGAAGTTTCCTATGTAAGCTGCGATAACTACAAGGGCGGAGCCCTGATGGCGGAACATTTCAATTCACTGGATCATGAACAGATCATCCTGGTTTCGGTATCCGACCACGAATCCGTCCGGGACCGCATTAGGGGGTTTGATGATCATCTCAAGCCAGGCGGCACGCGAATTATCCGGTATTCCAATGCCAAGACCTATTGGGACGGGTATAAACTGGCAGCGCAGATCGTGGAATCCGATTCTATTAAGACAAAAAAAACCAGCCTTTTTGTAAGCAACGATTATGTGGCCATCGGCTTCATTACCCGGTTTCTGGAAATGGGCATTGCCATTCCCGAACAGGCGGCGGTGGCAGGATTTGACGACATCCGTTTTTCCGCCCTCTGCCAGGTTCCCCTTACCACCGTTTCCCAACAAGTTTTTACGATAGGCCGGACTGCGGCGGAGGATCTCCTGAATATCATAAAGAAAAATGGAATGCCGCCCTTCAGGCGGATTCTTGAACCCCGGCTTATTATCCGGAAGTCTACCGGGCTTGCAAAACCCTTATAGGATTTTCCCGCTTTCCCCCCGGAATTCGCGCACCGCCTCAATCATCGCCAGATAAGCGGCAGGGGGGACGTAGTCGGTGATGGAATTGCCTGAGCCGAAGGCAAAGCCGCATTTCCCGGCGCAATAGGCGCAGGTTTCCTTGACCAGGGCCCGTATCTCCTGCTCGCCGTACCGGCAGAGGTGGTCCGTGTCGATACCGCCGAAGAGGGCGATACGGCTGCCATAGCGGTCGACCCATTGGGAGAACGGGGCGATTTGGTCCTCGTTTGAATGCTTGGCGTTAATCCCGGCGGCGATAAGGTCATCCATGACGGGGAAGATTTTACCGCAGCAGTGCAGGAGAAAGGGCTTGCCGGCCTGATGCACCAGGGTAATGATTTTTTTGTGGGCCGGGATGATGTGGGTGCGAATGTCATCGGGAGAGAGGAGCGTGCTGGTTTTAAACCCAAGGTCGTCACCAAAACGGAGCACACAGTAGGCGTCGGCAAAGTTGGCGATGAAGTCCTTCCATATGAGTCCCATCGTTTCGGCCATTTTAGCGAAGAGCAGTGCGTAGAGTTCCTCATCCTCGTATTTGATGGCGCAGAGGTTTTCAAAACCCACGATGTCCTGCACGCTCTCAAAGACCCCGTTCCCCGGCCCCCCGACGCCCCGCATCCCCGGCGGCAGCGCTTCGGCAAAGGCGCGGAATAGCGGGTAGTATGCCGCCTTGAACCGTGCGGGAACTTCATCCCAGGGGTATTTGCGGAAATCTTCCATAGTGTGAATGGAACCCGGCTCGTGACCGTAGAGCGCCTTATTACCGGGCAGGATGCCGGAGGTGATACACTCGAAGGGGATGGCGTCATACCCAGCCTTTTCGAAAAACCCGTTGTACCGGCGGAAGTACTCCCGCCGGTCAGCCTCGTCCCCGTTCATTAACGCGGCAAACTTTTCGCCGGTAATCGCCTCAAGCACCGTTGACGACACGATGTGGTCGTAGAGCGGCACATAATTCGACGGCTTGTTCAACGCCGCGTCCGTCATGCGTGTGTAGTCACCCATGGTTCCTCCGTTACGTCAGTATATAACATTTACATAGGATTGGTAAAAGGGGGTTGAACCAGGCCAGCGCATACTTGCTAAGTAATATCTACCGAATAGATAAAGAATGAAGAAAGGAGTAAACACAGAGCCTATATGATAAAGGTCAGAAAGGGGTACTCTGTATCTGACGGGATATGGGGGCCGGCGCCGATTGTTTCGTGCCGTGAGGGAACGGTGAGGGAACGGTGAGGGGAAACCCTGACAGACCTCGTCACAGAGACTAATCACAACGGCGACCGAAAACAAGCATGAGGAAGGGCGATGAGTTCGCCCTTACCTCGAATAGGAGTTCGGTATACCC
>BNUY01000246.1 GCA_025997715.1 Spirochaetia bacterium
GGTTTACCGTCCCGCCGTCTGCAACAACTGCCGTCTGCGGGCTTGCCTCGGTACTGCCTGAGTCACTGTTGTTCTTGTCAAATGTTACCGTGTAGGCGTTTGCCGTCCACTGCGCATACACGGTGATATTTGCCACCACCGGGGTTGATGCGTCAAACACAGTTCCGCTTCCATCGGCTGCCGTGTTCCAGCCGCCGAAGGTGTAGCCGGTTCTGGCAGGTTGTGTCGGCAACGGGTTTACCGTCCCGCCATCTGCAACAGATGCCGTCCGCGGGTTTGCTTCCGTACTGCCTGAGTCGGTGTTGTTTTTGTTAAAGGTTACCAGGTAGTAGTTAGGCGGCGGGTTCCACTTGGCGTATACGGTGATGTTCGCACTCACCGTAGTCGTCGCGGTAAACTCTATGCCCCAATCGCCGCCATCACCGTTTTTCGTCCACCAGCCCTCGAAGGTGTGGCCTGCCCATGTGGGCGCGGCAGTGGGCAGCGCGTCTATCGTGGTTGTCGGAACGGTCACGGTCTTGACCGCGGGGCTTGCGTCGGTTGTGCCGCCGTTTTTGTCGAAGGTCACCGTATAGGTATTTGCCGTCCACTTAGCATACACGGTGATGTTCGCCGTTACCGTAGTTGTCTCGTCAAACGCAGTTCCGCTTCCATTTGCCGCCCTGTTCCAGCCCGCGAAAGTGTAGCCGGTTCTGGCAGGCGCAGTCGGCAGCGGATTTACCGTCCCGCCGTCTGTAACGACTGCCGTCTGTGGGTCTGCTTCCGTACTGCCTGAGTCGGTATTGTTCTTGTTAAAGGTTACCGTGTAGTAATTGGGCGGCGGATTCCACCTGGCGTATACGGTGATGTCCGCCGTCACCGGTGTTGACGCAGTAAACTCTCTGCCCCAATTGCCGCCAAAACCGTTTTCCGTCCACCAGCCCTGGAAGTCGTGACCTGCCCAAGTGGGATCAATAGCGGGCAGCGCGTCTATCGTGGCCGCCGGCGGGATTACCGTCTTGGCCGCGGGGCTTGCGTCCGTTGTTCCGCTGTTTCTGTCAAACCGTACCGTGTAGATGTTCGCCGTCCATTGTGCGTATACGGTAATGTCAGCCGTCACCACAGTCGCTACGGTAAATGCTGTTCCGCTTCCATTTGCCGCCGTGTTCCAGCCAACAAAGGTGTAGCCGGTTCTGGCAGGCTGTACCGGCAGCGGGTTTACCGTGTTACCTGCCGCTGCTTCTACGGCAGCCGGGCTTGCCTCGGTACTGCCGGCATCATTGTTGTTTTTGTTGAAGCTTACCGTGTAGTAATTTGGCGGCGGATTCCACCTGGCGTATACGGTGATGTCCGCAGTTACCGGGGTTGATGCGGTAAACGATGTGCCCCAGTTCCCGCCATAGCCGTTTCCCGTCCACCAGCCCAGAAAGTCGCGGCCTGCCCAAGTGGGGTTGACAGCGGGCAGCGCGTCAATCGTGGCCGCCGGCGGGATTACCGTCTTGGCTGCGGGGCTTGCGTCCGTTGTTCCGCCGTTTCTGTCAAACCGTACCGTGTAGGACGGTGTTGTCGGCAGACCATCCCCTTCCTCAGCATCCCAGGGGACAAGGTCGTGAATAACATTATTGCAACACGTCAGGGACAGGCACAGGACAAGCAGTAGTAGTAACGCAGACTTGGTTTTCATTGTATCCAATCCTCCCCTTCGTTCTTCAGCAGGGTAATCTCCGCCCGGTTATTTTCGTAGCGGCCTTCTGCGGTGGCGTTGCTCTTTAGGGGTTTCAGACTGCCCCAGGGCCGGAAGTAAATGCGTTTATCCGCTATGCCCTGGCTGCTAAGGGCCTCTAATATGACCTGTCCCCGCCAGAAGGACAGATCCGTTTCCTCCTCAGGGCGGCCCCCGGCGGCAACATGGCTATCCACATGGATTTTACGGTTCTCCGAATCCCGCTTGATCGCATTAGCTATCGCCACCAGCCGGGGATAGTCGGCAGGAACGATCTTCTCCGTCCCATCAATAAAATGGATGTTCCAGACGGTTATCTTTATGCCCCGTGGAACCTTTTCAATGGCGATATCCTTAACATTTTCAAGGTCTGCCCGAAGCGCGGACAGCGTCTGCGCCTTGGGATCCGGCCGTGCCGGAATACGCCGGAGCAGGCGGGGCTTAAAGGTAAGGCCCACCTCAACGGCGGGTATAAAAAAAGGCCCTTCGGTTTCCGGAATCATGTCCACCCCGCCGCCAATATGGAGACGGAGGATGGGAACCCGGTATATTTCCCACACCAGGTTAAGACGGAGGGCGGCTATCATATTTTGGGCAAAGGTTTCCTTTAGGCTGCCCTCCAGCCAATCCTTTTCTGTTGGATAGTGGTAGACTTTGTAGAATACGGTGCCGACCCCCACTTCCGGTTGTATCCCAAACCCCTTGGGAAGACGGAAGGCATAGCCAAACTTGAACAACAGAGGAAAGAGGTGCAGGTCCTCAACATACATCCGGTAGGGATCTATTCCCTCAAAATGGGTATAACCGGATCCCAGGGAAAAGGCGAATTGCCGCCATTCATATCCCAGGGCGGCGCGAAAGGCCGGTTCCGGTTTCAAATAGGACCAAAAATCAAAGGGTGCATTGGCAGGAAAAAAGTAATACTGCCCCATCACCGTAATGAAAAAAGGCTGCTCTATCCATTCCACCGTTTGTGCCTCGGCAGGAGCCTGAAAGGCAAGAAACAGAACAATAAAAATGAAGCTGAATACGCGAAAACTATTTAACGGATGGGGGGGCAGACCGTCCGAAAACTAGCCAAAAAGCGATAGAACTGCTATAAAGGGGAGAGCGAAGCAAAGCAGGAGCGAGACAATGGCGTACAAGGTTGGTATAGAGCGGCAGCAAACGATACTATT
>BNUY01000247.1 GCA_025997715.1 Spirochaetia bacterium
AATACGCGTTGTTCCCGTCCGCTTAAACCGCTCTCCTCCTCGAATCTCTAAGTCTTTTAACCCGAAAGGCCGCTTCGAACACAACCGCAAATCCAACTGCTGAGCCTTATCCTGTTGACAGTGCCCCGGAGGGTCCCCTCCATATTTTCCTACCGACACCCCCAATACGCTTTGTTGGCGGCATATTCTTTTCTACTTATATCGCCATCCTTTACGAACCTAACGGACCTAAATTCTGCGCATAGGGGCAGAAAAGAATATGCCCCTACTGAGGGTATTAGGGGTGTCAGAGGGAAGAGACGGGGAGGCGCCCCCGGAGGGGCCCCGTCTCTTCCCTCTGACAGGACCCCCCACTACTCTTTTCCGAGCATATTCTTTTCTGCCTTCTTATCCCGCATCGCCAGATAGATAATAAACCCCACAAACAGCACCAAGATAACCCCGAAAATCAGGGCATACACCGAAGCAGGGTTCGTTACCGGCGCCGCCTCCACCGGAGAAAAGCCCGCAAATACCGGCTCCTCCTCCACCGCTTTAGGCCCTGAGACGATCATGATCACACAGATAACAATCGCAACGCTGATGACGGCCAGGGCAATGACGGCGGCCCGCTTTACCAGCTTGTCAGTTTGTTTGGAAAGGGCAAACCGGATGATGACCACCAGCAGCACCAGGGATACAAGGATTCCTACAACTATCATAGGGGAACAATATCGTAAAATCCCCCACTTCTACAAGTTCCTCTGCTTGTGTATACTGAAAAAAACGGGTAATTTAAAGTAATTTCAATTGCCCTATTGGTCAAACGCAAGGAGTTTCAATGAAAGTTCAAGAATTAAAACACTCGGGCCTCAAAAAATGGGTCGAGGACGCGGCTGCCCTGATGGCCCCGGATGCGGTCGAAGTCTGCGACGGTACCAAGGCCGAGTATGACCGGATGATCCAAATCACCGTGGATGCCGGGCTGGCTACCAAGCTGAACGAAAAGCTACTGCCCAACTGCTACCTGTTCCGCTCGGACCCCACGGATGTGGCGCGGGTAGAAAACCGCACCTTTATCGCCTCAAAGAGCAAGGATGACGCGGGCCCTACCAATAACTGGGAAGACCCGGCGGTACTAAAGAAGAACATGACCGAGCTGTACAAGGGCAGCATGAAGGGCCGTACCATGTACGTGATCCCCTTCTCCATGGGCCCCGTGGGGTCGGACATTGCCAAGGTAGGCGTGGAAATCACCGATTCCCCCTACGTGGTGGCGAATATGCACATCATGGCCCGGGTGGGCGGCAAAGTCCTGGAGGTGCTGGGCAGCGACGGCTTCTTCGTTCCCTGCTACCACTCGGTAGGCAAACCATTGGCGGCAGGCCAGAAGGACAACGGCAAATGGCCCTGCGCCCCGCTGGACAAGAAGTACATCTCCCACTTCCCCGAAACCCGTGAAATCTGGTCCTACGGCTCCGGCTACGGCGGCAACGCCCTGCTGGGTAAAAAGTGCCTGGCACTCCGTATCGCCTCGGTATTGGCACGGGACGAAGGCTGGCTGGCGGAACACATGCTGATCCTGAAGCTCACCAACCCCGCAGGCGAAGTAAAGTACATCACCGGCGCTTTCCCCTCGGCCTGCGGCAAGACAAACCTCGCCATGCTGATCCCCACCCTTCCCGGCTGGAAGGTGGAAACCGTGGGTGACGACATTGCCTGGATGAAACCCGGCAAGGACGGCCGGCTCTACGCCATCAATCCCGAAGCGGGCTTCTTCGGCGTGGCTCCGGGCACCAACAACGAATCCAACAAGAACGCCATGGAAACCATCAAGAGCAACACCATCTACACCAATGTAGCCCTCACGGAGGACAAAAACGTGTGGTGGGAGGGCATCGGCTACGACGCCCCCGGCAAGCTCATCGACTGGAACGGCAACCCCTGGACTCAGGATAAGGCCAACAAGGATCAGCCCCCTTCCGCCCACCCTAATTCCCGGTTCACCGGCCCGGCCAAACAGTGCCCCGCCATCGCCGGCGAATGGGAGGACCCCAAGGGTGTGCCCATCAGCGCATTCCTCTTCGGCGGCCGCCGCCCCAAGACCATCCCCCTGGTAAACCAGGCCAAAAGCTGGGTCCACGGGGTCTTCATGGGCTCCATTGTGGGCTCCGAAGTAACCGCCGCAGCCCTGGACGTTACGGCCGGGACCATCCGCCGGGACCCCTTCGCCATGCTCCCCTTCGCGGTTAAAATTCTTCTCTTTTCTTCATTATTTTTCCTATGCGTTTATCCTGGGTCTCCGGAAAATATAAAAGCCGCAGGGAATCCCTGCGGCTTACTAAAATACGTTTTTAGTGATCCGTCTTTAGCCCTTACACACCCAGCCGTTTTTCGATAGCATCCAACTCCGTATACAATTCCCGGGGCAGCTTGTCGCCAAACTTGGGATAGTGGTTCTGCCGTACATCGGCAATCTCCTTCTTCCAGCCTTCGATGTCCACGTTGAGGATTTCCTTCATGTCCGCTTCGCTGACCCCGGCGGGGCGCGGAATGGCGTCGGCGGTGGGGAGGATGCCGATGGGGGTGTCCACGCACTTACCCTTGCCGTCACAGCGGTCGAAGATCCATGCCAGGACACGGGAGTTTTCGCCGTAGCCGGGCCAGATGAACTTGCCTGCGTCGTTTTTGCGGAACCAGTTGACGAAGAAGATCTTGGGGAGGGCGTCGCCGTATTTCTTGCCCAGATTTATCCAGTGCTTGAAGTAATCACCCATGTGGTAGCCGCAGAAGGGGAGCATGGCGAAGGGGTCCCGGCGGATGGTCCCGGCCGTAACGTCCAGGGCTGCGGCGGTTACTTCGGAGC
>BNUY01000248.1 GCA_025997715.1 Spirochaetia bacterium
CCTGCAAAAGCTTGAGGACAACCACAGGCAACTGGGCGACTGGGCCCTGGCCCTGGCGGCATACAACGCCGGGTTGGGCGGGGTGCAGCGCCTGATAAAGCAGACCGGCATATCGGACTACTGGACCCTAGCGGAACGGGGCCTCTTAAAGACGGATACCATCGGCTACGTCCCCAAACTGCTGGCGGTCTCCCATATCCTGTCCAACCCCCGGCAATACGGCTTTACGCCCCCCTGGCAGGATGACCCCCAATGGACCCGGATAGGCCTGGACCAGTCGGTGGATCTGGAACTGCTGGCGGAATACGCCGGGGTAGATTCGGCGCTGCTCAAACAGGGAAACCGGGAACTCCGCTATGCCGTCACCCCGCCGGAAAAGGGCTACCAGCTCAAGATCCCCTCCGCAGAAGCCCCGGCAATCCTTGCGGCGCTGGAACGGCCCGGCCTGCCCCTGATCCGGTACCGCTTCCACACCATCGGCTACGGGGATACCATCTCCGCCCTTGCCCAGCACTACCGCCTTAGCGTGGCCCAGATCCTCGCCGCCAATCCCGGCACGAACACCAAGCTTCTCCATATCGGCGGCAAACTCCGCATCCCCGCTATTACCGACATTACCGCCCCCTATGTAGGGCAGCCCGCAGCGGCAAGCAGTACCGGCGGCGGGAATGGCGGGTTCGAAGGTTCCCACATGGTCAAGCGGGGGGAGACCCTCTGGTCCATCGCCCTGGGTTATGCGGTAGACCCCCAACTTTTGGCGGCGGTCAACGGTATGGAGTTAAACGATACACTCAAAGAGGGGCGGATACTGAAAACGCCTGTAAGGTGAGAAAGGTGAGAAAAGAATATGCCGGGAAACGGATACTAGGGGGGCCTGTCAGTCGGAAAGTATGGGACCCCCCAGAGGGTCCCCCCATACTTTCCACTGACACCCCTAATACCATTTGAGGGGCATATTCTTTTCTCGCTCTGGTCGCAGAAGGTTTTTGGGAGGAAGAGATTGCGTAAGGGAATTTTCTTTTCTCGCTCTGGTCGCAGAAGGTTTTTGGGAGGAAGAGATTGCGTAGGGGAAGTTTCTTTTCTCGCTCTGGGGCGCAGAAGGTTTTTGGGAGGGAAGAGATTGCGTAAGGGCACATCCTTTTCTCGCTCTGGGGCGCAGAAGGTTTTTGGGGGGGAGAGATTGCGTAGGGGAATTTTCGTTTCAGTGTTGCTGTGGGTGATTTTGGCGGGAGCGTTTGGGCAGACGCTGGATATTGACGGGGCGGTGGCTTGGGAGGCTATGGAAATTACCGCTAAGGTGGACCTCAATTTGCGGTCTGCGGGGATTCGGTTGCCTACCGGGAGGGCTCAGGCGGAGGAATTGATTGTTACCGAATATCCACGGCTGGTGCGGCCTACTATCCTTTCAATTCCGGTGGATTCCGCCAATACGGTGAAGGATCTGATTGACCGGGGGGAATTCACCCTCCAGGAAGTGGGGAATATCGCCCTCTCCGCCCGGAGGGTTCCCCCGGCGCTTTCCACGGATCTGGCCTCCCTAACCGCCGCCTATACCATCGACCTTACCCGCATCGGCGCCGCCCTTATCCGGCATAGCCGTCCCGCAGACCTTATCCGGCCCCTGCGGCCCCTGCCTGCCGCGTCCTATACGGGGATCATCATCCTGGCTGCGGAAAGTTTGCCCGTCCATGGCCGGAATATCAAAAGCCTGGCCCTCCCCTGCCTGTTTCCCAAGATTTGGGATACCGAAATGAATCTGCTCTACGACCGGAATATGCTGAACCCCGATACGGCCAGGACTGTCGGCATGGTACGGTACGTAACGGAGTCCGGCGTCTTCCGCCCTACCCCCTCGGGACTCAGCCCGGAACTGACCGCTCTGGTGGGGGATAAGCCCCTGCGTATCTTTGCCCGAGGGGTATACGGCATCAGGCCCACGGACCCCATCATTGACCGGGAAGACGCCCTGGTCATTCTGTCCTCGGCTGACAACCTCCGGCTTTTGCGGGAAGGCCGGGTAGCGCTTATGCTGAACGCCGATGTACTGAGAAACCCGCTTGTTGAAGAGTAGAAACTCATAGGTAGACACCATTGCTAATGTGTATGAAGGTAGAAAAGTCGACCACACGGAGAGCACGGACAAAAGAAAAAGACAGGCAAAAACCAGTCCGTGGTTATTTATTCTTTCGCTGTTATACACAATTTAGTACGTGTCTACCTACTGGACGGGCGCCTTGTTGACGAACTTTATTTCCACCATGTGCATCAATTTTGGAACGCCCCTTAAGGGATGACGAAATTAGCAGGCTGTAGGCGGCTATCCTACACAAACAGCAGGACTGCGGCAACCAGGGTCAGGACATAATTGGCCTTCCGGAACAGGGACTCGGAGATTTTCTTGACCAGCAGTATCCCTAACAACACGCCCGCCAGCACAAAGGGGACCATATACGCATCAAAGGTGAGGCTTTCGGCACTGATGTTATGCCAGGCAAAATGTTGGAGCGGAATTTTTAGATAATTGATGATAAGAAAAAACCATGCCGCCGTCCCCACAAAAGCGGCCTTGGGCAGCCGTACCGACAGGAGAAAAACCGACATTACCGGCCCCGCCGCATTGCCTATCATCGTGGAAAATCCCCCAAGGATGCCGAACAACGCTGTCGAACCTTTGGTTCGCAACCACCCCGATGGGACCGCCGCATCCTTCCCCCGGCGATCATTCCAGAGCATGATCACCAGCCCCGCGAGGATACACGCCCCGATGAGCGTCTTGAAGCCCTTTGCCGGGACGAGTGTGTCCGCAAACAGGGCCACCGCAAACCCCGCCA
>BNUY01000249.1 GCA_025997715.1 Spirochaetia bacterium
GAACTTATTGTTAAGAAAGGGGCAAAGGGTAGGGCAACTCCTTCCGTTGCTGCAACCGCAGCGGTGGAAACCACTTCGGCCCCGGAAAGCGCCCATTCATAGGCCGCATCCCCCGTCTTGATGGGATTGCTGTTCGATGGAAAGCTGCAGCAACCGGCGTTCCAGCTTATCCAGTTCCGTGGGCCGACTGTCCAGTTCCATCTTGAGCCGGCTCGCCGCCTCGTCCACCAGGTCGATGGCCTTGTCCGGGAGGAAGCGGCTGGTGATGTACCGGTCCGATAGGGTTGCTGCCGCAACCAGGGCTTCGTCCTTGATCCGCACCCCGTGGTGTACCTCGTAGCGTTCCTGCAGGCCCCGCAGTATTGCTATCGTATCCTCTACGGAAGGCTCCGCGGTGTAGACCTGCTGGAAGCGCCGTTCCAGGGCGGCGTCCTTTTCAATATGCTTGCGGTACTCATCCAGGGTGGTGGCTCCTATGCAGCGGAGTTCCCCCCGAGCCAATGCGGGCTTCAACAAGTTGGAGGCATCGGTAGCCCCTTCCGCAGCCCCGGCGCCAACCAGGGTGTGCAGTTCGTCGATGAACAGGATGATATTTCCATCCGCCGCCTGGACTTCGTGGATCACCGCCTTGAGCCGTTCCTCGAATTCGCCGCGGAACTTGGCCCCCGCAACCAAGGCGCCTAAATCCAGGGCCAGGAGCTTCTTCCCCTTGAGCCCCTCGGGCACGTCCCCCGCAACAATACGCCGGGCTAATCCTTCGGCAATGGCGGTCTTGCCGACACCGGGTTCGCCGATAAGGACCGGGTTGTTTTTGGTGCGGCGGGACAGGACCTGCATCACCCGGCGGATTTCCTCGTCCCGGCCAATCACCGGGTCCAGCTTTTCCTGCCGCGCCAGGGCGGTGAGGTCCCGGCAGTATTTGTCCAGGACCTGGTACTTACCCTCGGGGTTCTGGTCCGTCACCCGGGCGTTCCCCCGGATCTGTTTCAGCGCCGCCAGAATCGCCGGTTTGGTCACCCCCGCCTTCTTGAGCATATCCGCAGCCTTTCCTTCCCCGGCGGCAATGGCGATAAGGATGTGTTCGGTGGAAATGTAATCATCCTTTAAAGAAGCCGCTTCGTTTTCCGCTTTTGCCAGCGCCTTGGAGGCGGCGGCGGAAAGGTATATCTGCGCGGCGTCACCAAAAACTTTTGGGGCCGCCGCAACCAGGGTGTTGGTATCCGTCTTTATCTGGTCCGCATTGGCCCCGATATGTTTGATGATGGGCAGGGCAAGACCGTCCTCCTGGTTCAGCATGGCCAGGAGCAGGTGTTCGGTCTCAATCTGGGAATGGTCGTTCTTTTGGGCGATGGTGGAAGCCTCGTTCAGGACTTCCTGGGCTTTTATGGTCAATTTTTCGTAATTCATGTTTTTTCCTCTAATAATAAGATACGAAAAGGGGGAGGAATGGGCAAATTATTTGCCGCCGTTAAGGTTCCCAATGGAGCTGGTTCCAAAATAGAAGAATTTTTAACCACCGACCTCACGGACCCTCACGGACAAAGGAAAGGATAAGAAAGCAGAAGTCCGTGGCGTCAGTGAGGTCGGTGGTTAATCCTTATTTTGGAACTGGCGCAATTCGGCGGTTAACGCATATAGTAAAGCCCCACAACCAGGGAGGCCACGGCACAACAAACATCCGCTTACCGTTGCTTCCTTCCGAACCTGGCGGAGTTAGGCGGCGCTCATTTGCATGGTTCCTGGCTGCGGGACTTTTATAGGGTAGCAGATAGGGACGAAAAGGGCAAGGGACCTGGTAAAAACAGCGGGGAACTGCAAAAGTACCTGGACTTGGAAAAGGTGCTGGAACAGCGGGTGGTGGGTCAGCTTACCGCGGTGGAAGCGGTGGCGGACGCTATCCGGCGCAACAAGGCGGGGCTTTCCGACGCCGCCCGCCCCCTGGGTTCCTTCCTGTTCTTAGGCCCCACCGGTGTGGGCAAAACAGAACTGGCAAAAACCCTGGCGGACTTTCTCTTCAACGACGAAAAGGCCCTGACCCGTATCGACATGAGCGAGTACGGCGAAAAACATTCCGTGAGCCGCCTCATCGGCGCACCTCCGGGCTACGTGGGCTATGAGCAGGGGGGACAGCTTACCGAAGCGGTGCGCCGCCGTCCCTACAGCGTTATTCTCTTTGATGAAATCGAAAAGGCCCACCCGGAGGTGTTCAATGTCTTTCTCCAGATCCTCGACGACGGCCGCCTCACCGACGGCCAGGGCAGGGTGGTGGACTTCAAGAACGTTATCATCATTATGACCAGCAACCTCGGCTCGGACCTGATTCTGGCGGCAAAAAACCCCGCCGATATCAGGGATGGGCTCATGGAACTCCTCAAGCAAAGTTTCCGCCCGGAATTCCTCAACCGCATCGACGAGACGGTTATCTTCAACCGGCTGGGCAAAGGGGAAATCAGTAAAATTGTGGAGATACAGCTCAAGCGCCTTGCGGAACGTCTGCTTGACCGGAAAATCACCCTTACGCTCAGCGATGCTGCGAAGGAACTTTTGGCGGAACGGGGCTATGATCCCCTCTTTGGCGCACGGCCCCTCAAGCGGACCATCCAGGCGGACTTGGAAAACCCCTTGGCAAAGCTTATTATCGCGGGGAAGATCAAGGAAGGTGACACGCCTGACGAAGTTTTACGTTTTTTGGTTTTTTTTCAATAGTATCCTCAATGTTCCATCTTGGTTCGTCTTTCATCTTGGTTATTTTTCGTATATGCCGTATCCCTTTATTAAGATAAGTGAAACAACTTACTAT
>BNUY01000250.1 GCA_025997715.1 Spirochaetia bacterium
AGAAACCAAGGTGAGATCAGTAGAATAGACCGCCGGTTTAAAACAGGTAAAGGGGTCATAGCTGGGCAAGGATGGGAAAATATCTTCGCCGTGACCTTCCGGTTCAACTAGCTAGTCAAGGATTACGCAGATACCCTCACCGTTGTTTTGCTGGGTCCGGGGCTCGATCTTCTTCACCACGCCGGTAATAGACGCATGAACCGGTACGGTCATGGGGCCGGGAGCCGCCGCATCGGCGATCTTCTGCCCGCGCTTGACCTTGTCCCCCACATTGACCAGACATTTATTCGGCGCACCGAGATGCTGGTTAATGGGGATCACCACCTGTTTTAATAGGGGGGTCCACTCTACGGACTTCCCCTCGGTTGCTTCCTTCCGCGTCGATGGGAAACGCAACCCTCTTTTAAAAGTACTTACCGCCATCAGAGGCTTCTCCTTCTATAGAAATTTAACTGAAGACTATATGAATATTCCATGATATTATCAAAAGGGGGAGCCGTCAAGTTTATTTCTAATAAATAAATTTATATAGATATAGAAAGGATGATAAGAGACGGATTGACTTAGTTTTTCTGCGCCACACGCTTGAATTTATCTGAAACTAAACAAAAGAGGCCAATCAAATCGGGATCGAATTGGGTTCCCGTTCCCTCGGCAATAATCTGTACCGCCTGTTCATGGGGAAGGGGCGCTTTATAGGGCCTGACCGATACAAGGGCGTCGTATACATCGGCGATGGCCATTAAACGGCCCTCCAGGGGGATAGTTGCCCCTGCTAAACCGTAGGGGTAGCCCGTACCGTCCCATCGTTCATGGTGGGTGCCGGCTATTAGCTTGGCATGGGTCAGAAAAGAGCTTGCGGACCTGGGTCCAATTGGTATGCTTTTTTCAATTTCCTCTATAATTTGGACACCAAAGACGGTGTGTTTTTTCATGACGCTTAATTCCTCGCCGGTCAGTTTGCCGGGCTTTAGCAGGATACTGTCCCGAATGAAGATTTTGCCCACATCATGGAGCTGGGATGATTGGAGAAAGAAATCCCGGTCCCAGCCTTCTATTTCCCCGAGGTGTAGTTTTTGGGCAGCCATGACGTCCAGCAAAATCTCCAGATACGCATGGACCCGCTCTATGTGTCCTCCGGTAACCTCGTCACGGTATTCCACCAGGTTCGCCACGGTTTTTACCACCGAGTTTTGCATGTCCAGCACGGCCTTGGTTTTTTCCTTAACCAGATGCTGGAGGTTATTATTAAACTCCCATAGGCGTTTGGTCTGAGTTTCCACCAGGAGGTGGAGTTCTATCCGCTTAAGGAGCAGGGGGGGCGAAAAGGGTTTGGAGATATAATCAATGGCCCCCAGTTTCAGGCCCTCCAGTTCGCTCGCCGGGTCCGCCCGGGATGTTAAGAAAATGACCGGGATACCCGCATACTTCGGGCTTGCCTTAAGTTTTTTCAGCACCTCGTAGCCGTTCATGCCGGGCATTTCAACGTCCAGCAAAATTAAGTCGGGCTGTGCTTTTTCAAGGAATACAAAGAGCTTTTCCCCGGAAGGGATGGTTATAATATCATACTTTGGAGCAAGGATGCTTTTCCCCAGGGCAAGGCTGGTGACATCGTCATCAACCAATACGATTTTCGCGGGAACGAGAGCCTTAGCGTTCATTCTGTGCTCCTCCTTTTAAAAATCATATCACACTCCGGGGTAAAGTCAACGGGAAATACTTTGCAACTAAAATTAGTTGCTTTTTTTCTTGTCCCATGGTAAGCATTACAGGAAAGGGGTTTACTATGAAAACCTATCTTCATTACAAAGAGTACGGGGGGAGCGTTGAATTTTCCGAAGAAGACGCGGTGTTTTTCGGAAAAGTTGTCGGCATTAAGGACCTCATCTCTTTTGAAGGTGATAGCGTAGACGCGATAACAACGGACTTTCATCATGCGGTTGATGAATATTTGGCATTTTGTATCGAAAAGGGCAAAAAACCGGAAAAACCATTCAAGGGCTCGTTTAATGTGCGGATAAGTACCGACCTTCACCGAAGCGTTACAGCGAAGAAGAGAAGCGGATGTGGGTGGAGGACTGGAAGCATAGCGACGGCAGGATTGTTAAGTTTTATATTTGTGAAGAAATATGCCGATCATGTGCCGTATTATCGCCAGGAAGCGGGTTTTGAACGAATCGGGGTGAATATATCCCGGCAGGACATGAGCAATTGGCAGATGAAGACAGGGAAACGACTGGAACCTCTGATAGAAAAACTAAAAACTCATGTGAAAAGTGGATCGGTGATGCAGATGGATGAAACCCCCATGATGCGAACCTTTGGTTCGAGTGATGCGTGAACCGGGCCGAAGCAATACCAGCAAATCGTATATGTGGCTTGCCCGCGGCGGGCCGCCCGACAAACCGGCGCTTTTCTATGAATACAATGAAACCCGTGCGAGCGAAAATGTGATTCCCTTTCTTGAGGGGTTCAAGGGATACCTGCAAACGGACGGATGGGGTAGCTATAATGCTGCTCTTATAGGATATCCGGATGTTGTTCATGTCGGCTGTTTTGCCCATGCCCGAAGAAAGTTCTTTGAAGCAATGAAAGCGGCGGGGGCAGTAGGGACTGAAAAAACATGCGGCGCAGCACAGGCTATCTCATACATAAAAGGACTGTACACCGTTGAAAAAGATTTACGGGAAAAGGTGAAGAAGCGCATCATATCATTGGAGGAGTTCCTTGAGGAACGGATCCGGAGATGCACACCAATAATAGTAAGTTTTCATAAGTGGCTTGAAA
>BNUY01000251.1 GCA_025997715.1 Spirochaetia bacterium
GCCTTTTTGGCGGAGTATACCTATTCCCAGTTCATGGGCTCTTTGGAGTACATGGTCATCGAAGGACATGCTGCAGATACCTAAGTAGACTGCCCTGTTTTGATATTCGTGATAGAGGGCGCGAAAATCCGGCAGTTGTTTGGTAACCATTTTCTCTACATCGTCTTGGCATACTTTATCCTTCACATCTATGATGGCCACGGTAGCATCGTTGGAGAGGATAAAATCGAATCTACCAGTTCGGCCCTTGGAACTCCGATTGGCACGAATTTGTATGGCATCGTAGCGCTGCCCGGCAAACATCGATTTGGATGTCAAAGCGGCAGCAAAGAGGTCGTCCTCCGCATCTCTAACGATTTGGGTCTCGTAGATGCGTTGCATGGAAACAAGTTCTTGATTGTCCGTCTTTGGCTGCGTCCGGCCTATCTCCCGGTACATTTCCCGAATCTGCTCAAAGGTCATTGGCTCGTCTTCCCGCTCGTGTGTTGTTATCATGGTTTACCCTCCTTCCACTATACGCCATAACCACCGAAAAAGCAAAAGCCGCCCCAGGCTTGCACCCAAAACGGCTTGCTCTCATCGTATCAGTACCGCCATATACCTACATGAGCGTATACAAGGCCTCATCGCCGTGTCTGCCGACCACCTTTTCGGCAACGGGGTCCACCATAAGGTCCATATCCTCAAGGGGGATTGCTCCCAGAAGGACCCTGGTAGCATTGGGGAGGACCACTGCCTGGCAGGTCATGGACCGGTCCTTCCACCACACCTCTACCGGCTCGCTCATATCACTGATCGCCGTATCGCCATTGGCCAGGGTAGATTTCCTGCGGTTCTTGATTTTAAGGCCCAGGGCGGCACGGACCTCTTCGTTGATAACCAGGGTCCACGCACCGGTGTCAGCCATACACCGCACCGTTACCTCATGGACTTCAGATGCTTTGATAAGCCCATGCTCCGAATTACCCACATCCAATGCGTTCTTTAGGGTGATGTCTTCAAATACTAAACTCATAGCAGTACCTCTTGGGTATAGTATACACTATTTCCTCCCGCCGGGAATAGCATTAGTCTACGCTATTTTTATCTCATCGCTGTCTGCTGCAACTCCAAGTATACGTCCTGTACCGCGCTCATGTTCATCCGCCGCTGCTGATATACCGCCTTTTCCATCATGGAGAGACCGGGCGTACGAAGTGTGTTCAGGAGGCGCATCTTGTGTCCAATACACGCAACATGAAATGCGTCCTTCGGCATACCGCTCACCCGGTAGTTGCTATCGTGTGGATAAGAGGTTTCCACAAAATGATAGGCTAGGGTATCCGCAACCGTTGGCAAAACACGAAGCGCATCATCAAAGCCGGTAACCGCCGCCGTGAGGCTGCCGATTGCGTCCGCATCCTGGGGGTCACAGAACTGCCGCTCCTGGGTCACATAGGCGTGGTCAACCAGGATACTCGTCCGTGCGTCACTGCTTGCCGTTGCTTCCTGAAAAACTGCCATCGCTTCCGCAAGACCGTCCCGATACGAAACACGTCCCGCCTCTGTGCTGCCTTCGGTCTCCAAGCCCCGGCGTCCCTCGGCAATCGAAGCCACCGCTTTGGCTATCCTATCGAGTAAGCCAATCTCGCCCAAACGCTTCCTCCGCTTCCGATAAGTTCCAGCCGCCATTTTTCAAAGGCTCGACACCCACATACTTCTTGTACCACTCCGCAAGCCACGGCGGCATTGGAATTGACCGCTCCAAGCGATCCGCTTCCTCAAGTTTGCCCTGCTTTTTCAACTCAACACTTTTAACATGCATCGCCAGTTTTTCCTGTAAGGTCATATTGCCCTCCCAAGCTCCACTATACCCCACATCGTGGGAATGGCAAAGGGCGGGACATTCCGGGAGGCCGGCCGGGCGCCATGCTCCCCAGACCGCCATTGCCGTTACGCACCTCCGTGTTCGTGGGTTTTGTAATACTCGTCATACTTATGATTACGCCACATACCGTAGAAGGCTAAAGCCAAAAGCGGAACGGCCACAATTACCATTGCCCAAATTATCCACATATATCATTCCTCCTTATCTTCTTTTTCTTTTGCAGAAAGCAAAAGGCCTAAAACGATGAATACCGTAGCGCCGACTATACCCGATAACACCATAATATATTGCGGAACTTCCCCGCGCAATACACCGCCTAAAAAGAGGGTTCCAAAAACAACCTGGCCGAGATTCACCAGTACCTTGCCACTATTTTCCACAAGGTCGGTTTTCCTTTTCGGCTTTCTCTCTTTCTTTTCTACTGGTTTTTTTGCCATGCCCCCACTATACCCCACATCGGGGGGTATAGCAAAGGGCGGGGCATTCCCGGAGGCCGGCCGGGCGCCCTTTCGCTTCAAAGCCCTAATAGGCACGGACGGCGCCGGTATCGGCTTCAATGGTATCGCCTTTTTGGCGGAGAATACCTATTCCCAGTTCTTGGGCTCTTTGCAGTACATGGTCGTCGAAGGACATACTGCCGATGCCTAAGTAGATGGGGTAATCCCGGTATTCGGGAAAAAGCGTACGGAAATCCGGCAATTTTTTGGTAACCAGTTTTTCTAAATGTTCCGTCTTCGCCTTACTCTTCACTTCAACGTTTAATCCTGGAGAAACAATTGGAATTGGTTGTTTCTTATATTTCACGATTTGAGAACAATGCTAATCCGTATGCTTCAAAAAGAAATCCTATTAGTTTTTTCTGCGTTACCAATCACCGGAAATAAAAATTT
>BNUY01000252.1 GCA_025997715.1 Spirochaetia bacterium
TATTCGGCCCATGCCGGTTGTCGGGTATCTTCTCCGCCGCTTTGTCTAGATTCCTCATTAGCCGCTCAAATGTTTCCCCACCCATACCCCCGATTTTATCATAAATCGGGCAAATTTAGAATTGCTGTGACCATAGAACAAACCATTGACATCCCCACCGATCACCGGCTGATACTTGACCTGCCGCAGGAAGTTCCGGCGGGGAAGGCGAAGATCAAAGTCTTTATCAAGCCCTTTTCTAAAAAACCGAAGAAGGATTGCAATTGCAGGACGGACGGTATACCCCTGGGGGACGGCATGATCTACTATCCGGCTCCCCCCGGCTTCATTCCCAGCCCCCCGGACCCTGAACTGGTGCCCTATATCAAGGAAGCCGAGGAACGGGCCGCACGGGAGCGGGCCACCGGCGAGAACCCCTTTGAGGGCTTGAAGGGCTGTATGAAGGACAGTCCCTGTTTTGCCGACAGGGACGGCGTAGAAATCCAGCGGGAAATGCGGGATGACTGAAACTAACGTTTCTGATGCCGACAAGATCGTCTTTGACACGAACTGGATAGTCAACTTTGTAAAAGGCAAGGTTGATGAAGCGTCGTTTCTCGGAACCACGCGGCATATCAGCGTCATCACCCGCATTGAGTTGTACGGTTTTCCGGGTATCTCGCCAAAGGAACGGGCGGACATTACCCGCTTTCTGCTGGGTGTTACGGTGGACCCCTTAACCGATGCAATCGAACAGCGGGCCATCGAAGTCCGCCGCAAGTACCGCCGCAAAACCGCCGACGCGGTTATCGCGGCCACCGCCATGGTCCTTGGCGCAACCCTGGTGTCCGGGGACGGCCATCTGTCTAAGAAGACGATACCCGGCTTACCGGTTATCTTTGCGCCGTCCCCCCCATCCAGGGCTTCATGGCGTACGGTGTTTGTGAAGTACCACCCTTTCTGGGTCGCCCTGGGTTGTTTTATTGTCTCCACGCTGGTATTCGCCATCCTTTTTATTCTCAAATAATCCCTCATCACTTCCGCTTGTATCATGCCGCTATCCCCCCTATACTTGAAACCAGTAGGTTTCTTAAACTACCGTTCCTTACCTTTGGAGGTTCCCTATGACCATAGAACAGACTATCGAAATACTGGCCGATCACCGGTTGATACTTGACCTGCCGCAGGAAGTTCCGGCGGGGAAGGCGAAGATCAAAGTCTTTATCAAGCCCTTTTCTAAAAAACCGAAGAAGGATTGCAATGGCAGGACGGACGGTATACCTCTGGGGGACGGCATGATCTACTATCCGGCTCCCCCCGGCTACACCCTCCCTCCCCCGGACCCCGAACTGGCAGCCCTTATAAAGGAAGCCGAGGAACAGGCCGAGCGGAGGCGTACCGACCCGGTGTACCGTGCGCAGTTTGTGGAGGATCTTAGAAAATGCCAGGAAGGCGGGCCTATCTTCGGCGGCATGGACGGTATGGAATTCCCCCAGGAAACGAGGCAGAGTTGCCGCAACAGGGAAGAATTCATTGCGGCATCCGACCGGCGTTTGGCGGCTGAAAAGGACGACCCCTCCCTGCGTTCCTTTAAACACTGGCACGGCATATTGAAGGACAGCAAAGCCTGGGGCCGGCATGTTGATGTGGAAGCGGAAATCCGCAATATGCGGGATGAATGGCCGGACTATTGGGGAACTGATGCCAATATCAACGGCTGAAATACCTATATATATCCTGGATTCAACGGTCATCATCAACCATATCAATGAACAGCTTGATATAGACACTTTTTTTGAATCCATACCGGTGTGTAGAAAATGTATAAGCGACATAACCACTATAGAAGCGCTATCCAAGCCGGGTATGAGTACTGCTGAGATAGCGGTCGTCAAAAATTTTCTGCTTCGGTTTGAGTCCATAGCATTGTGGCCGGAAATAATAGAGAAAGCCGCTGCCCTTCGCCGCAGATTCCGCCTCAAAACCCCGGATGCCGTTATCGCGGCCACTGCCCGTGTGTTGGGAGCAACACTATTAACCGGCGATGGCCCCTTCGCAAAGAAGAGGATACCCGACCTGTCCATCACTTTTGTGCCTTCCCCCCCATCCAGGGCTTCATGGCGATCAGTGTTTGTGAAGTACCGCCCTTTCTGGATCGCCATAGGTTGTTTAACTGTCTCCACGCTGGTATTTGCCGTCCTGTTTATCCTCAAATGACCCCTCATCACTTCCGCTTGTATCATGCCGCCATCTCCTGTATACTTAGACCTATGGACGAGGTGATAACATTCGTACAATCTGCTTTTAAGCCCTAACTCCGCTTATTTTAGGTAGTCTATACCGATTTTTTCAAAAATTTTAAGGACCCGGGCTGGTATTTCGCTACGGTGCCATTCGCCTCTAATGCGCATTTTATAGATTGCCTTTGCCAATTCTATAATATCTTTCGGCGATTGTTTTGTTAGCAGATTCGCGGCCCGCAACCGGTCGAAAAGTTTGTGGTAGGCGACCATAGCGATAAAATTAATAAAAAGCCACCCTTCCAAAACATGACGGTTTTGCATATAGGTCACGTCCGCTTTTAGAAAGTTCTTGTAGCTGTCAAACATG
>BNUY01000253.1 GCA_025997715.1 Spirochaetia bacterium
GGCGTTTTTTCAGTTCTTCAATAAATATGGCGTCGGCTTCACGGAGTATGCCGCATTTTTCTTTGGTCACTTCCCCCAGGATACGGACCGCGAGGCCGGGGCCGGGGAAGGGATGACGGCGGACCACCTCTTCATCAATCCCCAGGATACGCCCCAGGCGGCGGACTTCATCCTTATAGAGCCGGTCCAGGGGCTCAATGATGCGGCCCAGTTTGCGCTTGGCGTCCACCAGGGGGCTTCCCACATTGTGGTGACTCTTGATCAGGTGAGCTTTCTTGCCCACCCCTTTGCCGCTTTCGATAAGGTCGGTATAGAGCGTCCCCTGTGCGAGGAAATAGGAATCCGGCAGCCCAAGCCGGGCAACTTCCCGCTCCTGGATGGTGATGAAGAGATCCCCGATGGCCTTACGTTTGGCCTCCGGTTCCTCAAGGCCCTTGAGTGCGCCGAGAAATTCTTCCTCACAGTAAATGATGTAAAGGTGTTTTGCGCCGAGCTGTTCCAAGGCGGTCTTTACCGTTTTGGTTTCATCCTTCCGCATGAGTCCGGTGTCCATATACATAAGGTGTACCTGTTCCGGATTAAGTGTCTTGAGGAGCAGCGCCCCGGCCACGGTGGAATCGACGCCGCCGGAAATAAGGAGCAGCACAGGATTACTGCCGACCCGCACCGACAAAGAAGCGCGGACTTCCTCCACATACTGTTCCATGGTCCAGCTTTTCTTGCAGCCGCATACCCCAAACACAAATGCGGCGATTATCTCCGTACCCCGTTCAGTATGGGTAACTTCGGGATGGAACTGGAGGCCAAACCAGGGCTTTGTTTCATGGGCAACCACCGCCGGATACCCGGTATCGCTGACGCCGTATTCCCGGAAGCCGGGGGCAAGCCGGGTCAGAGTATCGCCGTGGCTCATCCAGGCGGTAATAGCCCGCTTCGTACCGGGTTTGGAAAAACGCGGCCCACCATCGGTTCCATGGGGATCGGGTTGATCAACGATTCTATTCAGCCGAACGGTCCGGTCAAAACTTGCAAGAAAACGGCGGATGCTTCCCTCACCCTCGGGCATGGTAGTCATCACCCCTATCCTGCCGAATTCCCTTTTTGGCAAAGGCTCCACCACGCCGCCATTATCAACGGTCATGCGCTGGAGGCCGTAGCAAATGCCCAGCAGGGGCAGGCCCAAGGTGTAGACTTTTTTGTCCGGCACGGCGCCCTCGGCGGTGTAGACCGATTCGGGGGAACCTGAAAGGATGATGCCCCGGAGGGTGCTGCCGGCGGCGCCTGAAAGCACGGCATCGTCAAGAGCGGTGTCACCGGGGATGATCTCCGCATAGACTCCCAGGTCCCGGATACGCCGCCCGATAAGTTGGGTGGTCTGGCTGCCAAAATCCAGTATTAGGATTTTGTCCATAGGACCTACTGTGTCCTCGGGACCTACCGCGTCCAAGGGCTCTTCCTGATGATAGTTTCCTTGCGGTCATAGCCTACGGACACGATATCAATAGGGGTTTCGCAGAACCGCTCGATAAACTCAATGTATTCCATGGCGGGTATGGGAAATTCTTCATAGGTCAGGGCGTTGGACAGGGACGTTTTCCAGCCCGGAAAAGTGCGGAGTACCGGTTCGGCGTTGTTCAGGGCGTCCACGGAGGCGGGGAAGGTTTCTACCATTTTATCCCCGATGCGGTAGGCGACACAGGCTTTTATTTCATCCAGGGTGTCGTACACGTCCAGGTGGGTCATCACCAGGGAGTCGATGGAGTTGGTGAGGCAGGCATAGCGCAGGGCCACCAGGTCCAGGTAGCCGCAGCGCCGGGGGCGGCCGGTGGTGACGCCGTATTCCCGGCCGGTTTCACGGACAAAGCGGCAGAGTTCGTCCTCGGCATCCGGGTCGAACTCGCTGGGGAAGGGGCCGTTGCCGACACGGGTGGAATAGGCCTTGAAGACCCCCAGCACCTTGTCTATGCTCCGGGGCCCGATGCAGCCCCCAACGGCGGCGCCGGCGGCACAGGACATGCCGCTGCTTACATAGGGGTAGGTCCCCAGGTCCAGGTCCAGCAGGGTTCCCTGGGCGCCCTCAAACAAGGTCTGGGAATGTTTATGGTGAAAAAGAAAGGTAGAAAGGTCAATGGACATGGCCTTGAGCCGCTCCGCATAGGGGGCCAGAAAGTCCCGGTCCACGCTCTCCAACTCGTCCATCTTTTCCTTCCAGTCCAAATCGGCTATGCGGATGCCGTCCCGATCGCTTTTCATAGAATAGGTGATGCCGATACCCCGCCCGGTGGTACCGATGGGCTTCTTCCGGGCCAGATCCCGGGCCTTATCAATCTCGATGTACCGGGGCAGGACGAGGTGGGCGCGGTCGGCAATAAAAACCCGCCCCGTGGTGTCGATACCCCGGTCCTGGAGCATCTTAATCTCGTTAAACAGGGCCACCGGGTCGATAACCATACCGGCGCCGAGGATCACCATTTTATCGGGATAGAGAATCCCCGAAGGGATCAGATGGAGGGCGTACTGTTCCGCCCCAATGACAATCGTATGCCCGGCATTGGCCCCGCCGGAAAAACGGACGATTA